>JAUVGW010000022.1 GCA_030593565.1 Phycisphaerae bacterium | reverse complement strand
GATGACCGAGAAGGGCGTCGTCTTCGACTTCGCACCTTTACGGAGCTCCGCCAATTCCCATTCTGTCCACGGCCTCCCTGCCATGGTGGTCTCCATACAAGCGGGGATTATCCCGCCACTGCCCGCTTCCTGAATTCTCGGTTGCGATCCAACGTTGAGTCGATCTGTCGCATGATCTCGGGGTTGGCGATCCCTGCCGGTAGCAGGACCTTCTTCGCGGCCGCACGGAGTAGTGCGGCGTCGACGATATTCCTTTGCCGCCGGGCCGCGTAGTGTGCCTTCCGGAAGATATTGGCGGCCATGCCCAACATGCCGATCCCAACGGTGCAGGCGATCGCGAGCAAGAACTCGGCTCCGTCTGTCGTTAGATTGACGGTGTCGGACTTGAAGATGGCCATGATTTCTTCGATTGTGAAAAACGCCCGTTTGATACCGCCCTTGCCGTCGCTGCCTCTGAGGAGGTCCATGACGTAGCAGACGCGACGGCAGAACTGGTCGTCGGCCATGCGCCCGACGCCCATGCGGGTCGCATCGACGCGCTGGCGAATCTTGTCCGTGCCCAGCAGCAAAATGGGTATGCCGCACTCGTCGGTCAAGTCGCGCAGGAATTCGTAGCCGGACGGGCTCAGCCGGTGGGCTTCATCAACGATCAACAACCGAGCACTGTCTCGTAATTTCGCGACGACGAATTCGATCGTGGCCGAATTGGCCGGCCGGCCGCGCCAACCGGCGGCCTCCACGATCATCTTGGCAAGGCCCGTGTCCGTTCCCGCGCGCTGGCGCACGCGGACCAGTATCGAATTAGGGTCGTAAGCCGTCAGCGCTCTGGCGGCGACGGACTTACCGCAACCGCTTGGGCCAACCGCGACGACGATGCGGGCCTGCTCATCACTGACTGACGTCTTGCCTGGCGAGCGTGCCTCCTTCTTGGCGATGGCCGCGGCGTCTCGCGCCGCGATGAAGATAGACGTTTCGTAGAAGCCAATCGGCTCGGCTCTCCGCCGACGCCTCTCGTCGTCGTCTACCCATGCATTCAGGCGGCGCAGGATTGCGTCTGCGTCGCCCTTGTATTTGCCGCTCAGGGTCTCGGAGACTGTCGAGTCGGCCGCGCTGACTTGCGCACCGATCACGCGGTACGTTATGGTGTACTGCTTGATGTGCGCCTTGATGGTCTCGCGAATCCGGCGTCTCTGATCCTCCGAGAGCGGGCCGGTGTCCGGCACTCGCACTTGCTTGAGCATGGTCCTGGCCTCCGTGCCATACGCCGCGTCGATCGGATCATCGGCGGGCGGTAGCGGGACGTCCTGTCCCTGCGGTGTGAGTTGCGGTTTGTCGTTCTCGGGGGTGTCAGTCATGTGTCACGCCCCTATGTCATCTAGGCCAAAGAAATCCGTATCATCTGCATCCCCGTCCGGCTGCCATGCTGAGACGGGCTCGCGATCATCGTCGGCGAGCATGTCGTCGACCGTAATTTCGTGGTCGTCGGTGCCGGTTCGAGCCGCGATCGAAGACTGCTCGAATGGGGCCGGGCCAGCATTCGCGATCGCGCCCTCTAGGGCGGGTCGGATCGTCAACTGTGGCGGCGTGGTTTCGGCCGGCTCGCGTTTGCCGTGCACCGCCTCGATTCCCGCAAGGCGGTTGGCCAGGTGCTCCGTGGGCGGAGTGCCCGCCAGCACCGCCTTTGCATCGCGTATCTGCTGCCTGTACGGCCGCAGTAGTCGAGCCTTGCGCCTGCCGATGTCGGCGGCGTCACGTGGCGTGAAGCCTCGTAGCGGCGCGCACTCGACGCGGAACTTCGGCTTCCGATCAATATCGCAGACCATGGCGTAGCCGGCATCATCGGGCTGGATGGAGATCAGGACCTTCTTGCCTTGAAGCGCGACCACACGCGGATCGCCGTGGCCGTACCACCGCCCGTAATGCCTGATTCCGTCGCGTCGCACCAACTTCGGCCCGACGTATTCCTGGAAGTAGTGGTCCAGGACCGTTTCGGATTCCTTCTGCGCCGGGCCGTCGCGGAATGCTTCCATCGCTTCCAGTGGCGACTTGCCGAACATGTCGACCGCCGAATGCGGCGTGCGGTGATAGACATCGATGAACGCCGCGACGGCCTCGCGGAGTTCGTCGAGGGTGGCGAGATTTTCGAGGTTGTCGCGCAGATAGTGATGCCGGTCCTCGTGGCGCTCTGACGGACAACCCCCCCAGAAGGCGGCAAAGAGCTTGTCCAAGTGCTCCTTCATCGTCTTGAAAAACGACTCGATCGGCTTGGACCACGGCGTGTACGGCATGACCGGGTTGACTTCGATGTGCAATTCGTCGAGCACGCTGCCGATTCGTTGGCCGTCGAAACTGCGGACCTTCCACCGTCTGGAGTGCGGCGAACCGGTCGCCTTCTTGTAGTCGGCTCCCCAGTCGACGCGCAGCAGCACCGGCTTGCCATGCTTGGAAATGCCGATTTTAATCGATGCGAGGATCGTGTTGCTGTCGGCGTAGATGTCCAGCACCCAGCCGACAACCATGCGCGACCGCATGTCCGTCCAAGCCGTGATCTTCGGCCGCACCGCCTTCCAGCCGCGCGACGTGAGAACGCGGCACCACACGTCGAGCGTGCGTTCATCACCGACCCATTCAGCGTTGGACGGAATCGACTCGAAGTCGCGCCGGCCTTTTGGCACGCAATCCGCGATAGCGTGCCGTTCGCCTTTGCCCGCGAAGACCTTGAGGATCCGCGGGCTGCGCGCGTTGATAATCTCGCGGACGCCGCTGTAGCTGCCGATCTTCCAGGCGGGGTCGTTGCCGTGTTTCCGTGCCTTGCCGCAGGCGACGGTGATCGCGGCCGCGAGCGAAATGCCATTGCCGCCGTGGACAAGATCGAAGACGTACTGCATGGCCGCGTTGCCGTTGGCGTCGGTTTCACCCGTCGCCGGCAACTTGCGGACCAGGCCACGGATGCCGTCATGTTTATACTGTGCTTCCCACCGATACAGCGTGCGGGCGCTGAGTTTCTTGATGCCCTCGCGGGGAAGCGCCTTGTCTGCGAACAACTGAGCGATGTAAAACTCGCGGAGTTTCCACGGGCACGGTGCGTCGCACTCGAAGTCGGCCAGACCGTTGAGGATGTCTCGTTTGGCGGTGGCCGTATCAATCTGCAGGGGCGCGACGCCGCCGGCGCTTAGCTCGGCGATCTGCTCGCGGTCTCGCTTGGCATGATCGACCGCCGCCCGTAGTCGCGGATCTGCGGCGGGGTGTACGCCCCACACTCCGTCAAACAGTTCCGCCAGGCCCTCAGGCCCCCACCGCTCATTACACAATCGTTGTGCCCAACGTGCCGAGCAGCCGAGCAATTCGACAACCTCGCACAGTGGCCGATAAGGCTCGGGCACGCGTGTCGCGGCGACAGCCTTGGCGAGGGCGAGGCTCATGCGGGCAACCTCCGATCTTTCTGGCAAGCAGGGATTAGCTTTTCGAGGCGGCGGAGGGCCTTGACGTCTTTCACCGGCATGCTTACCGATGTCAGTTTTCTTTCCATTCGTTCCCGGATCTCGAAGACACCGCAGTGGTCGCAGCGGATCGCGAGCGTCCGCACATCCAGTGTGTCAAGCTCGCCCGTGATGCGGCGGACCCACGGCCCGTAACCGAACTCGTCGTCTCCAACCGGCTCCTTGCACTGTGGGCAGTTCATCGTTCGCCCCCCAAGAAAAAGCACGCGGCCGCGCGCCGCTGGGGCGCGCGGCCGGTGCCGGAGGGGAAAGAAGCCAACGAAAGGGAGGTCAGTGTCATGCCATCTCGTCAAGCCGCCCGCCGACGACGGCGGGGAAATCGTTCTGAGTTTTCGGCAGCACGTTCTCACAGAAGCGGTCACAGGCTGCCCTAATATCCTTGATCGCGAAAAGGACCGAAGACCGCCGGATGTTCTCGGCGTAGGGCTCCGTCAAGTCGCAGAGAATCTCCAACTCCTGACCGATCAGCGTCAGCCGAAGCGGGCTTGTCTTGATCGCGAAATCCTCGGCCGATAGGCGGTCGGTATTGCCAGGTCCGGCACGGGGCGGCGACTCCGCGCCCCGCATTCCATTGCTCCCCGTGCCGTCCCTGGCTGTGCGGCTTCTCGCCTTGGGCGAGGTAGATTGTTTGGTGGCTGTTGCTGTCATCGTGACACCTTCTCACGAGCGGATTCCATGGAGGCATGACACACCGCCGCTTCTATGCGCACCTTGCTCAAGCACTCCATGAGCTTGTCGATGGCCGACAAGTCGTGCCGATCAACCCGGCCGTCGGCGAAGATTCCGTTTAGGTGTTCGCCGCACTGAATACATCCCTTGGCCGCGGCCAACATGTGCGAGAGAGCCTCCTCGGGAGGCGGGACGTGGACAGGTGCTTGCCGGCTGCGATCGTCATGGGGGCAATCTCTCGTACTTTCCAACGCCTGAATCTGGACGGGCACCGCTCCGGTGATGAGGACCACAAGGCGAAGGTCGGCGGTCAACTCGAAAACGGCGCGGATGACGTCACTCGGCAGCGTTCGATCGCCAGCCAGATACTTGTAGATGGATTTTTCGGCGAGGCCTGATCGGTTCGCGACCTGAGTAACGCTCAGGCCGTGAGTGCTGATGACCTGGTGGAGTACTTCTGTGTCCCGTGGCATCCGACCGTCCATCACGTCGCCCTCCCTGGCGAAAGTTCGGTTGTCTATTCGCTCGACAGTCCTCGTCGAGCGGTCATACTTCACATAGAATCGCTGCCTTTGGGAGGCCGCGATGACGCTTGATCCGGAGTCAGAGGATTACCTGTTTGCCTACTGTGCGAAAGACATTGATCAGATTCTGGCGATGATTCGCAGGGTGGCGAAGCTGGTTTTTCCGCCAGAACTTGCCGCAGGTATAACTGGCCGATCTGAGCCAATTGAAGAAGCGTTGTTGGCGATGACACTTGGACGCTGGCCAGATGAAGAAGTTTGCGACGAGACCATTGTCGGATTCGGAGATGAGGTTGCTCTGGAGCAAGTGGGGGCGATGATTCAGGAGTTGCCCCGTGAGGAGCAGATTGCACTTGCGGCCCGCTTGGCTCGGAGCTATCGCCTGTTCTTGCCCCGGCAGCCGGGGGCGTACTTGGTACGTGCGGACCCGGGCTTCCTGATGTTCGAGCTGTTTTGGCTTGATGGCAAGGGGCCGCTGGATGCGGCTCTCGTTGAGGGCGATCGTTGGCACTATGAGTTGAATCCATCGCGGCCTCCTGACTCGTGACCTTCAACTAGCGGGGGCGGGACTCGAACCCGCAACCTCTGGGTTATGAGCCCAACGCGCTAACCAGTTGCGCCACCCCGTAGTAATAGGCCGTGCCGCGCGTTGCGTTGCCGGGTATCTAATCCGGCCGCGCGGCACGCGCTCCAACGGACCTTGCTCGGCAGGCCCGGCGAAAATCATGGGTGCCTTGCCGGTCGACGAGCGGTCGTTCACGCCGACCGGCAAGGCGTATCACTCGGGGCGGCAGTCCCGGCTGTCGGCAGAGGGACCGCTCACCCCACGTTGCGACGGCCCCGGCGAACATCGCCAAGTCGCGACCGTCAAGGCCGGACACCTCATGCCCGGCGAAATCGTCTGTGACATCGGCGCAGGAGCCGAGGCCGAGCAAAGTTCGGTGCTGAGGCGAACAATGATCGAGGGCTTGCCTGGACCTGCCGGCCCCGGCTCGTGCGTCGCTGTCTGTTGGGTGGGTCGATTCATTACTCACCTCAGCCATAAAGAAGTATGACACAAAAATCACCGTTGTCAACTTAAATCTTTCAGGTGATTGGTGGCGTCCGTAAGCGTTTGGGGCACAATAGGTTACATGCGTGAGTCAAAGAGCCAGACTGTGAGGCTGAGGGAAGAAATTCTCCGTGCGCTGACCATTTTCTCGCGAAACAAGGGCGGGACGCAGCAGCACATCGTCAGTGTCGGCGCCTGGTTCTTCATGTGCATGCCAGCCAACTTGAGGGAGGCGCTAACCGAGAGCTTCTACGAGTGGTGCAAGAAACCATATGGCGAAGCTGGCGTCCCGAAGGGCGCCCCGGACTTTGCGCGGCGAGTGGTCGCGGCCATTGAAGAAGAGTGTTCGAAGGAGGAGGCCAAGTTCGCGATGTCACTGGAGGAGCAGCAGATGTGGAATGATGTGATGCTTGAGGGGCCGGTCACGGAAGACGAGATCGAGGCCGCCACTCAGGATCAGGCGGCTGAAATAGCCTTAGAGGATGCGATTCCGAATACGTCGAAAAAGAAAGCCGCTTCGCCATCCAAGCGAAGAGCGAATCGGGGAAAAGGCCGAAGACCCAAAAAGACAGAATGAAATATACTTCGGGAAATGTTGGGCGTCAAGGGAAACCCATTATGAGCACTGAAACTGAAGGTCACAGCACGGGCAAGGCTTGGCGTGAAGTGCCGAGAAGCACGACGTTCCCTGGCGAGCACATCGACAATCGAGCCTTGTATGATTGGCGAATTCGCAGGTCCTACCGACGAAAGACCATAGCAGTGATCGCGGCGATCCTCATTGGGGCGCTCTTCGCCTGGATCCGATGGGGCGGATAGTTGGTGGCGGAGAGCAGCGCTTGCGGCACAATCTCAAGGCCCGAATCCGGAGAATCAAGAGATGACGACAAACATACCATGGCCGCTGGCGCTCGTCTTGGCGTTGGCGGTGCCATGTGGCACGTTAGGACCGCCTGCAGGCAAGAAACCAGACGATGCAGCGGAAATCAAGCGGCTGCACAAAGCGCTCAATCGAACGGCAACGGAGTTGAGAAAGTGCCAGCGCAAGCTGAAGAACTGCAGAGGGACAGCCGCATCCCTGAACAGCGAGATCGATCGGCTGCATGAACACGAAATCGGGCCGCTACAAGAAAGGATTCGGCTGCTGGAAAAACGCCAGTCTGGCTCGGGCCTGGAGGCGCTCCGTGAAATCATCGAGCCACGGCGGGTGTGGGAGGGGACGATTCGGCGGCGAGAAGACACCGAAGCCGGGGTGGCCCTGACATTGACCAACAAGGTCGGCGATGCGCATGTCGTGATTGTCGCAACCCTTCGACGCGGGCAAGATCTGGATGGCCTAGTGGTAGGGAAGGCCGTAGCCGTCCGTGGAACGGTCGGGCGGATATGCTATGCCCCAGGCGTGTGGCTGTCCAAATACGACGTCGACGCGCAGATAGGTGACTGCACGATCGAAAAAAAATAGGGCAAGCTCGATTTTTAGGTTGACACGCCTCGCGCGGCCGATCTAACATCCGCAAGACACCTCATGTCCGGCGTTGCGAGGGATCGCGATGCCGGAAGGTCAGGGACGACCAAACACGGCTCTCGGCGCTCTGCCGTTAGCAATCAACCGAGAACAACTTGGTTCTTGTGTTCACGGCGAATTCCTCGCCACATTCACCCCGAGACACCCTGTTTCGGCGCGGCGGCGCGCCGTGTCGGGTGGGCCTGCCGAGTTCCCGACGCCCGCGGTTCGCTCCGCCGGCAAGCCGACAGCGAAGGCCTATTCATCCCTCGCGGCGCGGCCGCCATTTTCGTCCCGTCCAACTCAGAATGCTCTTTGTGCGAAAGCCCGGCCGGTGCCGTGCGGGCTCGATGTCCGACCGGCCGGCAACCGCGCGCCGATTAGTGCGCGCACTTATATGACGGGTGATCAATCTCGGTCAGCGAGATTGTGGGTGATGGCGGATGCCGAGCGGCCGGCATCCGCCATATTTACACCAGTCATGGTTCACCGTGGGCCGTCGCAGGCGGTCCGGTGCAATGCCGCACATACGGTTAGCGGGGTGCGTCATGTGATTGCGACACGGACGGCGGCCGGTCCGGCTGCCACCACAAAGTGCAAGTCTGCAAACCCAAGCAAAATGATTTCTGATTCGACCGGGCGGGGCGTGTGCTCCGTCCGGTCGTGTTTGTTGACCACGGCCACGGAAGGTAGGACGAAATGAAGACGCTCAAGTACACACTCGTAAGTTTCTTATTCTTGCTGATCGGCGTGATGTTCCTCGTGGTCGGCTGCGCGCAGGGGACTGCGGTACCGATCGTGCAGGACACCGGCCAGGAAACCATAACGCCCACCACGACGGATCAAGACGCCGCGACTCAAGGCAGCCAGGTCAACGTGTGGGTGATTAACGCACCCGGCCGCGGCGGCTTGTCTGACCCGGCCCCTATCAGCCTCGGCGGCGACAGCGGAATCTCGATGCTGGTCGACAAGGTCGCCAACGCGGACGGCGCGACGATTGAAGGCACGGACGCGGGCTACGCACAGTCCGGGATCAACATCACAATCAACACAGGATCGACGACGCCGGGTCAGAGTGGCACCACGACGGCGACGGCCTCGGTCGCACAGACGCCAAGCGCGTATCCGACTGTCAGCCCCATACAGGACATCAAACCGGAGACGAGTGCATCCGTCCCGATTGGGGTAGCCCTGCCCGGCGGCATGGTCGACCAGCAAGCCATCGCGACGGGCAAGGGGCAGACCGCCGACACCTCAAAGACCAGCGAGAACGATCAGCGCTGGGCGAAAATCGAGGCGACGGCAGACAAACTCGAACACCTGTTGCCGTTACTTGAGCAGTTGCTCGGCGTGAAGTCGGAGACGGACGGCAAACCCGTGGAGGATGGCAACAGTGGCCCGGGTGGTTAATGCCAAGCACTCGACGTTGATCGGGACGCCGAAGCAACTACGCGAGTTGCTCCGATTGTTGGGCGGCTCCGGATCGGCGGTGGTGGACTTGCAGTTCAGCAACATCTTTGTGCTGGACAGTGCGGTCACGGGTCAGCAACTAGGGCAGGCTTTGAAGATCAGTCCGAAGCCGAGCAAGTGACAAGGGAGTGACACTGATGAACGATCCGAAACCAGGGATCAAGACGTCTGAGTTTGCGGCGACGATCGGAACGGTACTCGCATCGTTGCTGGTAGTCTTCTTCGCTCCGGAGAAGCTCGAACACGTGCAGCACTGGGTAGACATCGGCGCCATGGTCGCCTCGGCCGCGGCGGTCGGGCTGTACTCCCTGGCTCGCGGGCTGGCGAAGCGGCGATGACGAGAATCGAACGATGGTCTCGACGCTCGACATCATGGCCCAACTGACCGTCCACATGCAGGCAGCGGGCAAGCGCGACGGCGAGCCGGTCTGTTGTAGCGACGGCATCTACGGCGGGCAGTTATCGCGTCTCACGGGGAGTCAGCGGGAAACGGTGGTCGCGCAGTGCGACCGCCACGGCTGCCGAGCGAGTTTCTTTAACTACCTCGGCAACGTCAGTTTGAGCATCAGCCGGAGGACGCGATAGTGCCCGACGCAGACGTCAAGCCGCCGACCGCACGCATGAGCAGCCTGGAAGTGGCATACCTGCTCGCGGCGATTGACAGCACGCGCCTTGGCGAGCGCACTGAGGAGCCCGAGGTGAAGTCCCTCATTGCCCGAGAGCTACTGACGGCGGAGGGCAAGCTCACCGAACTCGGCCGGATGCTGGCGGAAGATGTGCTGCAGACGGCTCAACGAATGGCAGGGTCTTACGCGACGATACGTGATGGCAACGGCGAATGACAAGCCGGTGGACGACGAGGTGGCGGACAAGGTGTTAGCCGCATTGAAAAGCATGGGGGCCTACGGGGCGAGCCGAGCGAGGCCGCAGGCCGAAGTTGCTCGGGCCGTGGGCATCGACACGCGTCGGCTGCAACAGGCAACGCTTGCTCTGAATCTGCGCGGCGTGCCGGTGCTGTCGAGTTGTGTCAAGCCGCTCGGCATATTCATAGCAGATCAGGTCGGCGAGGTGACGGCCTACGCCAAGCAACTCCGCTCGCGCCTGGTCGGTAACGGCCGGCGTCTGGCGGCGGTCAACAGGATTCAGCGGTCCTGGAGCGCGGAAGAAAACCCAGAGCCCAACGGGCAGCGGAGATTGGAGTTCGCATGAGCGTCCCGGAAGACATCGCGGACCTGAAACGCGGCCAGGCGAGGTTGCAGGGGTCGGTCACAGAACAGATCGCCGGGCAGGCCAGGCTAGAGGGGTCGATCAACACTTTGACCGCCCGCCTGGAGGCACACCTGGACACGAACAGCGACGCGATGAAGGCACTGTTTGCCAGTCGCCGGGAGCACGGGACGAAGATCGAGGATATCCGCGTGGACTACGTGCCGAAGGAGACGTTCGAGACGCACGCGAAACATAACCGCGAAGATCACACAGCGATAAGGACCGCGGTCAGTTGTGTGCAATGGAAGGTCGCGAAGATTGCGGGCGGCATCACGCTACTGGCGTTCCTGGCCGGCTTGCTGGTCAAAAGTATCGGAGTGTTTGCGAAATGAGCAAGGCGACGTTGTTGTCGGATGCGTTGGATGAGCAGACCAAGGCGGTGGCGGCGTGCAACGCAATCGCCAAGAAACTCGTTTCCCACCTGCATCCATTCATGGGCAAGAACGCGGAGGCCCTCCTCTCGGCGGAGGAAGACGAGGTGCTGTCGTTGGGGGCGGAACTTGTGGATGCACGGGGCGTCTTGAAGGCCGCTCGCGACGAGTGCAACGCATTGAAGCGAAGGGCATGATGAATGGGCAGGCCGGAAGCGATGGATGCTTTGCCCGAGCCGTTGAGACGGGCAATTGTCGAGTGGGTCTTGTCCCACGCGCGCCACACGGCCACGCGCATCTATCGGAAGTTCAATCTTGCGGAACACGGAATCAAGACGAGTACGTTTCGACATTGGGTGCGTCGGACGCGAGAGAGAGCACCGGACTATTTGCACCAAGACGAAACCGATCGGGACTACGACGACGCGGAGGAACTGCTCAGCGCCCTGACGACCGAACGGTTGGAGTCGGGAGACGTGAAGTCGGTCGCGCCGCTCATGATGGCGATGGCGGCCCGGCGGCGCGTGAGTATCCAGGAGCGGGCAGAGAACCGGGCGAAAGAGTTGCACGATATCAAGATCGAACAGCTATCGAAGGACCTTCGGAAGGATGTAGAAGAGCGGACGGAGGGCGGAAAGACACTGACTCGCGAGGACGTGTACGACATGATCGACAAGATCGTGCGTGGTGGTGAGCAAGGATGACGACGGCCCCCACAATCCTGACGCCGCCTAAGACCGGTCAAACGGTCGGGGGGATTCTGCTGCCGTATCAGGTCGCATGGATCGGTGATGAGTCGCCGCTCAAACTGGGAGATAAGTCGCGACGAACGGGCTGGACATGGTGCGAGGCGTATGACGCGGTGTCTCGTCGGTGGCGCAAGACCAATCCGCGGAACGTCGATTACTGGTTCAGCAGTGCCGACGAATCCGCCGCGATGGAGTTCATCGAGTACTGCGACTTCTTCGCGCGTCGATTGTTCGGTGCGATCGCCGATCGCTTCACGATGGAGATTGAGGACCCGGCGACCAAGCGCGTGGCGACGGCGTTCTGTATTCGCTGTCCGAACAACACGAAGATCGTGGCGATGTCGTCGAATCCCCGACGGTTCCGATCGAAGGGCGGCGATGTCCGCCTTGACGAGGCCGACTTCCATGACGATCCCGAGGGGATGTGGGATGCGGCCAGCCCGGTCACGCAATGGGGCGGTTCGCTCGCAATCTGGTCGACGCCCAACGGTGTCGGCCGGATCTACAACCGGTGGGTGGAAGGCTGCAAGAAGATCCTCCGGGCGCTCGGTGTGACGGACTTCGCGGACCGTAAGAGCTTTCCGTCCTATGCGGCCGTGAGGGCAAAGGCGAGAGAACTGCGAATCACGCCGGTGTTCTCATATCACCGTGTGACGATCTTGGACGCCATCGCGCAAGGTCTGGTTGAAAAGATCAACTCTGTCACCGGAGCCAGTCTTTCTCGCGAGGCGTTCCTTGAGGGTTGCCGGGACAAGTCGCGGAGCGACGAAGCCTTCTTGCAGGAATTCATGTGCCAGCCGAGCGAGGATGCGACGGCTTGGCTGGACTACGCTTTGATCCGATCGTGCGAGGACGACACCTGTCCGCAGCCTGGCGAGCCGCTCACCGGCTACACCGGCGGTCCGCTCTACGTGGGCATCGACGTCGGCCGCAAGCATGACCTGACCGTGATCTGGATCCTTGAGAAGGTCGGCGACGTGCATTGGACTCGGCAGATTGTTGTCTTCGACAACATGACAATCCCAGACCAAACGCGCCGAACCATCGCACTGCTCAAGGGTCTGCCACGTTGGCTGCGCTGCTGTATCGACCTCGGCAGTTTCGGGCGTTCAATTGCTGAGTATGCGCAAGAGGCGTTTGGCATGTTGCGCGTGGAGGGAGTGGACTTCACGCAGAAGTCCAAGGCCGTAATGGCTACCGGAATCAAGGAAGCCCACCAGGACAGAAAAGTCCGCACGCCGCCCAATGATCGCATCCGCGAAGGTCTGCACAAAATCAAGAAGGTCGTCACCGCAGCAGGCAATGAGCGGTTCGACGCTCCGCGAGACAACGATGGGCATGCCGACGAATTCTGGTCACTTGCTCTGGCGCTGCACGCCGACAGCGAAGTGGTTGCGGGTTTCCAGGGCGTGGCCGGCCGCTCGCGGCCGAAGTTCGGCCGGTCACGGTCGAAGACGATAGTGAGGGCATTCAACTGATGGCGGCCGGGATGTCACACATTGGCGATCGTGCACTGTCACGCAGGCGGCGCGGCGGTCGCGTTGCACCGCCGAAGCCGGGCCGGCTTGCGATTCCCGGCACGCGGGAACGGCAACCCTTCGCGATCAACGACGTGACGCCTGAGCAGGCGGTGCGGATGCTGCGGACCGCGGCCTACGGCGACTTGGCCGAACTCGATGCTCTGTACGACAACATGTTCGAGCACGACGGCCACATGTTCTCCGTGAGCGATTCCCGGCGGCTGGCGCTGACCGGCTTGACGGAAAAGATGCTCCCCGCGGCCGAGACGAATCAGATCCCGAAGGACAAACAGAAACAGGCCGACGAGACGGCTGATTTCTGTAAGCAGCGACTGAGCCAGATCGAAGGGTTGCGAGCGTTTCTCGGCCACATGCAGCAGAGCGTCGACCGCGGCCTGCGCATCACGGAAGTTGAATGGGACACATGCCCTGATGGGGTATACGCGCCGTGCCGGTTCCATCCGCTCCTGCCGTCACAGATCAAGCAGGACCCGGAAACGCCGGGGCGAATCCTGATCGTCACGCCGGACAATGACCAGGGCGTGCCGCTCGACGAGCAGACCGAAGGCAAGTTCATTGTGCTCCACCGGTACACGCGGCGAAATAATCCGTTTGTGTCGGGGCTGATGCTGATGGCCCTGATGTGGCACATGTACACGCGCTGGGGGATGCGCTGGTGGGGCAGCGGCTTGGAGCGGTTCGGCCTGCCGATCCTGATCGCCGAGTACTTGCAAGACGCCACGGACGAGGAAAAGGACGAGATCCTCGACATCCTTGAGAACATGGGGGCCAACGGCGTGGGCATCATCCGCAAGGGGACGGAGTTCCAGATGCACCACGCGGCGATGTCGGGGCGGTGGCCGCACCAACACCTGATGCAGTTCGCCGACGCGCAGAAGTCAAAGCTATGGCTCGGCGCGACACTGACCGTCGAGCAGGGCGACGTCGGCTCGCACGCGCTCGGGCAGGAACATCAGGAGGTCAAGCGCGATCGGCTGGAGGAGGACATCATCCTCGAAAGCGAGATGATGGGCCAACTGCTCGGGCCGATGGTGCGCTATGCGTTCGGTCCGGACGCGTGGGTGCCGTGCTTCCGCCGCGTGATCGAGGACGCCAAGGACCTGGCAGATACGGCGACCTGGCTCAGCAGCGTCATGAGCTCGACCGGAGTCAAGCCGACTGTCGGCTGGGTTGTGAACATGTTCGGAATCGAAGTGCCGAAAGGCACGGAACTGAAGGACCCGGTTCCCGGCGGCTCATTTGTCGGCAGCGCATTTGCCGGGGGCGTGCCTCACTCAGAACGCCATGCCGCCGCATGTGTGTGCGGTGACGAGGTGGTGACACCGCACCGGGCGCTGGAGACGATCGCCTCGCGCAAGCGGACGGCCATCGCCAAGATTCTGCCGTGGGTTTTTACCGCGGTCCTCGCATCGCGGGCGCATACCGAGAACGTCTTCGGTGCGATTCAGGAGGCCATCGCCCCGGCCGGCGACCTGTCGACGGTGCTTCACGGACTGCCCGACACATTCGATCGACTGCCGATCGACGATGTGGTCGAGTTGAACTCGCAATTTCTGCTGGCCACGCACTTGGCCGGAATGAATCAATCGCCCCGTCGAGTCACGGCGCACGCCGAGGGGCGGATCGACTTCGACCGCCTGCCATACCTGGAAGCGATTGAAGCCTTGCGAGAACGGCTCGGGCTTGACCCTGAGACGAATCTTGAACTGGACGCGGCGGCGCGGTCGCGGGCGTGGCGTGTGGCGGGTGTGTGGAACATGCAACTGCTGTCGAGCGTTCACCGCGAGTTGATCGATGCGATCGAGACTGGCGAGACCTCGCGGGACTTTCGTCTGCGAGTGCCGGCGATGGCGGAGGCCGGCGGGTGGTCCGGGCCGAACCCGTGGCACGCGGACCTTGTCTATTATCAGAACGCCGTCATGGCGTATGGGGCGGGGCACTATCGACAGTCGATCGAGTTCGGCGTGAGGGCGTGGCGGTTTGTCGGCCGCGGGGATTCCTGTCCGATCTGCGAACCGGAGATCGGCAAGGTCTATCCCATCGAAGATGTCGATCGGATGCCGCCGCTGCACTTCTGGTGTGACTGTGAGCGGGAAGACGTCTTCGATGACGAACCCCTTGAAGGCGAATTGACTTCGTCGGCGGATGTCGAGAACGAAGCACTCGTGCAGGCGAGATCCAAGCGTAGCGGTTTCAAGTGGGACCCGCGGCAATACGCCGACCTGGAACCGGTGAACCTGTCGGAGTTCCCGGAGGAATTGCAGTCGGCATTTGAGGCGTTCGCCCGGACGCATGGCTGGGAGATAGCGGCATGAGTGGAGTGCGGCTGGCAAAGGCAACGATCGGCAACAAGGTGGCCGTCCCGGTGGAAGCGCCCGAGCGAATACTGATTGTGCCGTGGGGCGACGTGAAGAGCACGTCGGGCAGCTTTGTCATAGATGACGCGGCCGCCGCATCGATCATCGAGGTCTTTGCCGCAACCGGCGTGGATCTACCTGTCGACCTGGAGCACCAAACGGTCGGCGGTGAGTACTCCTCACCGGACGGGGCGGCTCCGGCCGTAGGCTGGATCACTTCGCTCGAACCTGTCCCGGGGGAGGGCATCTACGCCCATGTCGAGTGGACAGAGCGTGGAGCCGGATTCATACACAACAAGGAATATCGCTACTTGTCTCCCACGTTGCTTCATCCAGTAGGCAGCAAGGACGTTCGGGGGCTTCACTCTGTCGGGCTCACTAACAAACCGGCAATTGTCGGCATGAAGGCAATTGTTAATGCCACTCCGAAAGGGACATCAATGAACGAGAGACTTGAACGTGCGAAGTGGTTCCTCAATCTGGAGGAACTCGCAACAGAAGAGGAGATCCTTATGAAAATGGAAGAGTTCGTCGCGCAGTTGCGCGAACTGGCGGACGCAACCGAGAATGCCGACAACGCCGGTGTACTCTCGGCATTGAAGGCAAAACTCGGCAAGGCGAAGGCCGACGAGGAGTGCCGGCTGTCTGTCTGCAAGGCGGTCGGGCTCGACGAAACCACCGCCCACGCCGGCATCGTGGCGGCGGTCGGCGCGTTGAAAGCCGAGCCTGCCAAGAAGACCGAGCCGGACCCGACGGAGTACGTGCCTATGGCGGCGCATACCGAGGTCGCGGATCAACTCAAGGCGCTGCACGCGGAACTTCGCACCATCCAGAGCGAGACCTTCCTCGCCAAGGGACGCGACAAGGGCCAGATCTCCCCGCACTCCGAAAAGCAGTGGCGCGAGAAGTTCATCGCCGACCCCGCCCAGGCGGAAAAGGACCTCACCCTCGTACCCGAGGGAACCTTCCCGAAACCCGGGCGCGTGACCGCACATTCTTCTGCCCAGCCGGCGGGCGGTGGCGACGGCCGCGGCTCGATCATCGCCGAGGCCAAAGCGGAGTATGGCGAGAACCAAACGACGCTGCCATGCTCGGAAAAGGAATACGTCGATCAGGCGCTGAGCGAACACAGCGAAACGCTGTTGACCGATCAGGAGGTCTCCACGCACAGCGTGAAGGTCTAGGAAACCAGACCATTCCCCCGTCATCCGGACGTGACGGGCACAACGACATGGAGGTTACACAATGGCACTTTCTGTAAACAATGACGGCCTCGCGAGTCGGGGGGCTAGCGGCCTTCTGGCGTTTCTCGTTGCGGCGGCTGTTCACATTTATCAGGGCGGCGTCGTCACACTTCGCCGCGAGACCGGCACGGGCAAGGGCTATGCCAAGATCCCAGCAACGAACGCGACGACGGTCGAGCAGTGCGCCGGCGTCGCCTACGGCGAGGCCGACAACTCCGCTGGCGCAGCGGGCGCCAAGACTGTCGAGGTCTATGCGGCCGGCGAGTTCCTGTTGGACTTCACGGGCGCATCGCTAACGCAGGCGGATGTCGGTGCGAAGGCTTACGCCACGTCTGACAACGTCCTGACACTGACATCCACGAACAATGCCGAGGTCGGCCGCATCACCAGCGTGGTGTCGTCGGTCAAGGCGTGGGTAGACCTTAAACCGTTCGCGTCCTGAGTGGTCGCGTGATGATCCGCACACGATAAACACGATCCGGCCGCGTAGGCCGTAGGAGAAACACAACATGCCAGCAATCAAGAACACGATTGTCACCGAACGCGGCATCAACGCGGCGTTCATGCCGCGGTTCCGGGATGCCGTCACGCTCTGGCGGCTCCTGTGCAGCGTCTTTCAGAGCGGCGCCAAAAGCGAGAGCTACGGGTGGCTGGGTCAGTTACCCATGGTCCGCGAGTGGCACGGTGCACGGCAGTCGCAGGCCATGCGAGACTTCCTCATCACCCTGGCCAACCGCGACTGGGAAATGACCATCAATATCGACCGCAACGAGGCGAAGGATGCGCAGAATTCGGCGCTCCAGATGAAGATCAACGGGGCGGCGACGCGATTTGCCCAACACCCCGATAAGCTCCTGGTCGAACTGATCGAGGCCGGGGAGACGACGACCTGTTACGACAGCCAGTACTTCTTCGATACGGACCACGCCGAGGGCGACAGTGGTACGCAGTCGAACGACCTGACCTATGACGCCACGACACCGACCGCGCCGTCCGAGACGGAATTCGAGGCGGCCTTGTGGCAGGCAATCAAGGCGCTGGCCGGTTACGTCGACGATCAGGGCGAGCCGTGGAATCAGTTCCAGGGGCTGGACGACATGGCCGGGATCGTGGCGTTTGTCCCGATTCCGTTCATGGACGTGGCGTCGAAGGTGATGGGGTCGGCGGCCAAGGTCGTCATGGGCGGCGACACCAACGTCATGGCCGGCCGCGGTCGCGTGCTGACAAGTGCTCGCCTGAGTTGGACCACCAAGTTTTCGATCTTCAAGGTGGACGAGCCGGAACGGGCGTTCATCTTCCAGAGCCGGCAGGGCATCGAGACCGAGCTCGAAGACTCCAAGAAGAACAAGTACATCAAACACATGCTGGACGCCCGCTACGCCCTGGCCCCTGCGCTTTGGCAGAAGACTGTTCAAACCACGTTCAATTGATCGGCCCGGCTACGGCACGGGATGATTTATGAAATGTACCTCCCGGAGGGGAAAGAAGGCAGGAGAATACGCAATGACACTGAGAATCAGAACGACCACCGGCAAACCGTTTCGCCGATGTGGGCTGGTCTTCACGGGCGACTGGACCGAGGTCACCGCCGAGACGTTGGGGCAACGCTTCGCCTCGCCCGGCCCGATCAAGAAAGGCCGCGAGCAAAGCTATCCTATCATCGGTGACATCCTACGGGCCGATCCCATGCTCGTCTGCGTGCCCGTCACGCCGGCGGCCGGGGATGAAGCACCGACGCGCAACGTAACCGACGATACGCCGCTCTCGGAATTGCTGGCGACGGACATCGTCGACGCCCTCGGCAAGGCGGATGTCAAGACGGTCGGCCAGGCGCGGACGTTGATCGCGAATGGAACGCTTGGGGACGTCGAGGGCATTGGCGCGGGCCGTGCGAAGTCGATCACGGCGGCGGTGAAACCCTCCAAGGCGTGACGCGCGTTTGCCCCGGCGGTTGTGACGCCTCGACGGAACCCGGATCATGAGCACCTACACCACGCTGCAAGACTTGAAAGTCCTCCTCGGGTCGAACACCGATCCGCCGGGGACCTATGAGCGTCTCACGGATCGTGTCGGCCTGACGGCTGGGGATGACACCGTGGGACAGGCCATCCTCGACCAAGTCGAAGGCAAGATGAACTCGTACCTCGGCGCGCGGTATGCGATTCCGGTGGATGTGTCGGGCGGCGGAGATCTCGCCGCGGCCCTACGCGGCTACGCGTTGGACCTGGCGGCACACCTCACCTGGATCAACTCGCCGCTCTCCGCCGACGAGTCGAAGGACACCAAGCGGCCCTACGACGATGCGATGAAGTGGCTGAGGGAGGTTGCCGCCGGCAAGGCTGTGCTGCCGGGTGATCCGCCGACCGCGTCGCCCGGTTCTGGCGGCGCGGCCGCAAAGCGTGGCGGCGACGACCGGCTGTTCAAAAGGGACATCTATTGAGGCCCGCAATGAATGGCGATTGGCTACACCATCGAAGCGAACGCGAAGCCGATTCTAAGGGCGTTCGAGGACCTCGCGAGGATCGGTGCGGATCTGCGGCCGGTGCTCGGGCAAATCGGCCTGCACGTCCGCCGCGGTGCTCAGCGACGCTTGCGCGGGCGCAAGAGCGACTGGGGCGCGACGCGCGGGATGCTCGGCAAGTCGTTGGCCGTCCAGGTCGACGCCCGGTCGGTCCGTGTCGGCTCGGCACTGATCTATGCGGCGGTCCAGCAACTCGGCACCGACAGCCTGCCAGGTGGCGCAATCACGCCGAAACCGCCGCGCAAGTACCTGGCGATCCCCGCCACGCGGACATTGCGCATGCGCGGCGTCTTTCCGCGGGACCTGTCGGACGACGAGATCAAGTTCGTCAAGGTGGCAGAAATCCAGATCGGCCGTCGGCGATGGACGGGACCGGCGCTCGTGAATCCCGAGACCGACGAAGTGATGTTCGCCCTGGTGCGCCAGGTGCGTTTCAAGGGTCGGCCGTATCTCCTGTTCGACCATCCCGAGCAGGCGTTCGCCCTATCGACCATTGCACGTGCGTATCAACGCGCGTGGCTCAAGGCAACCGGGAGGAGTAACTGACGTGCCGATGGACTGGTCGAATCCCTACACCGAACTGCGGCGACTGGTCGCGACGGCGATCACGGACTACGCGCCGATCGTCGCCGCGGTCGGCGGACCGGGCAACATCCAGGTATTCGACCAAGCCGTGGACCCGCGGGGCGACATGCAAAATGCGAAACAAATCGACTGCCGAGCGCAGTTGAATCCCGAGGACGGCAATATCAACTTCGAGGACAGCAGCAGTTCGGCCGCGATCACACGCACCTTCTCGATCGAGATTCGCAAGTCCGGCAAATCGCCTGAGCCGGTGGAGTGGTTCGAGTGGCAGATTCACAAAGCCATGTGCTACCTCTATCACGGCCGCGCGCCGGGAAGCCTGCTCACCATTTTGATGGCGGAGTGGCCGCTGACCCTCGTGGCGATTAAGGCCACGAGCAACGACCGGGAATTTTTGCCGGTGAACAATCCGGAGGAGTGGAACACGGTCTGCATGGTCGTCGTCCATGCGGAGGTTTCGTTTGAAGACCTGATGACTGAGGAATGACACATGAGCAAGGATAAACATCAGGGCGACGGCAGCAGCCTCGCCCATTCGGATGCCGGCAGTCAGTCGGCCGTGAAGCTAGACGTCTCGCCGCCGGCGGGAATGGTTCTATTACAGAAGGTGAAAGGGCCGCCCGAGGGCGTGTTCGTCGGCTTCGGGCGGGTCGTGCTGGGTGGCGTGTACACGGTGCCGACCGACTTCGCATGGCGGATGATGGATTCGGGTGATTTCGCCGTCTGCGTCACAAGCCACAAGGCAATGATCGACGCGGCCCGTGAGAAGGCCAAGGCCAAGGCCGACGCCGGGAAATAGACACACGGCCTGTAGCCCGCGGCTGCCGGCCTCAGTGAGCATGGAGGCTCATCATGCCCATCGGAATGAAAGACATCGTCCTGTTCGGCAAGGAAACCACGCGCGGCACGGCCGCCGGGACCATGCCGCTGCACCATCCGTTCCTCGGCAATGGCCTGGAGCCGACGCTCACGCAACACCACGGCGAGATTCTCTCGTCGAGCGCGTGGCCGTATGTCGGGGATCAAGTGCCGCTCGGCGCGACCGCCGCCCTGCCCTTCACGCCGGCGATCAACATTAACACGATCCGCGACATCCTGCTGATGACAAAGCGGACCGCCGGACTTCTGCCGAGCCTGACCATCGCCCACACGAAGAGCGGTGTGGGCGACGGCCGTTTCCTCGGTTGCCTGTGCAATCAATTGGAACTCAACTTCTCCCGCGCTGGCTCGCCCGACGCCGCTTCGGTCCTGCAGGGGACGATGGGTTTCGGCTGCATGAAACCGGAGAGTACGACGGGACTGTCGGCGGGCACGCAGGCGACCGGGCACAAGTTCCAGATTCGGCACACCACGTTCACGATCAACTCGGTGGCGGCAACGAAAGTGACCGCGATGCGCATCGCGATCACGAACGAGTTGGATGAAGGGGCGCCGGACGCGGACAACGTGCGGCTGTGGTTAAATGAAGGCATGCAGGGATTCGAGGTCACGCTCACGGCCTATTTCGCGGCGGCGGCCTGGCATGACCTGGTTCTGAACGCCACCGAGCACACGGCCTCGATCGTACTCGGCACGGGCACGGCCAATGAGACAGTCACCGGCACCATCAACATGGTGCGGGCATCGACGCACCAACTGAACAAGGGCCAAACGAGCGTCCTTCAGGAGATCACGCTTCTGCCGTTCCATGACGGCACGAATCCGTCGATCGACTGGACGTTCGGCACGGCGATCGGAGCAAGCGCCCTTGGCTTGAGCTAGACAGCAACACACGGCATTCAACGCGGAGGTTTTCTTGCCATGGCATTTCGGTTTGATAGCAAACAACCCGAGCCGATCAAGGTCGGCTCAGGCGGCGAATCGTTCGAGCTCCGTCATCGGCGGCTCACCGGACACCAACGCCTGGCGGTCCTGGAAGCGCTGACCGCGGGCATCTGCTCGGTCGAGGCGGGCGGCGTGCGCGGCCAGGGCATGTCGGAACTCGGACTCGACAGCGCTGTCGACATCCTGTGGGGCAATGTGATCGGCTGGGCCGGCGTGCAGGATGCCTCGGGCAAGGACCTGGCGTTCGACTGCGAGGATGATGACGGGCGCACTGTGAATCGGCTCGACGAGGTGATGGGGACTGTCCCGCTCAATGAAGTACTCCGCGCCGTGTTCGTGCAGATGGCGATCAACGGCCTTCACGTGCCGGCGTCCTTGCGCGGCATCTTCCTCCGTGTGCTCGGCAACTCAGCCTTTGAGACGGCGTTGGAGGAGGAGCTTGCGGGTTTTTTGTCAGAGCCCGCCAAGACGGCTGGGACATGCTCAACAGACTCTGCGGGCAAAGAAACCTCTACGCAGACCTCCAACTGACGATGCCCGAGGTCGACCTGACGGCCATGCCGGCGGTCATGGAAGACGCGATGGATGAGGCGGCGGAGGCACGGGACGAAACGGTGTTTCCCAGACGGAAGGACGGCGGGTGTCCACTCTTGCAGGCAACAGCCTGAGCTTCGCGATCAACATCGGTGCCAAAGACACCACGCAGGGGACGCTGCGCAGTGCCGCGCGGCGGTTCCTGTCGTTTGCGAGGTCCGTCTCTAAACCAATCACCGTGCCACTGAGGATCGGCCGCAAAGGGCTGGGCATCCTGCGTGATATCAATGTCGGACTCCGCCCGATTGTCGCCGGGCTCGACAACATCATCGAGCGTGGGACGGGGCTGGAGGTTGTCCGCAAGTCGTTTGAATCGTTGACCGGTGAGAGCGGACGCCGCGCCGACAGGCTCGCGTCCCGGATGACCAAGGCGGCGAGCGGCACACTCCGGCTTGGGCGGGCGATGCAGATCGCCAACCGGGCCATGGCCTCCGGCATTCAGTTCGATCAGTTGCTGATCGCGATGGACTTCGTGTCCAAGAAGGCAATCACGACCGGCATGAGCGCCGAGATGGCCATCGAAAAGGTCATCACTGGTTTGTCCCGCGGATCGACCTTGTTCCTCGACGACTTCGGCATCCTCGTCGACGGGCTCGAAGGCGTGAAGCGGACGTACAACGCGGTCCAGGGCAAGGGCGCGTTTGACTCGCTTGGGCCGGCGGCGCAGAAGGCGGAGACGATCCGCCAGGCCATCGCCGAGATGGGCGGGCAACTCGACCGCATCGGAGTCACCGGCAAGGAAACCGTCTTCACATTCAAAGCGCTCAAGAATGAAATCGGCGACGCGGTCGACAAGTTGTTCCTGGCGATCGGCCGGAGTGACGCGCTCAAGGGTGCGCTGCAGGGCGTGCGTGACATGTTCAGCGGATTGGTACAGCACTTTGAAAAGGGCGGGAGCATTGGCGACGTGTTGTTTGGCAAACAGGGTGGCGGAAGTAGCGGGCTCCTTGGCTTGCTCGGAGCGGGCGTGTTAGATATTGGCGAGTTCCTCGGGCGTGGCATTCTCGCCGGTTTGCTGAAGGGCATGGCGGCGATCAGTGACCTGTTCGGCCGCGCGTGGGATGCCATCGGGCCGAAGTTGGAGGCGATGTGGGACAAGCTCGCCGGCAAGATCGAAGGGGCACTCAAACCGTTGACCGATGCGCTGGCTCCGATCGCCAAGTGGCTCGGTCAGAAGATGGGAGCGGCGAGCAAGGCGGCGAAAGAAGTCGCGGACGCCATCGCGAAAGCGGACCTTTCCGCCGGTGATTTCACGACGGCGGGCAGTCTGTACCTGGACCTCAACAAGAAGGCGCTTTCGGCGCTATGGAGAAAACTCACCGGCGAGGATGAGCCCGTGCCGCCGCCGCCACCGATCCCGCCAGGCGTCGGCATTGGCTTCGGCCCTACCATCGGCTTCGGACGTGGTGCGCCGAAGACGGGCGCTGCCGCGTGGTTTGACGAGGCGCGCGGCAAGGTTCTGAGCGGCGGGGTCCTCGGCGGCAACAGTCGTTTTCTTGAGCGATGGCCGCGGTTCATGGGTGATTTTCCCCCCTCGCCCAAGGTGGGCGATCAGGATGACCGGTTCAATCTTGACGCGGCATCCTTCCCCCTGAGTGGCGGCAACATCTTGAAAAAACGCGGGGAAATCCGCCGCCTCAATCTTCAGATCAGACGCCTTGACAGGACGGACGGACTGCTCCGTCGAGAGGCCCACCAACAGACGAGCCGAGAAATGCGACGGCTGCGCGAGGCGGGCCGGAACGTGAAGGGAGCCCGGCCGGCCATCTTCGAGGAGATGGTCAGGCGACTGATGAAGTCGCGAGACAAAGAACGCGATCGCCTGATCGGGGTGAGGGACAAACTAGCCGGTGAACTGGATAAGTCCACGGCGAATCGCGAGCGACTGGTCAGGGGAAATCTGGCGCGTGACCCGATGGATGATATCTGGCGGCGATCACAAGATGAATGGCGGTTCCGGCATGGGATGGACGGGACGCCGCCGCCACCGGGTTGGCGTCAAGGCGTTGGCGGTCCTACCAAGAAAGGATCGCAAGAGGAGCAGGCGAAGGCCGGCGCACCGAAGGCGACCATTGAAGCCCCCATCATGCAACTCGGCACGGAGTGTATAGAGCTTCTTCGCAGCATGGCGTCTGCTGACGGGAACATGCGGCAACGCAGTGCGGAGTACGCTGAAAAAGTGGTGAAGGCCACAGAGCGGTCGGCCGCGGCGTCTGAACGGTTCGACCAATTGGCGAGCGAGATCCGTGAGGCGCTCAGCGGGGCGATCAAGGCGCTGACGGGCGCCGAGGGACGAATCAAGGCTGCGGGGCGGCCGTAGCGAAGGATGATGATGCGTGGACAGGACGGTGCATTTTCGCAATCAGCTGATCGGCGACGGGGTGATAACGATCCAGGCCGGTACCAGGCCGCTGACGCCTCCGGTGTTCCGCGCGGGTCTGTTCCAGGACTCCGCGGCGGTCAACTCCGACAGCCGCAACATGCTGAATGTTCGTCTGATTGCGGTCCACATGAAACGCGACGACGAGATCGCATTCGACGAGGCGGTGGCGGCGGTGCAGCAGTTGCTTGGGCTAACCGGCGACCTCCGAATCAAAGAAGGGGGAAGCACGCGATTCCTGGCGGAGGACTGGACGTTCCAGACCGCGCCCGCACCGGCCACGCTGCCGGGATTCGGCGGGCGATTCATTGCGGCATGGCCGCTCGTTTTCGTCGGCGTGTCAACGCCGCGCTACTGATAGTCATGGTCATCTACGAACTGTTCATCGACGGCTCGCTTGTCCTGGCCTCGCCGGGCGCGGCAACGCCGCCGCCAACCGGCAGCGTCGTCTCCCTCGAAACCTTCTCCCGCGGCTACGACGAACCCAGCAGTCTTGTCCTCCGCGTCGACGGCGATTGGCGGACGGCCGCCTATCCCGCTGATGCCGTCGTCGATTTGCGGCGTGACGGCGTGATCGTCTTTCAAGGGCTGCTCGATGTGCCGCGGCCGGTGCTGTCGACGAGCTCGTATCCGGGCATGCGGTACACGGCCTACGATCTTTGCCGGGCGTTGGACGGGCCGACGGCGCTGACAGAGAGCGGTAGCGCATCGGTGCGTCTGAGCAGCGGGCCATTGTCCAGCGTCGTCGATCAATTCCTCTTGCTCGTCGCCGACATCCTCACCGAGAAAGGCGTGAGCGACGAATGCGCTTATGTCGGCGGGGCGGGCGCTATCCAAGCACTGCCCGTATCGTTGGACGCGGCATCGATCGATGACGGCTTTCGGCAGATCGCCGCCGCCGCTCCCGGCGTGCGTGTGTTTCTCTCGCCCGATCCGGCCGGCGACCTGCCAAAGTATACGTTTGTCAACTTATTCGGCTCGCCGACCCATGACCTGGTCATGGACGAGACGCGAGTACCCGAACTCAACATCTACCGGTCGCTCGACGGCCGGGCCGGGGCGGTCAAGACGCTGGAGGGTGTGACGCAAGGCTCGGCGGATGTCGAAATCACCGAGAGGTACTGGATGGTCCCGGCGTGGGATGCCAGCCTTGAATCGCGGTGGACATGGCACGATGCCGGCGAACGCGATAACGATGGAGCCGAAACCGAACTGTCGGCCGTCCACCGCAGATTCAGTTTTGCCGCATTCACCGATGCGATCGGTCCCGACACGCCGATGGGCGTGGAGATTTGCTCGGTCTGGGACGACACGAATTCGCGTTGGCGGCGAGTGACGATCCTCTCTTTGGACTGGGAAGCCAGGACGCTCACGCTGGTCCTGCCGGCCCTGCGACAATTGGGCAATTGGGTAGGACACCGTTTCAACCCCAACGAGCCGGGCAGGGCCAAAGGCGCGACGGTGCGGTTGTGCTATTCGCTCTCGGGGGCCGTGGGGACGCCGATTTTCATCCAGAGCGTGCGCCACCCGGCGACGGGCTTCGCAGGGCCTGTCTTCGACCTCGCCCCGATGACCTGCGGCTATGAGGCGGTCATTACCGTGCCGGCCGGCGTCAACACGGAGGCCTATGTGCGAGACGCGCACACGGCACTTTCTCAGCCGGTGACGGTGGGGTCGATCCCGCTTGACGAGGACCTCCCCGCCGACCTGTGGTATCTCGACAGACGTCTCAATATCACCACGGCCAGCCACGGCGAGACGGGCTTCGAGGATCTCGGCGCGCCGCTGATGGGCATTCGAGTCGCCTTCGCCGGCGGCGTCAGCGCGGTGCTGGAAATGGAGAAAGACCCGTCGATCCTGCTGCGGGAGGGGAGTTAACGTTTTGCCCATCTTCGATGCCATCGGCAATCAGATCGGCAAGCTCTGGGGGGCGGTTCGCACGGACACCGGCTTTCGTCGGCGTATGGAACGTCGGGTCGAATTGCTCGATAACAGGGTGGCCACGCTGGTGGAGGGCCACAGCATGGTGCCTCCGCTGACCAGCGCGACAGACCTTGTCTATCTCATGGTCGATGTGGTGAGCTCGGCTGAGCGGTTTCGTGCGCGGCGATTGATGCACTATCCGGGTGGCTGGACGGCCACAGCCTACGACGAGGCGTACTACGAGGTTGAGCCCACGCCCTGGTGCCAAGGCCTGTTCTCCGGCGCGCGGGGCATGGCGGTTTTCGGTTACGTCGACGATTCGGGCGAAAGCCCCGTTGGCGTGTATCAAATGATCTCCGGGGAGGGCTGTGGCTTCCAGGCCGTGATCGCCGGACCGCCGGATATCCAGGACGGCGCCCACTGGTATCCCTGGTCACAGGTCGGGCCGTTCGCTCAGCACACTGATTACTCGCTCGGCAAGGCGCTGATGCTCCAGAGTAAGGGCCGCGATTCCAACCTCGAAGAACGCAACATCCTTGCGACCGCCACCCCAATCTTTGTGCGGTACGCGCCGGTGTCCGAACACATGTGGTTCAGCGGCGCCATCGAGCCGGTGTACGACGAGGAGTGCCCGGAATGACGCGTCCCGTTGTCAGATTTGACGGCAAAGCGCGGCTTACAATGGCCGGCAGACCCCGCCTCGGCTGCTGCTGCCCCGGTGGCGCACCTGCGTACTGCGCCAACTGCCCTGAGCCGTTCGCGAACGTAACAGTCGCACTCTCCGGATTTATCGGCTGCGATGCGTGCTCGTGTATCCGGTCCGCGCCGTGTGAAGATCGCCCTCACACGCACAGCGTCGCAGCACCAAGCGGCACATTCGTTCTGCCGGTGTCCGATCCCACCCCCCCGTGCACTTGGTGGAGGGAGTGGGGTCCTTTTGGCAGCCTCGAGGTAGAGCCCGCATGTCCAGACGAGTGCCGGCACCTTCACTCGCACACGTATTCCTGGCGTGTGTTTAGCGCGAGCGTGGGCTTCGTCACCGACTACTCGGTTCCGCCTCCCTACACCGCCCACATGGCGGTGACTACATACGGTCACACGACGCACAGCAACCCAGAAACGTGCACCTATTACACACCGCCGTCGCCTTGCGCAGATTATTATTGCGTCCAATTCGGTATCACCAGGCAGTGGACGCGGCCATGCCAGTCACTTCGGAGTGGCCCGCTGACATACGACGATTATCAGGCGTGGTGTGAGGGCGAGCCGATCACTTGCCAACCGTTCGGCGGATATATGGGCTGTCCTGATCCTTGTCCCACCGCAGGCGGCGGCTGCCCACCGAGCTTTCACGGCATCCATCACGCGGGTACCGGTTCCGCAACCGTCTGGAAGGGGCCGGGATGACAAGCCTTGATGTGATGCAGTTACGAGTGCGTGCCTGTCTTGGCTGCGATCGGTTCGGCAGCGCGTGGACGTGCGGCCAACTCGGCCGGTCCATCCACGAGGACCTCGCGGCCGTCGCCGACGCCTGCCCCCGCGGGCGCTGGCGGCCGAAGGCGTTACAGAAACTTGTCTACCCCAGCGAAAAGGAGGGGCCGCCCCCGACGACAGGCCGGACATCCCGCATGAAGCACTGGATCGGCGGCGCGCTGCAACTGCTGATCGTCCTGTTGTGTCTGTGCCGGCCAACCGTCGACATCGTCGCACAGCGCAGGCGGCACTGTACCGGCACC
>JAUVGW010000361.1 GCA_030593565.1 Phycisphaerae bacterium | reverse complement strand
GCGCCCTACACGGACACTGGCAGGCAAGCTGCCAGTGGCACCCCGCCGCCGATTGTGTCATGGACCCGCCCGCGCCCCCCCCACGAGACCATTCACCGGCTCTTGCGCTTACGCGCCTTGCGACGATCCGTACGGCTCGGCCCACGCTTCGGCCGCGGCTTCGCCTTCGCCTTCTTGCCCCCCACGCCCGCACGCTGGCCGGCCCGCTTGCGTTCTTCCTCAGCCGCACGCTCCCGCAGTGCCTCCCGAAGCTCCTCAGCCACCTTATCCCCGGCAACCTCGCGCGCCAGCGCGACCGGATCAACACCGATGGTCTTCAGATTCTCGGCACATTTGGCCGTGTCCAACGCCCGCGGCCCCTTCGTGGTGCAGAGAATACGAAACGCCCGCTCGCCCATCCTCCTCGCCTCATCGAGGTCCCCTTTGGCCTTGAGCACGCCACCGATATTGGCGAGGTCCCTGGCAACACTTGGATGGTCATCGCCGAGCGCTGCCCGGTCGATCCGTTCAGCCTCGCGGAGGCGCGTCAAGGCCCCCGCCAAGTCGCCCTGGGCCCAAAGCACAAGGCCAATGTTGTTGACGGTCCGGGCAACATCAGGGTGGGCATCGCCGGAGGCGGCCCGGTCGATCCGCTCCGCTTCACGGTAGCACGCCAGGGCCTCGTCGAGCTCTCCTTTCTTTTTGAGCACAGCACCGATGTTGTTGACGTCGCTGGCCACCTTGGGATGGTCATCGCCGAAGGCGGCCCGGTCGATCCGCTCCGCTTCGCGAAAGCACGCCAACGCCCCCTCGAGGTCCCCCTTGTCCAGAAGTACGGCACCGATGTTATTGACGCGGGTTGCCACATCGGGGTGGTCATCGCCGGAAACGGCCCGGTCGATCCGCTCCGCTTCGCGATAGCACGCCAACGCCCCGTCGAGGTCCCCCTTGTCCAGAAGTACGGCACCGATGTTATTGACGCGGGTAGCCACATTGTCGTGGTCATCGCCGAAAGCGGCGGCACGGGCAATCCGCTCAGCCGTTCGGAAGACGAGCAGAGCGTCGTCGAAGCGCGCCCGTTTCTGGAAATACACGCCGAGCTGATTTCCAAGTGTGCCGACACGCTCGATCCGACCCACGCGCTCGCCATGCTCCACGGCGAACTGGGCATGCGCCGCATAGCCGTCCTGCATTGGCCAGTTGCGGAAATCCAGAGCACCCTTGAAACGATCGGCCAACACACCCACCAGTGCGCTCAGTGCCCCCCGCTGTGCCTCTTCATCCAGCCGGGCACGGATCACTGACTGCGTCAGCTTGTGCAAGCTGACTGTTTGCTTGTACTTGACCATCGAAACCGCCGCCAGCTTGCCCAGCCACGTCTCGACTTCTTCCTTCCCCAGCGTCGTGGACTCGACAAACAGCTCGATCGGGATATCGTCCGGATGGCAAAACGCCGCCCGCGCCAAGAGGTCCATCCCCGGCGTCCCCTCAAATGCCAGCAAGTGCAGCCCCAGGCAAGCCGCGACCCCGCGCCGATACCCGGCCGAAGCGTTCGCCGCGTCCACGCCTTCCAGCAGGTCCTTCTCGTCGCCGATCTCCGCCCGCCCCAGCCGCTCCAAAAGCTCCCCCGGCGACACGTTCCCGCGCTTCTGCAGATACGCCGCGGCCAGCGTCACCGCCAGCGCGTGATGCCCGAGGTATTCTGCCACCTGCAATAGTGCGTCGTCGTGGTCATCGCCCGCGAGGTCCGGCCGATGCTTGCGCAGCAGCGCAATCGAGTCCGCCGGCTCGAAGACCTCCACATCCAGACTGCGAACAAAAGCCGGCGGCAGGTCCGTCAGCCGCGTGGTAATCAGCACGCGCGCCGGATCACGCGGTCGCAGTCCCTCCATCCGCGCCGTGTTCCCAAGATTGTCGAGGATCAGCAGATGCTTGCCTGCCGATAGCGCCCGCCGCAAGTCCGCCCGAATCTGCTCAGGCGTCGCCTGCGTCGGCAGCGCAATCCCCATCGCCGCGGCCAGCCGCACCAGCGAAGCCTCGATCCCCTCGGTCGAAGCATCGACCCACCACCGCCCGTCATAGTCCCCGGCATGTTCAAAGGCATAGGCCTTGGCAATCTCGGTCTTCCCGACGCCCCCCTCCCCCGACAGCGCATGCGTAATCGCCACATCCCCGCCCGAAAGCCGCTCATGCAACTCCTCAAGCACCTCCCGCCGACCGACAAAATCGTTGTTCGGCTCGATGTCCACTTCGAGAAAGTTGTCTCTCGGCGACGTAAAGAAACGCTCCTGCCGCTCTCGCTGCGGAACAGGGCTCGGCGTACCAAGCGGCGGCCTCTCGGCACGCGGGATGCCCCGCAGCCGTTGAAGAAGCTGACCGTAGCCATCGTTGCCGTCGACACAGTAGTAAGTCGCGCCGCGTAGTGGCGTGGGGCGATGCTCGGCATCGGCGGGGTCAAAGATGACCGGAACAAACTTCTCGTTGAGCGAGCCCGCGTCGTAGATGTCTTGAATGGCAAGCAGGCTTTCCCATCGAACACCGTGGCCCTTGCCGGGTGCTTCCCTGCCCTCGGTGCGCCGCAGGTAAGTCTCCGTGCAGACAACGAGAACAAACTCCGCTTCCCGTATCATCCGCTCCATCCACAGCGGCCACCCTTCCGGCGGGGAGACTTCGTATTGATCGATGTCGCAGTCGATGCCGTCGGCGCGGAGGCGGTTGGACAGCTCCAGCACACGGTCCTGATGCTCCCGCGAGTCGTGGCTGTAGCTGACAAAGACCTTGATCGGCTCGCCCATACTCGACACTCCCGAACCCGCCCGATCGCACGCAACCCCCCCGCCCTCAAACGCACCCAGCCCCCCTGGCGATTCAACGCCACATTGTATCAGATATGTCACCACACGGGAAGAAACCCGGAACGACCGATTCAGCGAGGAGAATAACGAATACCGGCTTTGACAGCGGACTCAGCGCACCTATAATCCGCTCGGATGATTCTGAGGCGGGATCCGGCTTACAGTTGTCTTAGCCGATCGTTTTGGAGCAACGGATGACCCAGGAACCTTGGCTTGAATTACCTGAGCACGTGGTCGCCAAGATCGAGAAGGTTCTTGGAATTCCACCTTCCGATCTGGCAAAGTACGGCTTGGTGAAGCTGATCGAGGATCTGTGTGATACCGCCTTGATGTTCGACCGCGAGGTACGCAGTGAGGCCAAAGCCGAAGATCAAGGCGAGCAGCCACAGCGTCTGCCGCCTCCGCAGCCCAGCCTCGAGGCCGCCCAAGATCGGCTTCCTCCTGCCTGACCGGATCGACGGAGGAATTGATTGTGAAGATTCCTCATCGTGGCCGAGGTGATGGGGTGTTTGGGCCGGACGAATCGCCGCACCTTCGGGGGCGACGGCAGAATGTCAGACCGCGGCGTGAGCCGCGAGCGTAATGTCTGCATGTACGTATTTAGCGAGGGGTGGCACTGTCAAGGATCGATCCGCGAGGATCGATCCTTGGCAGTGGCTGGAATCCTGCCTATTGCTCCACGGCCAAGCTCCACTCGTTCCGAGTAACGCTTGACCGTGCCACCCTCGCCACGATAAACACGTACGTTTGCATGCTCGACAGCCGCGCGCCGCGGCAGTCGGTGTAGGGCTGCGACCGCGCGTGTCAGGAGTGTATCGTGCGTATTGCTCTGGTGAATCCGATCACACGACGCTCGCAGGGCTATCACACCTCCGGCAGCTACATCCCACAATTGGGCCTTCAGGTGCTTGCCCGCCTCGTGCCTGACGAGCATGAGGTCGAGATCATCGACGAGGTCTTCGGCCCTGAGGAGACGGACACGTCCCTCACGCCGGACCGCTACGATCTCGTCGGCGTGACGGCCTACACCAGCGGCGCGCCGCGTGCGTATGAAATCGCGGCGGCGTGTCGTCAGCGAGGTATCAAGACCATCATGGGCGGACCGCATGCGTGGGCGTGCCCCGATGAGGCGGCCCAACATTTCGATTCCGTCGCGATCGGCGAGTGCGACGAGATATGGCCCGAGATTCTGCGGGACGCGGCGGCCGGAAACCTGAAGCCCGTGTACCAGGGCACGCTATCCAGCCTCGATGCGACGGGCTTCGGGGAGGCGGATCAGGCGATCGAGCCGATCAACGGCAAGTACACCATCTCGGCCATTCAGACGTCGCGCGGATGCCCTGTCGGTTGCGAGTTCTGCTCGGTGACCCGGTTCAACGGCTCCGCCATTCGCCGCCGCGATATCGCGGACATCATCGAGGAGTGGAACAGAACGTCGAAAAAAATCCTGTTCGTCGTCGACGACAATTTCTTCGGCGTGGGACCAAGCCACGCCGAGTGGGCGAAGGAACTGCTTCGGGCCATCGCCAAGCATGGCAAGAAACGGATCTGGTTCGGCCAAACAACGATCAACATGGGGGATGATCCCGAAGGGTTGCGGCTTGCCTACCGGGCCGGGTGCCGGTCCATGCTGATCGGCTTCGAGACACTCAACGAAGAAACGCTCAAGCAGTACCACAAGGGCATCAATTGTAAAAACCTGTCTCGATACCGAACCCTGGTTCGCGGCTTTCACAAGGCCGGCATCTCCGTATTCGGAGCCTTTATCATTGGATCGGATGGCGATACGCCGCGGGCCGTCGCCGACACGGCCCTTGCAGCCGTGCGGATGGGCATCGACATCATTCAGATCACGAATCTGACGCCGCTGCCCGGGACAAAGATGTTTGAGCGGCTGCGCACGGCCGGCCGATTGCGCGCGGTGAAATATCCCGAGGATTGGGAGCGATACACCTTCAGTGAAACCGTGTACGATCCCGAAGGCATGACCGCTCGTGAGCTGGACGAAACGGTCTATGAACTAAGGCACGGAGCGGCGACGCGGAGCTGGGTCTGGAAGCGGGCGTTTCGTACGCTCGTCCACACGCGGTCGCTGACCACAGCGATGTTCGTCCTTGAGACGAACCGAGGCTGGAAGCGGATGGCCAAGATTCAGTTGCGGTTGGATGAGGCGAGATTCGGTTTCTCGCCGCAGCGTTCCGCCCGATTGGACAGGATCTTCGATTCATTCCGAATGCACCTGCGCCCCCGCATCCCCGTGGAGGCTTAACCACGGACGCATGCCCCGCCGCCGAATGTAGCGTCGGCCCCCCGTGGCCGACGTAAAAAGTGGAAGGCTTCCTCCTCACATACGTCGGCCACGGG
>JAUVGW010000164.1 GCA_030593565.1 Phycisphaerae bacterium | reverse complement strand
ACAACGGCGGCTACTGGGATGGGAGCGAGGGCAGCTCCAAATCGAGAACGCCATAAACGGTGCCGGCCGGGCGTCGCCGTTTGGCTCTTCCTCCCAATCAGGCCCAACCCGAGGCGGCGGGCGGGTTGCCCCGGCCTTTGTCCGTCCCAGGGTCAACGAAGTGCCGGAGCCACTTGGCTTCGCGAGCAGAAGCCGGCGAACCGTGCAGTGCAGCCGGCCCGGTGACTGTGAGCCGAAGCGTCGTTGCCCTGGGAATCTCCGGTCCCAGTTCGCAAGCGTCGATCTGGGGTGCTTGACGCCTACCGTTTGATGTAGCATAAAGGACGTTATGCAGCGTGGAACCGCCGCCGTGTGGGGTGGGTCGGGAGCGCTGCCCTGTCGGAATCGGGAGAAGGAACGGGAGCGACGTGTACGAGGAAACCGCACTTTTGGGAAACCCGCCATCGGCGACGAAATCGCTGACGACGGTGGTTCCCCGCATCGTGGCGGACGCCGGCCCGGATGCCGCTCGGCGGTTCGTCGAGTTTTTCACCGCCACCATCCGAAACCCCAATACGCGCGAAGCATACGCCCGGGCGGTTCGGGACTTCCTCGACTGGTGCGAGATCCGAGGCCTCGTGCATCTGGGCCAAATCGAGCCTATTGTCGTCGCCACGTACGTCGAAGGGCTTCAGGCCGTGAAATCGGCTCCAACCGTGAAGCTCCATCTTGCCGCGGTCCGGATGCTCTTCGACTGGTTGGTGACCGGCCAGGTTCTTCCCGTGAACCCGGCAAGCTCCGTTCGTGGCCCGAAGCACGTCGTCAGGAAGGGGAAAAGCCCGGTCCTCACGGCTGCGCAGTGCCGGCGACTCCTCGACAGCATCGACACGTCGAGGATTGTCGGGCTACGAGATCGAGCCCTTATCGGCGTGATGGTTTATTCGTTCGCACGCGTGTCTGCCGTCATGAATATGAACGTCGGCGACTTCTACAACACAGGCATCCGCTGGATGATCCGCTTGCACGAAAAAGGTGGGAAGTTCCACGAGGTACCGGCTCATCACAACGCGGTCGAATACGTGCATGAATACGCCCAAGGGGCGGGCATCGCCGAGGAGAAGAAGGCCCCGTTGTTCCGCACCGTGGACAAGCAGCGGCGGCTGACAGCAAAGCGGATGACGCGAGACGATGCCCTCCGCATGGTCAAGCGAAGGGCGAAGGCAAACCGCTTGCCCGAAAGCACCTGCTGTCATACGTTTAGAGCCACGGGCATCACGGCCTATCTCGATGCCGGCGGCACGATTGAGAACGCCCAGACAATCGCAGCGCACGAATCGCCGCGAACGACGAAACTGTACGACCGGACGGGTGACGTGATGACCCTTGATGAGATTGAGAGGATTTCAATCTGAGCACAGAGCTAGCAAATGGACTGGATTACACGCGTTATTCGCTAGCGGAATCGCATGCTACGTTCTCCGGTACACGCCCCCGAAGAGCACGGCGTGCAGTTTGCGATGAGACTTTCCGGGCGAAGATCGGAATCGTGCATGTGGCGATCGTCGGACCCTCGGAAACTCAAGAAGAGAATGTGTTAGAAGGTTCTTTCTGAGCCGAGATGGACTAGCACCGCGAGGTGCGGATGGCAGGGTGACATGGCAAGGTCTGATCTACTCATATCTCTCGTGAAGGCTGGTACGGCCGGCGACCGAGTCTTGTTTCGCAAGACAGTCGAAGCCGTGATTGCCGAGGAGAGAGCCAAGAAGCACGAAGTGCTTGCCGCTCGACTGGCTGAGCAGCTTAATGGAAGTCGTCCACGAACGGGATCGGAGCCAAGCTACGACAAAGCCGGTCAGATCCACGATCTGTTCTTCGAGATGGTCCCGCAACGCACGTTCGATGACCTAGTGCTACCGGAATCGGTGCTCACCTCATGTCGAGAGCTTGCCCAGGAGCACCACAGGACTGATCTTCTGCAAACCTACAACTTGGAGCCACGCAACCGAGTTCTTCTAGCTGGGGCTCCCGGGAATGGGAAGACATCCCTCGCTGAGGCTCTAGCGAACGAGCTGGTGGTCCCGTTCATAGTGGCTCGCTACGACGGTTTGATTGCGAGCTACCTTGGCGAGACCGCTTCACGGCTCCGACGCTTGTTCGACCACGTTCGCACAAGAGCGTGTGTTCTGTTCTTCGATGAATTCGACACCATAGGCAAAGAGCGAGGCGATCTGCATGAAACTGGTGAGATCAAGCGAGTGGTCAGCTCTCTGTTGCTCCAGATTGATGCTCTGCCTGCATATGTACTGGTGATTACTGCTACAAACCACCCAGAGCTACTTGATCGTGCGGTTTGGCGGCGGTTCCAGCTAAGGATGGAACTTCCGCCACCAACCCGTGCGCAAGTTGAACGATACTTCGCATGCGCCGAGAAGAGCCTGGACTTCACGCTTGGTTTGAGCCCACGCACGCTCGCCGACCGCATGCACGGCGTGAGTTTCGCAGAACTCGAAGACTTCGTGGCTGATGTGAGCCGCGCTTACGTCCTGGCCTTGCCTGACGCGGATACAAAGAAAATCGTCCTGCAACGATTGAAGCAGTGGCGCGATCGATTCGAGCCGAATCCGCGCACGTAGGGAGCCCATGGCATGCCTGACGGCGATCAGCAAAGACCGTTGCTCATTTTCCCCGAGCCCAGCACATCACTGCCTCCGAGACGAGGCGGAGGGGGTGGGCGACTTACACGTCCGAGCGCTGCTGAGCAACGACGGCGACTGAACGCCAAGTTTCAGACGATTCTCAACAGCCTGCAAAGCGTTCAGACCAACGTGCAGGGACTCGAACCGGAGCAGGTCATCGTCCTCGAAACCATCGGCGAGTCTGTTGAAGGACTCACGCGGGCTGCCCAGCAAGTTCCGGGGCTTGAATGGCTCGCCGAGTTGGACCTCGAAGATGTTGATCCGGACTTTGGCTTTGGAGACGAGGCTAGCCCTGATAAGAAGCTACCCTGCCGGCTCTATGCGGTAATGAGCAATCAGCAGGCCATGCAGCAACTGGTCTCGCTCTGGGGCGATTGGTGTGCCGACCCTACCAAGCGTGCACGCCCCAACTTCGGTCCCTTCAAGAACATCTTCGTGCACTTGAAAGACGTTCGAAGATGGAGCGTCGAGGACAGGCTGACCGAGACGGGCCTAATCGACCGCTGGAAAGAAGACGTCGAGCACGGGCTTGATCCAGTCAGGTTTGAGATCGACCTCTGGTGCCGAGCCAGCTCCACACGGCGACAGCAGGCGTATGAGCACTTGGTTTCGATACTGCGAGACGCGGGAGGGCGAAGCATATCGCAAGCGGCCGTGCCTGAGATCCTCTACCACGGTGTTCTTGCTGAACTCCCCGCGCAAGCGGTCACGGAAACACTCGACCGGATACTGCGCCAGGATTACTCGCACTTGCTCCGCTGTGAGGACGTTATGTTCTTCAGGCCCTTTGGGCAGGCGCGGTTCCCGGTCGCCGAGGGCGAGGAGGAGATGGCAGGTCTCCCACACCCATCGAGCGAACATGTGGAGGCTGTCGGCGACCCAGTCGTTGCTCTCCTTGATGGGCTTCCGTTAGTGCGCCATGTTGCTCTTGATGGGCGACTCGTGCTGGATGACCCTGAAGACCATCAGCAGGCCTATCAAGCTGGGCAGCAGCTACATGGGACCGCAATGAGTTCGCAGATCATCCACGGGGATCTGTCGGCTCCGCGTCCAGCATTGCGGTGCCCGATCTACACGCGCCCGATTCTCGTGCCTTGGGTAGACTTTGATGGCAAAGTCTACGAAGTTACCCCTGATGGCCAGCTCCTCGTAGATCTGATCCATCGCGCCGTGATGCGAATCGTGGATGGCGATGAGGCGGTCGCTCCCTCTGTCAAGATCATCAATCTCAGTTTCGGCAATTCATTTCAGCCCTTCGACCGCAATCTGAGCCCGCTTGCTCGGTTGCTTGACTGGCTGGCCTGGAAGTACAAACTGCTGTTCCTCATCAGTGTCGGCAATCAATCCCAGGACATCGACGTGTCAGTGTCCCCGCCCGAATGGGATGCCCTTGATGCCGATCAGCGGATGAAAGCCGCGCTTGGAGCTATTCGGAGGGACCAGGTACGTCGCCGACCGTTCTCACCCGCGGAATCGATAAATGCAGTAACCGTCGGCGCGATGCATGAAGATGCCGCCACCTATGCCGGTGGTGACACTCGCGTGGACCTACTTGCGGGTCAGGCCCTTCCGAGCCCAATCGGAACGGTAGCGAACGGTTTCAATCGATCAATCAAGCCTGAGGTTCTATTCCCGGGCGGTCGGCAGCTCTACCGTCGGAGCGTTAATGCCCCGAATGACTCGACACGATTCACGATTGTCGATTCCCCAAGATCGCCAGGGATCTGCGTCGCGACACCCGGTCGTCGCCCCATGGAACTTGATCGCACCGCGTTCAGCTGTGGAACAAGCAACGCCACGGCGCTCGCATCGCGATGCTCGGCACTCATCCACGACAGGCTTGCCACCTTGGGGGATGACCGCCTATCCGACGATCACATCGCCGTTGTCCTAAAGACGCTTCTGGTCCACGGAGCTGTTTGGGGCGACTCCGCGGAACTTCTCCAAACCGTCTTCGACCAGGATATCCAAAGCAACTACGACTCACACCGCGCCTGGCGTGCCATGTTGCGTCTGCAGTCCCGTTTCCTTGGTTACGGCAGGGTCGAAGAAGAACGCTCACTATTCGCAACCAGCCAACGTGTTGTTCTATTGGGCTGGCACGAACTTGGTGACGGCGATGCCCACGTGTACGAACTGCCCCTGCCACCGTCTTTGAGTGGACGACCAGGGATGCGGCGCTTGGTAGCCACCCTGGCCTGGCTTACGCCCGTCAACCCGAGACACAAGGACTATCGGCAAGCGTACCTTTGGTATCGGCTACCCGAAGACAGGCTCGCCGTCGGGCGCGCGGGTCTCGACACCAACGCAACGTCTCGGGGAACGGTTCAACACCGTATTCTGGAGGGTGAGCAAGCGACGGTATTCTCCGACGGAGACACGATGCCTATCACGGTCAGCTGCAAGGCGTATGCGGGGCATCTGACCGAGCCGGTGCCCTACGCGCTTGCGGTTACGCTGGAGGTGGCGGACCCGATTGACATTTACACGGAAGTTCGTGGCCGGATCCGTCCGGTCGTCGAGATTGACGCGCCATCCTCATAGGTCTTTCAGTATCAATGAGCCGAGCGGATTAGATGGATCATACTCAACTCAACTGGATCGCCGGCTTCATCTGGAACATCGCCGACGATGTCCTCCGGGACGTGTACGTCCGGGGCAAGTATCGCGACGTCATCCTTCCCATGGTCGTCATCCGACGCCTCGACGCCGTGCTTGAACCAACCAAGGAAGCCGTCCTCAAGCTGAGCCAGCAGCTCGATGACGCGGGCGTGGCCAATAAGCGGGACGCCTTGTGTGCGGCTGGCCAAAACGCCTTCTACAACATATCGCCATTCACGCTCCGCGACCTTCGCGCCCGCGCCAAGCAGCAGCAACTCAAGGCCGACTTCGAGGCCTTTCTCGACGGCTTCTCGCCAAACGTCCAGGAGATCCTCAGCAAGTTCAAGTTCCGCAACCAAATCCCCACGTTGGTCGAAGCGGACATCCTCGGCAGCCTCATCGAGAAGTTCACCTCCAACGACATCAACCTCAGCCCGAACCCCGTCTTCGATCAAGACGGCAAGGTCCGTCTGCCCGGCTTGGACAACCACGCCATGGGCACGATCTTCGAGGAGTTGATCCGCCGCTTCAATGAGGAGAACAACGAGGAGGCCGGCGAGCACTTCACGCCGCGTGACGTCGTGGAACTTATGGCCAACCTCATCTTCTACCCCATCGCCGACCAGATCAAAGACGCCACGTACCGCGTCTACGACGGTGCGTGCGGCACCGGCGGCATGCTCACCGTCGCCGAGGAAACCCTTAACACGCTCGCCCGCGATCACGGCAAAGAAGTGTCGATCCACCTGTTCGGCCAGGAGGTCCAACCCGAGACCTACGCCATCAGCAAGGCCGACCTGCTCATCAAAGGCGAAGGCCGGGCCGCTGAGAACATGAAATACGGTTCCACGCTGTCCTCCGACGCCTTTCCGTCGCTGGAGTTCGACTTCATGCTCTCCAATCCGCCCTACGGCAAGAGCTGGAAGACGGACCTCGAACGCGTGGGCGGCAAGAAGGACCTCTCCGACCCGCGCTTCACCGTTCACCACCAAGGCGAGGAGCTTTCCCTTGTCACGCGCTCCAGTGATGGCCAGCTCATGTTCCTCGTCAACAAGTTGACCAAGATGATCAGCGGCCCCAAGGCACCCATCGGCAGCCGCATCGCCGAGGTCCACAACGGTTCGTCCCTCTTCACCGGCGATGCCGGCCAGGGCGAGTCCAACATCCGGCGCTGGATCATCGAGAACGACTGGCTCGAAGCCATCATCGCGCTGCCGATGAACATGTTCTACAACACCGGCATCGCCACCTACATCTGGGTCGTCACCAACCGCAAGCCCGAGCGCCGCAAGGGCAAGGTCCAGCTCATCGACGCCACAGGCATCTGCCAGCCGCTCCGCAAGAACCTCGGCAAGAAAAACTGCGAGTTCTCCGCCGAGCAGATCAGGCAGGTCACGGACATGTTCCTGGTGTTCGAGGAGACCGAGCAGTCGAAGATCTTCCCCAACGCCGCCTTCGGCTACTGGAAGATCACCGTCGAGCGACCGCTGCGTTTGAAGGTCGACCTCTCCGCATCGCGGTGTGCATTGTTCCGCACGACCTGCGAGGAGACGAAGGACAAACCGCTGGCCAATGTGATTGACCGGTTGGCGGACAGCTTGGGCGCTGGCCCGCATCCCAACTTCAACCTGTTCATGGACGCAGTTGAAGACGATGCCAAAGAACATGGCGTTAAGTTAACCGCGAAGCGGCAATCGCTGCTCAAGACGGGGTTGGCCGAGCGCGACGAGAGTGCCGAGCCGGTCCTCAAGAGGGTCTACAGGCCGGGCAAGGCAGAGGCGGATCCCATTCACGGCCTCTATGCTTCACCCGTGGGCGATCCGGCGCTTGTCGTGGAGTACGAGCCCGACACCGACCTGCGCGATACCGAGCAGGTGCCTCTGCTGGGAAGCGGCGGCATCGAGGCGTTTCTTGAGCGTGAAGTGCTACCCCACGTGCCGGACGCCTGGATCGACGATACAAAAACGCAGATCGGCTACGAGGTGTCGTTCACGCGGCACTTCTACAAACCCACGCCGCTTCGTTCGCTCGACGAAATCAAAGAGGACCTTCTCTCCCTCCAGGCGGAAGGCGACGGTCTGCTGGCCCAGGTAGTTGGAGAGCACGCTTGAATCCGCCACATACAGCCCGAGGCTTCTCGGTCCGCGTCTTCATACCCGATGGGGATCCGGACGGGTTGAAGCTCGTCGAAAAGTCGAACTGGTCTGGCTGTGGGCTCGTGATCCCACGCACATTGTTCGCTGGTGCGAAGGGCAGGCCCGAACTCGGACGCACAGGTGTCTACGTGCTGGCCGGACAATCTGATCGGTCGCCGTTGCTGCAAGTGTACGTCGGGGAAGGCGATCCCGTCCGCCCGCGTCTCGAACAGCACGTGAAGAACAAGGACTTCTGGACTAGCGCCGTTGTATTCACAAGCAAGGACCAGAATCTGAACAAGGCACACGTACAGCACTTGGAGGCGCGCCTCGTGGGCCTTGCGATTGCATCCAAGCGTTGTGTGCTGGACAACTGCAACACGCCCAAGCCGCCGTCGTTGTCCGAGGCGGACACGGCGGACGTCGAGGGCTTTCTTGCTGATATGCTGCTCTGCCTGCCGATCCTCGGCTACGGCTTCTTCGAGCCGGCTCCGGAGGCATCCCCCGACACGCCACGTCTGGTGCTCAAAGCCAAGGGCATTGAGGCACGTGGCTTCGAGTCGTCCAAGGGGTTCGTCGTGCAGAGCGGCGCCCGTGCAGTGAAAGAGGAAGTGGCGTCCATTCACGCGTTTCTGGTGGATACGCGAGCCGAGTTGGTCCGCCAAGGTGTTCTGGCTGACCGCGGTGATGCCTATGAATTCACGCAGGACTACGCATTCTCGTCGCCGTCAACAGCGGCCGGGGTAATATTGGGCCGCTCGGCCAACGGGCGCATCGAGTGGAAAACCCGGGGCGGCAAGACGCTGAAGGATCTCCAGGAAGCGGAGGCGGAGGTATGACCGCCGCCTACGAGGCCTATCCCCGCTACAAGGACTCCGGCCTGCCGTGGCTTGCCGAGATTCCTTCGCACTGGGAGGTAAGCCGCAACGGTCGCCTCTTTGCAGAGCGCAATGAGACTGGATTCGCAGAGCTGCCAATACTGGAGGTCTCGCTCAAAACGGGCGTGCGTGTCCGTGATATGGAGAACCTGAAACGCAAGCAGGTGATGTCCGACCGCGAGAAATACAAGCGGGCCGTCAAGAATGACATCGCGTATAACATGATGCGTATGTGGCAAGGTGCGGTCGGCGTGGCGCCGGAAGACGGCTTGGTCAGTCCCGCCTACGTGGTCGCCCGGCCATACCCCGACGTCGAGCCGCGATACTTCACCTACTTGTTCCGCACCGACGCCTACAAGAACGAGGTGGACGGCTATTCGCGAGGCATCGTCAAAGACCGTAACCGGCTCTACTGGGAAGACTTCAAGCGGATGCCGTCATGCACGCCGCCGCGCGAAGAGCAGAAAGCCATCGCCGACTATCTCGACGCCAACGCCGTCAAGGTTCGCCGGTTCATCCGCAACCGGCGGCGGCTGATCGAGGTGTTGGACGAGGAGAAGCAGGCCATCATCAACCGGGCCGTGACTCGCGGCCTCGACCCGAACGCCACCCTCAAACCCTCCGGCATCGACTGGCTTGGCGACATCCCCCGGCATTGGCGATTATTCAAGATCAAGCGAATCGCCTGGCTCAACCCCTCGCGCGCCGATTCATTCCATCTGCGTAAATCAGATAAACCGGTCGTGTTCCTGCCGATGGAGCGTGTATCGACGGCTGGCGAAGTCGATGCTGCCGAGCGACGACCGATCCATGAAGTATGGCAGGGCTTCACCTACTTCCGGCGCGGTGACGTGGTGGTGGCCAAGATCACGCCGTGCTTCGAGAACGGCAAGGGCGCGTGCCTGAGTGAGCTGGACACCGAGATCGGATTCGGCACCACGGAGTTCATCGTCTTGAGGCCCTCGCCGAGAGTATCGGCGGAGTTCCTCTACCAGCTAACTCAACTTGCTCAGTTCCGGTTGCTCGGCGTCGAATCCATGACCGGAGCCGCGGGTCAGCAGCGCGTTTCCCCTGACTTCGTAGCCAATTTCGTCGTGCCGGTACCCCCGGCGGATGTGCAGGAGGAGATCGTCGCTTTCATCCGTTCGGAGACGGTCAAGTTCTGCGCCGTGATCGACCGCGCCCAGCGTGAGATTGACCTGATCCGCGAGTACGGCACACGCCTGATCGCTGATGTGGTGACCGGGAAGCTGGACGTGCGCCAGGCCGCCACGGTGGAGGCAACACTGACTGCCGCTGGCGCAAAACCTGTCCAACCCAAACGCACCGCCAACATCCACTTCCGTCGGTCGGTATTCGCAGCCGAGATCGTACAGCGGCTCCACCAGGAACCAACCTTCGGCCATGTGAAGTTCGAGAAACTGATCTTCCTGTGCGAGAAGCGGTGCGGTGTTGACACCGGATCGACTTACCGGCGGAAGGCTGCAGGCCCCTACGACAACCGCGCCCTCCGATCCATCGACAGCCAGCTAAAGAAGCAGCAGTGGTATGAGGCCCGCAAGGGCGATAAGGGCTACCGCTATGTCCCGTCGGGCAAGGCGGGCGGGCATAGTGAGTACTTCGACCGCTATTTTGGCGATGTGGCGTCGCGGTTTGATGAGATCATCGACATCTTTCGCACCGCCAAGACGGACCAATGTGAGATCGTTGCCACACTCTATGCCGCGTGGGAAGATCTGCTGGCTAAGGGCGACCATGTGACGGACGACCAGCTCGTCGAGCAGGTGCTTCACCACTGGCACCCATCCAAGCAGAAGATCGCGGAAAGCCGATGGCGACGAGCGCTTGTGTGGATAAGGGCAAAGGGTCTGACGCCGCAGATCGGTGACGATGCGCCCGAGCTCGTCGAGGAGGTGGAATAGTGACACCGTTTCCCGTTCGTATCGGCATCGACGAGATTGCTACCGAGACTCAGAAGTGCGATGGTTTCACGTTCTTCTGTCTGCCGGAGCGATATGCTGACGAGTTCTCGGAGAAGGCTCGGGCCTTGCTCAGTAGCACTAAAATGAAAGCTTTCCATGCGAAAGAGTACAAGCGAAGATTTCGAGCAGCATACAAGCAGTTTGTCCAATTAATCTTCGAGTATCTCAAGAAATCCCCCCAATGCCTGATCGTATGTCGCTTATTCTCGCAACCAGTCAAGATGAACCTCTCATCGTGTTGCAGCCGCGCAGTCGAGAAAGCCGTAGGGACGAAGCTTGGAATGGGGCACTCAACTGTTGAGATGTTTCAGCCTTACTTCTGGCGCCTTGCCTGCCTAGCTGCGATTTCCCGAGAACTTGCGCCAGAAGTCCTGATGAACGTCGAGATGGGCACACATTCTTCTTTGAGGAGCCTAGACGCATCAGTACACGAGTCGCTTGATGATCGGGCTGAGACCGCAGTTCTCTTGAGAGACTTCTACAACGATTACGCCCGCAACCTACATGAACGGACTCCTTTGCTTCCCGACGAAGGGGTGAAGGTGCTAGACGATGCCGACTCAATGTTGATTCAAGCTGCCGACATATTCGGCAACTTTGCCATGGCTCATATGAGTGTCCTGTTGGGGAAAGGGGGGAAAGCCACGGTTGCCAAGTCAGAGATACTCACCGAGGTGATGGGGGACGAGGCCGGTGTGTTTGATCCTGCCCGGAAACTAAGGTTTGAGGGGGGCACCCTCGTGCTGACGCAAGACGGCAGCATCACCTTCAGAGTTGCGGCGAGCATCACAAAACCGCCAGACGATCCGAAACTGATCGAGGACTGGCCGCAGGACGATGGATTCCTCGGGAAAGGGTGAGCCTGACCATGCCGGCGACGGACACATCGGAAAAAGGCTTGGAGACGCTGATCGTCGAATCGCTCGTGAGCGCGGCTGGCTACGTGCGAGGCCGTAGCGAGGACTACGACCGCGACCACGCCGTGGACCTGGCGCAGTTGCTGGCCTTCGTCACCGCCACGCAGCCCAAGGCCGCCGAGGCGTTAGAACTGGGGCAGGATGGGCCAAAGCGCACGCAATTCCTCCACCGGCTCCAGGGCGAGATCGCCAAGAGCGGCGTAATCGACGTGCTTCGCCACGGG
>JAUVGW010000392.1 GCA_030593565.1 Phycisphaerae bacterium | reverse complement strand
TGTCGCGCGGTATAGGGTGTATAGCTCGTCGACCCCGTGATGATCCGTAACGTTCATAGCGGCCTCCATGCCAAGGAATCGAAATCCACGTCCACTATGAACTATATCGGACAGATCACGTGAGCGCATTAACTTTGTGCGCTTGGTATAAGAACGCGGGGCGTGTCACCGATTGGCACTCAGAGTGTCAAAGGCACGAAATCGGAGAAGTCCACAAAATACCCTGTTCATGGGAGTGGAATAGGCAAAGACGTCACGCGGTGGCATCGGTTGACAGTAACGGAGAGGGAGGGATTCGAACCCCCGGTACCTTTCGGTACAGCGGTTTTCAAGACCGCCGCCTTAAACCACTCGGCCACCTCTCCAGGCGCAATTGACAGAAACCTCGACAAAACGTTCGGACGCGCCATCCTTCCGGAAGGTCCCTCGCCGGGAGCCCTCGTTGAGGAGTTCAAGAGCACAGCGCGCCCTCGCAAGTGCATCCAGGTCGAGGACAGTGCCGTCGGCAGCATTAGCTGCCGCCTCTCGACACATCGTTACGACGGCTACGACCATCGAGGGAAGCAAGTTTACTTCCGGAGGTGACGGGAGGCAAGCGAAGCCGCCCGTCGGCTCCAGGGAGATCCCGTCGCCGTAGCCGAAGAGAACGCGGAGTACGCCCTCCGCCCTGCCAGCCATGTGGCGGACTGTCATCTTACTCGCCACGTCGTTGCCGCGCTCAAAGGGAATACCTGCGAGAGAGACAAGCAGCAGGCATCGCCGGGGCCGGGGCAAAGGGCGTGAAGCCGGGTCGTCCCCGATCCCTCGATGCCGCCACCATCGGCAGGATGAAGGCTGACGGTCCGTCGCCCTCCCAGATCGCTCGTCGTCTTGGCATCTCCCGTCAGTCGGTGTACAACGTGCTCCGTCGCCACGTCGCCTGATGACCCAGGAGAATCCACCCGAACGAGTCAGCACCAAGCGGCGGGAAAAAGAATGGTTCTTCACGGAATTCCGGGGAATGACGAAGCCCCGTGAGGGGCGCCAGAACCTAGCCCACGGCGTGAGCCGTGGGGCGAGAGCGTGTGTGGGTCAGCAAGCCCCGTAGGGGCGATAGATCCGACCAAGCCGGGTCTTTCGCCCCGCTGGGTCTGAGCAACACGTATGCCGATGGGATCCCACGGCTAACGCCGTGGGCTATCTTCTTACGCCACTCCGTGGCTGACTTGGCTGTGCGCTCCCCGATAATCCGTGAAGAACCATAAGAATGCTTTGATTTCATCGGGGGAGAGATCCCCCCCGTGGGCAAGAGTTTTGAGGGCTTCTTTCGCATTTCGGGAGAGTAATGCCCTCGTGCAAGGCTGACAAGATGCGTGTCTCTGTCGGTGATACTCCTTGGGGGGATCGGGGGCACATTCTGCAGCCTATCAACAGATGGGCAAGATTGCCCATCCTACGGCACTCAAAGGGGATACCTGCAATGGTAATTAGAATTAGGGGTAATTAGGGACAGCCACCGTTTTCGACTCGCAGAAATAGGTGACTGTCCCTAATTACGCTAAGCAGACTGCAGCAAAATTAAGGAAAATGGCAAATTAGGGACTGGTAGGGACTGGGACAGTCACCGTTTTCTTCCCTTCTTCCCACGACGTGCCCACTGTTCCATCGTCTTTTTCGGCGGTCTGCCGACCGGCAGGGGGCGCAGATGTCTGCCAATGGCGACTTCTAGCTTACTGATAAATCGGTCCGACGCCAACGGGCGGCCCGGCTGGAGGCAGCGCCGGGTGCCACTGGCGGCTTGTCCGCCAGTGTCTTGCACGGAATCGCGGGTAGGATCGCACTGGCAGCAAGCTGCCAGTGGCACACGGCGACCGCTTTTCTTGTCGGTTGCGCATTCTCGACGGACTGCCGGCTACTCCTTCGAGCAGAGGGAAGGCGGAGCCGGCTGCTGGCATTGGGTGAGGATCCACTGGGCGAGTTGCTCAATGCCGGCGCCGTTTTTGACGTCTGTCTCAAAAATCTGCGCATGGGGATTGACCCGCCGGATGTCCTGCCGGGCCTGCTCGATATCGAAGTCCGTGTGCGGCAACAAGTCGCACTTGGTCAATAGCACGGCCGCCACGCCCTTGAACAGCAGCGGATATTTTGACGGCTTGTCATCGCCCTCGGTTACGCTGAGGACGCTGATTCGCAGGTGTTCACCCAGATCGAAATTCGCGGGGCAGATCGGATTGCCAACGTTCTCGATGATGACCAGGTCAATCTCGTCCAGCGGGAGCCGGTCCAGGCCGTGCTCGATCAGCGTAGCGTTGAGGTGGCAGCCTCCCTCGGTCAGAAGCTGCACCACCGGCACGCCAAGCTCGGCGATCCGCGCGGCATCCCTGGTAGTGGCCAAGTCGCCTTCCAGCACCGCGACCCGGAGCGACTTGGTCAACGCCGGCAACACAGCCTCGAGGATCGACGTCTTGCCGCAGCCCGCCCCACCGAGCAGGTTGATGCACGTCACCCCGCGGGCGCTTAGCCGTCGACGGTTCTCGCCGGCGGCATTCTCGTTCTTCTCAAAGACGTTTTTCAGGACTTCCACTTTCATCGGGAATCTCCGCGTCGAGGGAAAGCAGTTCGAGTTCGTCGCCGCCGATCGCATCTTCGCCTTCGGCGCCGCAGGTCGGGCAGTTCCAATTCCACTCCCGGATCGCAAAGCGCACTTGGCACTGTGGGCAGAGCGCTTGCAGGTGCGTCTTTTCGATGCTCAGAATGCATCCATCACACAGGCTGCCGCCCGCGGCGAGATCGAAGGCCTCCTTCATCAGCCAGTCATCCACCTGCCGCAGGACGCCTATGCGGAAGATCAGCTTCGTGATTCGCGATGCGCCGACCCGCCGCGCTTCCGCACAGGCCGCCTCGACGAGGGATCGGGCGATCGAAAACTCATGCACCGCCTTCCTCCCGCCGCTCGCGCCATTTCTCAATGTCGCTCGGAATCCGCTCCGACAGGAATTGGATCGTCTGCCCGACCGCCGGCGACACCGCCTCACCGCAGCCGCCCGGGGCGACCGAGATCGCATAAATCCATACCTCCGTCGGCAACAGGTCCATCTGTTCGGCCAGCTTCAATGCCAGATCCACGCCCAGCGCGTGGGCGTTCGACGCGGACCGCGCCCGCACCCGATCGGGCGACCGTCGATAGTCAATGCATTGCCATGTGCCGGGCGGGTGGGTCGGTCCTTGCTCAGCCGCATCCACCACCACCAGCAAGTCGATCCCGTCCAGCAACGTGACCAAGTCGGCCCCGGGGGACTCCGTCGTGTGGACGGTCGTTTCCGCCGATGTATCTGCCTCGGGTAGTGGTTCACTTCGATCAACGGGTGCCACTGGCAGCTTGCTGCCAGTGTCGGCACTGGCGGTCAAGCCGCCAGTGGCACCCAACGTGTACCGGTATCCTGCCTCGGGAAGCCCCCGCCCGGCCTGCCGAATCGCTTTCGCCACGAGCAGCCCGGCCTGGTCGTCACCGCGCAGCCATCGTCCGCAGCCCACCACGGCCACGCGCCCTGCCGACGGCCTACTCACCATTCTGCCCGCCCTCACGCCCTAACAAGAAAACGGTTCTTCATGAAACTCCGGGGAATGTCACAGCCCCGTGAGGGGCGATAGAAGATAGCCCACGGCGCAAGCCGTGGGATTGAAGCATGTGTGGGCCGGCAAGCCCCGTAGGGGCGATAGATCCTACCAAACCGTATCTTCCGCCTCGCTGGGGCTAAGCACAACACGAATGCCGATGGGATCCCACGGCTGACGCCGTGGGCTATCTTCTACCGCCACCCTGTGGCTGCCTTGGCTGTGCGTTCCCTGATAATCCGTGAAGAGCCCACAAAAAACGCGATCTCCTTCGGGTCGCGGCTAAACATGTTCCAGTTGCTCTCGAACTTGCGGAATTTCGACTTTCGGTTTTCCTGATTTCGGCTTTCGGCATTTCACTCCTGCCAATCGACATTGAGCATGTGCACCGAGCAGGAAATGCAGGGGTCGTAGGCCCGAACCAGCATCTCCAATTGCAGGGTCATTTCCTCTTTTCCCAGCTCGGACTTGAGGAGCTGCGGCACGAAGGCCCGCATGTCGGCCTCGATGTTGGCAAGATTCTGGGTAGTAGGGATGATCAGGTTGGCACTCTCGATCTTGCCGTCGGAATCGACGCCGTACTCATGGAACAAGACGCCGCGTGGGACTTCGGTCGCCCCGACGCCCGACTCGAACTTGGTTGGCGGGACCAGCGGTTCTTCCTTGATGCCCCGCGTTAACAGTTCATCGATCAATTCGATGGCCACCTCTACGCAGTGGACGCACTCGACCAGTTGGGCCGTGTTGTTGTGGAACGGGTTATTGCAGACCGGCTGCAAGTCGAGCTGCCCGGCGATCCCCCGGGCGACGGGATGCAACTGGTCATAGTTGTTGTTGAACCGGGCCAGGGCGCCCACGGCATAGGTCGAGGCGTTGGGCGAGCTGCAATGCTTGCCCGTGGAATGCCGGACCACCGTCTCGCGAACGCGGTCGAGGTATTTTGCCACCTTGGTCGGCGTGGGGTCCTTCGTCG
>JAUVGW010000299.1 GCA_030593565.1 Phycisphaerae bacterium | reverse complement strand
CTCCATGGCCATGATCATGAGAACGCTCCTGTTCTGCTCGCCTTGGTATTGCGCAGGCGACAATCGGCAGAAAGGAGCGTTCTTTATGACTCAAAACCATCAAAAACCCCGTACGATAGTTAACGGCGTTGCGTGCCACCCGGCCGCGAAAGGCGAGATGGCGTGATGTTGGCGAAGGTCTATTACATCGAGAAGTCATATGACGCTGCTGAGCTGCTCACCATTGCGGCATGGCTCGGTGGGATCGCGGCGTTTATCCTGGTCGCTGCCATCATCGTGATCAGGCGTTCTCGAAAGCGCGGTCGGCGACAAGACGACGATCCGCCGATGGCTCGGCCCGTATAGGAACGTCCTCCATCCCGATAGCCCATTGGCTCCGGCAAATAAACATGGTGCGTCGCGGACGCACTCGACCGACAACTGATAAGGAACCGCGCATAAATAAGCTGTACACTCCATATGGGTGGTACGGGCATCTTGCCCGTACGGCCACGGGCGGGACGCCCGTACCACCCTATGACAATCGTTCTGTTTATTCATGCGCTCACCCTAACTGACAACATCACCATGACACCATCCACACATACCGCTGAAGCCGGCCGCCGCGGGCGCGACGTTCGGTCCGATTGTTGGGTCCAGATCACCACCAAGGATGCCGGGGGGATCGACCTCGATTTGAAGACGAAGGTCGAATCCATGTACGGCGACGCCACGCGGCAACTCCTTCGCGATGCGCTCGCCGGGCTCGGCGTCGAACATGCCCAGGTACGGGTCGAGGACGCAGGTGCGCTGCCGTTCGCCATCCTTGCCCGCGTCGAGGCCGCGGTGCGCAGGCTTGCCGACGCCGGCGGCACAGGCGACACGCCCGTCGGCGAATACCTGCCCGACTTCGCCCCGCACGCGCAGTACGGCACCGAGCGAGACCGGTTCCGCCGCAGCCGGCTGTACGTGCCCGGCAACGAGCCGAAGTTCATGCTGAACGTCGGCCTGCACGGGCCGGACGGCATCATCCTCGACCTGGAAGATGCCGTCGCACCGTCGGTCAAGGACGAGGCCCGCCTGTTGGTGCGAAACGCCCTGCGAACCATCGACTTCAAAGGCGCCGAGCGGATGGTCCGCATCAACCAGGGCGATCGCGGACTGGACGACTGCGACTGCATCGTGCCGCACAACGTACATGTCGTGCTGATCCCAAAAGTCGAACACCCCGACCAGGTGCGGCAGGTGGACGAGCGCATCAGCGCGATCCTGCAGGCCAAGGCCATCGACCGACCGGTATTTCTAATGCCGATCGTCGAAAGCGCGATGGGCGCGATCAAGGCCTACGAGATCGCGACCGCTTCGCCCAATATCTGCGCGTTGACGATCGGCCTGGAAGATTACACGGCCGACATCTGCACGCAGCGGACCAACGAAGGCCGCGAAAGCTTCTGGGCTAGGTCGCAGGTGGTCAACGCCGCCCGGGCCGCCGGCGTGCAGCCGATCGACACGGTCTTCTCGGATGTATCGGACATGGACGCCTTGCGCGACAGCGTGCTGGAGGCCAAGTCGCTCGGCTTCGACGGCAAGGGCTGCATCCACCCGCGGCAGATCGCGGTGATCCATGAGGCCTTCGCCCCGCCGGAGAAGGAACTCGCCCGTGCAAAGAAGATCGTCGCTGCGTTTGAAGAAGCGGAGGCAAAAGGGCTCGCGGCCGTGTCGCTCGGCAGCAAGATGATCGACCCGCCGGTCGTGAAACGAGCCTTGCGGGTCGTGAAGCTGGCCGAGGCGATGGGGATGGTGGAATAGCGAATAGCAAATTGCGATGCCCCGAGGGCACATGGGGGTTCGTGAATGATGAGACCGGCTGTTCGCGTTTAGAGCCTATCCCAATATCTGTGGCACCGACGTCTCGGCGGCGCAGACACAGGCGGGACGCCTGTGCCGCATGGGTGTATGGGGTAGGCTCCAAGACGAATCGCGAATGGCGCGTGCAGCCGGATGCTGAGCGTGGCACACGCAGTCTATCAGAGCGGACGGTGCCGATCGCGCGGCCGTAATCAAAGCAGCGTGATATTCTGCTGCTTCAGTTCCGCCAGCATTTCATCCGGCCACATGCTGCTCTGCACCTCGCCGATGTGGCGCTTGTGCAGGAAGAACATGCAGAGCCGGGATTGACCGATGCCGCCGCCGATGGACAGGGGCAGCTCGCCACTCATCAACCGACGGTGAAACAGCAGTTTAAGCCGATCCTCGTCGCCCCTGATAGCCAGTTGACGCTTGAGGGCTTCGGCGTCCACTCGAATCCCCATTGACGATAGCTCGTACGACCGTTCAAGGACCGGGTTCCAAACGACGATATCGCCGTTCAGACCGGGGCCGCGATCGGTCGCGGTGGTCCAGTCGTCGTAGTCCGGGGCGCGACCGTCGTGGGGCTGACCGCCGATCAGGTCCGCACCGATGCCGATGACGAAAATCGCTCCATGCTCCTTGCATGCGCAGTCTTCTCGCTCACGAGGCGAGCAATCGGGGTAGCGCTCCTCGAGTTCCCGGGTGTGGACGAACTCGATCTTCGGCGGCAAGACCGGCTCGATGGCGGGGTAGGCCTTGGCGACGTGCTGCTCGGTCTGGCGGATCACTCCGTAGATCCGCTCGACGATCGAGTACAGGAACGATAAATTCCTGTCATCTGCTGTGATCACGCGCTCCCAGTCCCACTGGTCCACATAGATGGAGTGCAACGCGTCAAGCACCTCGTCGGGCCGGATCGCGTTCATGTCGGTGTAAATTCCGTCGCCGGCCCCAATACCGTAATCCGCCAGGGCCATCCGCTTCCATTTGGCCAGCGATTGGACCATCTCCGCCTGGCGTCCACCCATATTCTTGATATTAAAGGAGACCGGCTTCTCCACACCGTTGAGATTATCGTTGACGCCCGTGTCGGCCGGCACAAAGAGCGGGGCGCTCACGCGGAGCAGATTCAGCTCTGTGGCCAGGGTCGTTTGAAAGAACTCCTTGATCGAGCGGATCGCCCGCTCACTCGTCCGCAGGTCCAACACAGGTTCGTAAGGCATCGTTCATCCTTTCAACAACATCATCGCCGCCCCTGTTAAAGCGGCGATGACAACACATCCGGCGCCGACCGTACAACACGTCGACGACAATCCTCGTTTCATAATGCGGCCCCCGGCCGCGGCCCAACTGCGCCATTATAGCATCCCACGAGTGGTTTTGAAACACCCAGCCGTGAGGTTTCTCCATGGCAAGGCCGCGCGGGCTGGTCGCACCCTGAAGCATCGGCGAATGATGATCTGCTGGTACATAAACGAAGGCCGCGTGCTACACCAGGGCGCTCACATCGACGCCCAATGCTCGGGCGATCCGTTTGAGCGTCCGCACGGTCGTACGGTCCGGGCGGCGTTCGATTCTGGAGATTTGCGATTGGGGTAGGTTGAGCTTCGCGCCGAGCTGCTGCTGCGTCATCCCGGCGGCCTTTCGGGCCTTGGCGATCCGCTCGCCGGCCAACTCGACGGCCAGATCGGCGGCATCCACCCACTCGGTGTCGGCATCTTCAAGCTGGGCCATCGCCACGTTTGCCATCTCGGCTTTGATCAGCCGTTCGTATTCGTCAACCGGCACGAGCACGTATTCCACACGGCCATCCCGGACGATCTGGCCGTGACAGGCCGGCGGCTTTGTCGCGGCCCGGGAGACCGGTCGGCGCTGAGCGGCTATGGGGCGTCGTCCACGTTTCCCGCCCCGTGTTTTCGTCTTGGCCTTGGAGGCACTTTTCGGCATGACAACACCCGTATGCGCTTCTCGGCGATGTAGTATTTGAAAACCGCGAGGTTCCCCATGAACCGAAATAGCCGCAGCATGTATCGGCTCAAACCCGGCTCGGTCCAATGCTCCGAATGCCGAATCGGCTCCGTCGAGAGCTTCCGCAGCATTCGGTAGAAGGCGTCAACCTCCTCACCGGTGCAATACTGCCGGATAAAGCGAACAACATTCGGATGCAGTTCCACTTTGATACGCATGCGAGTGCCTCCAAGCGATGGCGCAGCCACCACAGGTTGTCTCACACGAAATCAAAGTGGAACACGCATAGCAAGTTCCGACCGCCAGTTATTGCGGTCGCCCGTCTCCCTTTGTGTTCCACGGCCGGGGGCTCGGTCATTTCGATGTTATGTCAAATAAAGCATATATCATATTTGATATGTGTCAAGGGGATTCGAGGAGTTTTTTTGCGGCACCCGCCCCACGCACCGTTTAGCTGCGATCTCAATCCCTTGGTCCCTCGGTCCCTGCGGCCGAAGGCCGCGCGCCCTACTTGATGATATTCACATCCGGCGGTTCGCGGTTCACCGAGTCCGCCCGCTCGGCGTCGTGATCGTGGAACACGAGGCCCTTGCTGATGTGCCCATCGCTTGCCATCAGCGTACCCGGCGGCGTAACGATCGCGCTGACCGGCCAGCCGACGGTGTTGACGAAGAACATCCGCGCCGGGCCGTAGGCGATGTGGAAGTAGTCCACCCAGTTCCGGGCAAACTCGCGGTCCGGCGCGTCCCGATCAGCGGGATCGGTGATGCCGTTGCCCTTGTCCTCGAACGGATCCTCGAACCACAGGGGCCAATGCGTGACGGCCCCGTTCTCGTAGCGGACCTCGGAGGCGGGCCAGTTGCGGCAGGCCATGCGGCCGAACTCCGCCCGACCCTGATAGCCCTCGGCGCTGGCCGTCGTCATGTCCGCCTCGATCACCGCGCTGGAATCCTTGTACGGATTGTTGACATGGGCGCAGCCAAGGCCGACAAGTAAGGCAAGCACGGCGCACAGGCCACAAACGCGGCGAACCGCGATCACTCGACCTCGCCTGGCGGTCATCTCGCACGACGAATTAGACTTCAACGATGTTCTCAGCAGCATAGTTGGGGGATTCCTCTGTAATGACCAAATGATGCGGGTGCGACTCGACCATGCCCGCGCCCGAGATGCGAATGAACCGGCCGTCCTGTCGCAGAGCCTCGATCGTCGGCGTCCCGCAATAGCCCATGCCGGCACGGAGCCCACCGACGAGCTGATAGGTAAGCTCCGCGAGCTTGCCGCGGTACGGCACGCGACCCTCGACGCCTTCGGGCACCAGTTTATCGGCCTGTGTTTCATCCTTCTGACCATATCGGTCGGCACTGCCCGAAACCATCGCCCCGAGCGAGCCCATTCCGCGATATTCCTTGAAACGTCGCCCTTTCCAGTAGATCACGGTGCCGGGGGCTTCTTCCAAACCCGCGAACAGCGAGCCGATCATCACCACATGGGCGCCGGCTGCGATGGCCTTCGTGATGTCACCCGAGAACCGGACGCCCCCGTCCGCGATCACCGGTATGCCCGCATCCTGGGCGACGGACACGGCATTCATGACCGCGGAGACCTGCGGCACGCCAACGCCCGAGACAACGCGCGTCGTGCAGATCGAACCCGGCCCGATGCCGACCTTGATCGCGTCCGCGCCGGCATCGATCAGATCCTTCGCCCCCTCGGCCGTGGCCACGTTGCCCGCGACGATGTCGATCTCGTGGCGACGGCGGATTTCCTTGACGGTCTCCATCACGTTGTCGCTGTGCCCGTGGGCCGTATCGACGACGATGACATCCACGTCGTTCCGGATGAGCGCCTCGACGCGCTCGTAGTCGAGCACGCCGACCGCGGCTCCGACGCGGAGCCGCCCCCGCCCATCCTGGCAACTATTGGGAAACTGCCGGTTCTTGTCGATGTCCTTGATGGTGATCAGCCCCACCAGCCGGTTGTCGTCGTCGACCAGCAGCAATTTCTCGACCTTGTGGCGTTGGAGAATCCTATCGGCATCGTCGAGCGACGTATCCGGCGGCGCGGTGACGAGGTTCTCCTTGGTCATGACCTCCTCGACGCGCAGCGCCCCGCGATCACCGCCGTCTTTGTCGGTGTGATCCATGAACTTCATGTCGCGCCGCGTGAGGATACCGGCGAGGGTTCGATCGTCGTGCGTGATCGGCACGCCGGAGATGTTCTGCAACTTCATCAACTCGGCCGCGCGTTTGACGGTATCCTCGGGCCGCAACGTCACGGGATCGAGGATGACGCCGTTTGCGCTGCGCTTGACCTTGTCGACCTCGCGGCATTGCGCTTCAATCGACAGGTTCTTGTGGATGATGCCGATGCCGCCTTCCTGAGCCAGCGCGATCGCCAGGCTCGATTCCGTCACCGTGTCCATAGGCGCGGAGACGATCGGGATGTTGACAGCGATGTTCCGCGTCAGGTGCGTACGGACGTCGGCGTTGCCGGGGAGAATGTGGCTGCGGGCTGGCACGAGGAGGACATCGTCAAAGGTGATGCCCTCGCCAATGATCTTGTTTTGCATGCGTTGGATCCTGAGGGGACTATCGTTTGGCCGATTCTAGCAAGGCAAACCGTTCTGGCAAGGCAAACCGTTCAGGGCAATCGCAAGAATGGATCTCGCGCATGAGCTGCGAGTCTGTTGAAGGGGGTTTGACAGGCACGAAACCGATCAGAGCCGCCTTCTGTGAAGGCGGTGCCCTCCAAACGCCACGGC
>JAUVGW010000029.1 GCA_030593565.1 Phycisphaerae bacterium | reverse complement strand
AGACGAATCCGCAACTGATCGCGCACACCGTGCGTCACGTTGACGTGCGGCACAATCTGGCCGGCGCGTCGTTCCAGGAATCGGTCGAGGTGCAGCGTCGTCATGGGCAGAACGACCTCGAGAAGTTCATTGCCGACATCGACACGCAAGGGCTCTCGGTGGAGTTCGTGGTCACGCTCTCCGGCGAGCCGGCCGAATCGATCGCGGAGGTGGCGACGGTGCGGAAGATGGACATCGTGGTCATCGGCAGTCGGGGGCCGACACATCCCGCCGCGGCCCTGCTGGGCAGCACGTCGGAGAATGTGCTGATGAACTGCCCGATGCCGGTGTTGATCATCAAGGAAAAGGGCGAGACGCTACGGCTGATCGAGGCGATTTTCTCGCTAGATTAGGAGTCGCGCAAGCATAACGTAAGTGGTTGATCCGCCAAACGGCAAGCCAACAGGCCAGCCAAGCGGCACAATCGGTCATGTTATTCCTGTGCGATGCCTTGGCTGCGATCTTGCATCTATCAGGCGCCGGTTGCCGAGTCGACGACGTCAGTGGCCGAGTCGACGACCTCTCCGAGTTCGGACGCCTGGAAAAACTCCGCACCATTTATGGAACCGCGGTAGGTGTGGATTCGGCGGTTGGATGCGGCCTCCGCGTGGGCGACAGCGTCGGCCAGCGCCGCGTGGGCAGGCTCGTCGTCGCGCATGAGCACGACCACCTCGCCGCCCTCGCCGCCGGCCGTGACCTTCGCGCCGAACAGGCCCGTGGCAGGACCCTGCTGTCGGATTGCGGAGACAAGTTGGTCGGCTTCGACGCCGCCGATGCCGCAGCGCTGGCTGTGACTCCAATGTGAGGCGTACATCAACTCGCCGGCGTGCACGAGGGCGTCCGCCGCCTGGGTGCGTCGCGCTCTGGCAATGCTGGTGGCGAATTCGTGGACGCGACGATTTTCGTAAATGTGATGCTCGGATCGGGATCGGATCTTGTAGGTGCCGTGCGGATCGAACTCACCATCGAGGCCTCGAAGTGCGCCGAACCGGCCGACGAACGCCTGGCCGCTGATCTTGGTGGGCAGGCGGTCGCGGTATCGCTCGACATACTCGGCAGGCGTGATCGTGGCCAATCTCCCGCTTGCCATATCCCCTCGCAGGCCGTCGCGATGCTGTAACTCCGCGATCATGCGTTGGCCCATCTCCGCACACGTCCGCGTGTCCATTAACCTCTGTCGTGTGGTCGGCCGGGTCAGTCGCGTCTTGGCGGCTACAATGGTGATCCCCGGCGGGAGTTCCAGTTTCTGACACAAGACCTGCGGATAAAAACGAAGCTGCAATAGCGCGCCGCCCGCGGGACCGCAGAGGGCGGTCATCGGCGCCCGAACGCTGTGCATGCCCGTCAGCGGCATGACGGCCTCCGCACAGATTTGGCTTTTTCGCAACTGGTCGGCCTGGACGTCGAACAGTTGGCACAGGCCGTGGATCGTCGCCGCGGCGAATGACCAACATCGGCCGAGATCCGTTTTGGATGGGAAGTCGGACTGAAGCACGATCATCAGGCCGCGACTCGGTCGCGGCATGATGCCGTCAGCGATGGCCTGCCACAGTGTCAGGCAGGTCGGCGCCGCCCACTCACAGCCCATCTTGCGAACGCTGTTCGCCAGCGCCGCCGCGCTGTTCGAGCCGGCATCGAACGCATCGTACGGCAGTGACAGGTCCCTCGCGACCTCGCCGCCCGTCGCGGCTTCGCCGTCGGTAGCGGCCAGACGAATGCGCACGCGATCATCGGCGGTCTGCCAACAGGCGAGTGTGGCAGCCGTCGCGAGCGTGGCGGTGAGGACCAGCGCCCCGCTGTTTTCCACGATGCCGCCCATCACGTCCACGACGCCCGGCGCGCGTGTCATCACGACGGCGCCCCGGTCACAAGGATGGGCCGCGTTGGTATCGTTCACAAACTCAGAAAAGCGGGCTTCGCAATCGCAGAAATCGCTTCGGCGAGTCATTGTGACCCCAGTTTCGGGCAAGTCGGCCCGCGGAACGCGTCAGCCGCATCAGGACCGACACACCTCTCGCAGGACGTGTTCGCTTACAAAAATCGGTGTCTCGCTCGCCACGCCCAAGGCAATGGCGTCGGACGGCCTCGAATCGATCTCGACGACCTCTCCGTTGGCACGCAGGATCAATTTTGCATAGAACGTATGGTTCTTCAAGTCGTTGATGACGATTTTTTCCAGCTCCGCGCCGAGGCGATCGATGATGTCGGCCAGCAGGTCGTGTGTCATCGGGCGCGCCTTTTTGTAGCCTTTCAAACGCCGATCAATGGCCAACGCTTCGGCGTCGCCGATGACGATCGGAAACTCACGCTCGCCCTCGGCCTCGCGAAGAAAGATGATCTGCTGGTCGCTCGTGTCCTGGATGACGATGCGAGCGAGGTTCATCCGTATGTCCATCGGTCGCTACCTCCGCCGGAACAGTGCGGCAGTCTAACCGCAGGGTCGGCGTTCTGCAAGCGGCGGCCGGGGCGGCACACGCACGCGGCAGGGCAATCGCAAGAATGGCGGATGTAGCGGCCGACCCCCGTGTCGGCCGTAGAACACCAACGGTCTCCGACGGCCGACACGGGGGTCGGCCGCTACACGAGCGCGCAAACCGCTGCAAAGACCACCGCCCAGCCATTCTTGCGATTACCCTAACGCACGCGGGTGTACGTCACAATGGTAGGTAGGTTTTCGGTGTCGGCGCAGGAGCCCCCGACCCAGCGAGCCGGCTCGTCTCGAGCCGGTCTTCCTGCCGAGGGGTACGTTCCCGCAGGCGTCCGACTACCCTCCGAGCAAGCTCGGGTACGCGTTTAGCCGGGGTGGCATGGGACTCGAGGGTCGAGCGGTTTCCTCCGCCCCTCCGGGGCGGAATGGGATGCGGGCCAACCGGGACCACGGGTTCCGCTCCGCTCCACCCGTGGCAACTCGCCTTGGCCCCTCCGGGGCCGAAGGTCAGTCGAGGTCGGCCAAGTGGTGCTCGATCAACTGGATTTGACTTGACAAATCCGCCGCTCGCTGTCTCGCTTGGGCGACGATGGCGGGATCGGCCCGTTTGACGAAGTTCTCGTTGGCGAGCTGCTTCTCCGCACGGGCCAGCGCCTCTCGCGTTTCTTCCAGTTTTGCCTGCTCCGCCTGTTTCACCTTTTCGAGATCGACCAGGTCGGTGACGGACACGTAGACTTCCACCTTGCCATCGACTCGGCTCATCGCGCCGTGCGGCTTCGCCACATTCGGACCCGCCTCCAGGGCGTCACAACCGGCCAGCGGCATCACGAACGCGCGGTAGGTGTCGACTAGCTTGCAGGTCGCCGCATCGGCACGCAGCGTCACCGCCGGCAGCGATCGCACTGACGACTGCTTGTTGCGCCCGCGGAAGTCGTTTACGTCCGTGCGGATTTCTCGCACGCTTTTGATGATGGCGTGCAGGACGGCCATGTCGGCTTCGACCTGCTCGTCGCGCAAGGCTGCGTCCACCTTCGGCCATGCCGCCGTGACCAGCGCGGGCTCGCCGTCGGTGATCGTCCGCAAGCCCCGCTGCGGGGCGGCCTCGTTCAGCCGCTCCCAGGTCGCCTCGGTGATGAACGGGATGAAGGGGTGGAGCATCCGCAACAGTTGGTCGAGGATGTGGACGAGGACCTGTTGGGCGGAACCCCGGTCTTCCGACCGGGGCTGGGGGGCACCGTCCGCGCTGCCGCCGCCGTTTCCGTCGAACAGCCGCGACTTGACCATCTCGATGTACGAGCTGCAAAACTCGTCCCACATGAACCGGTACAGAATACCCATCGACTCGCTGAAACGGAACCGCTGCATCGCGCTATCGAGGCCTTGTAGACACGCTGTCATGCGCGACAGGATCCATCGGTCTTCGAGCCGCAGCGTTGCCGGGTCGAGCGGCTGGGGCGCGTAGCCGTCCAAGTTGTTCATGACAAAGCCGTTCGACGCCTGCCACAGCTTGTTGCAGAAGTTGCGACCCTTTTCGAAGCGCTCGCTGATGTTGATCGTCCGGCCGTCGGGCAGCTTCTTGGGCTTGACCGGCAGGCGGACGTCCTGCGTCTCCGCCGCCTGGTCGGCGAGCGTGAAACGCAGCGCGTCGGCGCCGTATTCCTCAATAATGTCCTGCGGGTCGACACCGTTGCCCAGCGACTTGCTCATCTTGCGGCCCTGGCCGTCCTGGATGACCGAGTGGATGACCACGTCGCTGAACGGGATGTCGTTCATGTTGTACAGCCCGGTCATGACCATCCGCGCGACCCACAGCGTGATGATTTCGCGCGCGGTGATCAGCACGTTGCCCGGATAGAAGTAATCAAGCAAGGAAGGCTTTGAAGAGCCGCGGGCTTCAGCCCGCGCGGCCATTGAATCACCACAACCGCTCGCATCCTGTTCATCACCCTCCGGCCAACCCAGCGTCGAGTGCGGCCACAGGGCGGAGCTGAACCAGGTGTCGAGGACGTCGGGGTCTTGCTTAAAACCAAGTTGCTCCAAAAGTGCACAATCAGCAGGGGAAGGTTTATCTTTTAGGCAAACATAGTGCTCGTCGAGTCGGGACAGGCCGTCGCTCCCGAACATTTGCTGGCGGTGCTTGGGGTCGTAGTCTACCGACAGCTTCTCTAGCTCCTTGATCCTGACCCTCGGTGCCCCAACGGCAACACCTACGGGGGTCCTCTCAACAGCCCGCCACACCGGTATCTGATGCCCCCACCAAAGCTGGCGGCTGATGCACCAGTCGCGTTTCTCGGCGAGCCAGTCCAGGTAGGTCTTCTCGTACCGCGCCGGGGTGAACTTCACGCGGCCGTCCTGCACGGCGTCCATCGCCATCTGGCACAAGCCCATCGCCCCGCCGCGCAGGCCTTCGACCTTTGCCGCGTGCTCCGGCTCCAGGTCGCCCATCTTCACGAACCACTGGTCACTCAGGAATGGCTCGATGCGCGCCTTGCTCCGGTCGCTGTGGCCGATATCGACGACGTGGTCCTCGATCCGCTCGACCAGGCCGAGCGCTTCCAGGTCCGCCACGACCTTGTCTCGGCCCTTCGTGGTGAACGCCAGGCCCTCGTACTTGTAGGAGTTCGGATTGACCGAGCCGTCCGGCTCCATTATCCGCGCGACGTTGCCGTCCTCCGTCATGACGTTGATCTTCGGCAGGTCGTTCCGCTGGCCGACATCGTAGTCGTTCGGATCGTGGGCGGGCGTGATTTTCACGCAGCCGCTGCCCAACTCCGGCTTGGCCCATTCGTCGCAGATCAACGGAATCGGCCGATCCACGAGCGGCAGCGTCACCATCCGCCCGTCGTTGGCCATATCGCGCAGCTTCAGGAGCAGCGGCAACAGCGTCTTGCGCCGCTCCGTCAGGTTGTCGAGCGCCGCCTGCACGTCCGGCCTGTCCTTCTCCGACGCCTTGGCGAGCTTCTCCTTTAGCTCCGCCTCGACCCGATCCAGTTCGATGTCCGGCTTCGGATGCACCGCCACCGCCGTATCACCGAGCATCGTCTCCGGCCTGGTCGTGGCGATATGGACGTGCTCCGGCTCGCCCGGCTGCGGGTCGATCACGGGGTACTTGAAATGCCAGAAATGCCCCTCGACCGTTTCGTGGTAGACCTCGTCGTCCGCGACGGCCGTGTGCAACTGCGTGTCCCAGTTGACGAGGCGCTTGCCGCGATAGATCAGCCCGTCGCGGAAGAACTTGAAGAACATGTGCCGCACGGCCTTGGCGCAGCCTTCGTCGAGTGTGAATCGTTCGCGCTCGTAGTCGCCCGAGCAGCCCATCAGCTTCAGTTGTTCGATGATGCGCCCGCCGAATTTTTCTTTCCAGTCCCAGATGCGCCGGACCATCTCCTCGCGGCCGAGGTCGTGCCGGTTCTTGCCTTCGTTCTTGAGGATCGCCTTCTCGACCGTCGCCTGGGTGGCGATGCCGGCATGGTCCGTGCCCATCATCCATAGCGTGTTGCAGCCCTGCATGCGCTTCATTCGCGTCAGGATGTCTTGCAGCGTGTTGTTCAGCGCATGGCCCAGGTGCAGCGCGGCGGTGACGTTCGGCAATGGGATCATGATGCAGAAACGCTTGTCCCGCGGCCTGTCATCCGGCTCGGGATGGAAGTACCCGCCCTTCTCCCAGAACTCCCATATCCGCTTCTCGGTGGAAGCGGGGTCGTACGATTTCGATCCCGTCTTGGCCATGGCTTGTGTTCTTCCGGTTAGGTGAGGTTGTCGCGAATCTTATGATTATCGACAATTTTCGCCCCGCATTCAAGCTGTGGCATCCGCCAAACGGCAAGCCACATCGGGAGCTTTCCCGCCAGGCAAGCGAATGCGCGAGACTACGCTATGGCCGAGGCAGCGCCGCCACTTGGCTTGCCGTTTGGCGGATCACGCAAGTACCGATATCATGATCGCATGGTCATCGCCCATCATCTCATTCTGACGGGCTACGGGCACTGGCTCCCAAACGATCCCCGAGGAAGCATGTCCCACGAAATCAGGGCGGGCAAGCTCGTCCCGCTCGGCTCAATCCACTATGGACGCAAGTCCGTCCAGCCCGCGCGGTCGGCATTGCGGTCGTTTCACGCGCAGGCCCGACCCAGGCTCGAACACAACGTGATCTGGTTCGACGTCGCCAAACGGCAAGCCACCGCCGAGGCGTTCTCCGAAACAGTGCAGGCTCAACGCTACACCTGCTATGCCTGCGCGATTCTGTCGAACCACGCCCACCTGGTGATTCGCAAGCACCGCGACCGTGCGGAGACGATGATCGAACATTTGCAGCGGACTTCCGCGATCAGGCTCCGCCGTTTGGCGGATTTCCCCGACGACCACCCCGTCTGGAGCAACGACATGTTCAAGAAGTTCCTCAGCACGCCCGAGGACGTCGAACGAACAATCGCATACGTGAATAGGAATCCCACGCGCGAGGGCCAGCCTCCGCAGGAACTCGATTTCATCCGGCCCTATCGGGGCGAATGGAGCGGCCGTAGATAAGCCCGAGACCAACGCCCCCTATCGGCTTGCCGCTTGGCGGCCAAGATCGCCCTACCCCACCTTCTGCTGCAACGCCTTCTTGATGATCGGCACCAGTCGCGTGCCTTGCTTCGGCTTTGCGCCGCGTTCCTTGTGGATGATCTTCCCATCAGGCCCGACGATGAACAGCGTCGGGTAGCCCTTGACCTGGTACAGACTGGCCGTCGCGGCCCCGTGCAGGAGCAGGTCGTAGGTGCATCCCTTCGCCTTGGCAACTTCGATCGGATCGCTCTTGCCGCGCTCCCTGCCCACGATGGCATAGATCGCCACGCGCGGATCATCCTTCAGTGTTTCATGCAGCTTCTGAATCTCCGGCATGGCCTTCTTGCAGAAACCACACCAGGGCGCCCAGAATTGCAGAACCGCGACCTTGCCACGCAGGCTGTCGAGCGAAACGGTCTGTCCCTGCGGCGTTTTCAGCGCGAAGTCCGGCGCCTTGTGGCCCACTTCCGGCTTGGGTGTCGGGTCCAACCGCTCGGGCGACTTGAAACCGGCCGCGGCCGCAGCCTGAATCTGCACAATCGAAGCCAACGCGTCGATCCGTCCGAGCAGTTGATCGTTGAGCTTCCTCAAACCAACGTCCAACTCGGACCGGGCCTTCTCCGCCATAGCCGAATTGCCTGCCGCTTCTGTGCTCTGGACGACGGCGGCACTCCGCTCGCGCAGCTTCGCCGCATGTGATAGACAATGCTCGAGGATTCCGCCAGCCTTGGCAGCCAGTGGCGGACTGAAGCCGTAGTGCTTCGTCGCGTCGCGGGCGAACCGCTGCCAATCCTCCTCGAACGCACGCGGCGGCGGCGGATCCTGCGCATCGGACTTGTCCGGCTTGGCGGCGCGTGGGGCTTCGCGCGTATCCACCGGTTGCGATTCAATCCCGCCCTGCTCGACGCAGGCCGACGGCCCCAGTAGACCGAGAATCAGGACCGTGACGGCGAGGATATGTCGTGAAGATAGTCGTTTCATTCAATCACCCAATTGTTGTTGACGGCGAATATTGGCCAAGCCCGCATTGTAGCCCAATCACGCCGGCCCACGCGAACTCGAGTTGCTACCACCGTCCGATATGGTCAGAAAAAGGGCAGAAAAAGGGGGTCAGGCTTACTTTATCGTTAGAATCATCGGTCTATTCGAGCGGTTGGCTAAGATAAAGTAAGCCTGACCCCCTTTTTCTCCCCGCCGTCACCACGCCCCCGCCGCGTCCATGCGCTGCCGCCAGCCGGGCATCTGCTCCGGTGTGACCTCCGCCCATAGGCCGATTCGTTGCTTGATCACCTTCTTCTCGATCGAGACGAACCGTCGCTTGAAGACGTGCGGAAACCGCCGGTCCGCGTAGGCCAGCCCCCGTTGGACCAGCATTTCATTCAACAGTTCGCCCGTGTCCGCCAAATAGACATACGCCAATAGCCGGCCGTACTTGTCGCGCGAACGCCGATTCGGGTCCAGCACCAGGCGGACCCGTCGGCCGACGATCTCGCCACGAACGAAATCGGTCGCCTCCCGGCCGAAGTGCGCGCCAGGCTCACCTTCTCCGTGCGCGATCTCGGGACAGTCCACGCCCCACAAGCGGATTCGCGTGACGTCTCGGTTGCCGTCCGGGATGTCAACGTCGATCGTGTCGCCGTCGGCCGCATAGGTCACCGTTGCAAGCACGTCGTGATAGGTGCGCCGGTCGCCGCCCCGGTGCCCGAAGACGCCGGCATGATCCATCGCGGACACCACACCGACGACCAACAGGACCAGAATCGTGATCAGTTTCCGTCGTCGTGTCATGATCGTGGGCTCACGAATGGCGAATAGCGAATGATGAATAGCGAAACAAACAAACGAGACGGTTCACTCACCAAGAAGAACCATTCGCGATTCGAGATTTCGGCTTTCGGCTTTCCGAATTTCGACTTTCAACTGGGTTCCAGTTCGAACGCCGCATGCACCGCGCGCAGCGCCCGCTCGCCGTCTGCCTCGCGGATCACGCAACTGATGACAATCTCGCTGGTGCTGATGTTCTCGATGTTGACGTCGGCCTGGTGCAGCGATTCGAACATGCGCGAGGCCACTCCCGTATGCGTCCGCATACCCACCCCGACCACGGAGACTTTTGCCCGATGCGGCTTGATCTCCGGCGTCATGCCGGGCATTTCCACCGCCATCTCGTCGCACAGCGCCTGTGCCGCTTCGATCTCGGGGGCTTCGATCGTGAAACTGATGTCCGCGGTGTTGCCGCCTTCGTGAACCACCTGGATGATGTCGTCAACGATCACGTTGCGTTCGGCGACGCGTGTGAAAACCTCGCCGGCGATTCCCGGTTGGTGCGGCACATTCGTCAATTCCACGCGAGCGAGGTTCCGCTTCAACGCCGCTCCACGAACGATGACCTGATCGAAATCCGACCATTCTTTCACGATGTCCGTTCCTTTCGCGTCGGTGTAGCTGCTACGCACGTGGATGCGCACGCCGTAGTTCTTGCCCAGCTCGATGCTCCGCGAGTGCATCACCTGCGCCCCGAGCGACGACAGCTCCAACATCTCGTCGTAAAAGATGTAGTCCAGCTTCCTCGCCTCGGGCACGATCCGCGGATCGGTGGAATACACGCCGTCCACGTCCGTGTAGATCTCGCATACGTCCGCCCCCAGCGACGCCGCCAACGCCACCGCCGTCGTGTCCGACCCGCCGCGGCCGAGCGTCGTGATGTTTGCTCCCGCATCAACTCCCTGAAAACCGGCGGCGATAACGATGCTGCCATCCTTCAACAGCGAGATGATGCGGCCGCGCTGGGTGATCTCACGAATCCGCGCGCGGCCGAATGTTCGGTCCGTTCGCAGGCCGATCTGTCCACCCGTCAGGCTGATCGCATCGTGCCCGGCGTGATGGATCGACATTGCCATGAGCGCGATCGAAACCTGCTCGCCCGTCGCCAGCAACTGGTCCATCTCCCGGCGATTGGGTCGATCGGTGATTTGATACGCCAGATCGACGAGCGTGTCCGTGCTGCCGCCCATGGCCGAAACGACGACTACGACCTCGTTGCCCTCCAGTTTCGCGCGGATCGCGCGCCGGGCCGCGCGGTGAATCTTCTCCGCATCTCCGAGACTCGTGCCGCCGAATTTTTGAATGATCAGGCCCACAACAGTTTTCAGTGACCAGATTTTCGTGGTCAATCTTCGGTGATTGTCCCTGCTTGGGCGCCGCACAGGTATTACGCAAACGGTTAATCCGCCAAACGGCAAGCCAGCAGGACAGCCTACCGTCACAATCGGTCATGTTAATCCTGCGCGAAGTCCTACCGCCAGATCAGCTTCCCACTGCCCCGCCGGACGCCTCCGATCCGATACACCGTCTCGCCCTGCTTCTCCAGTCGTGCCGTGATGCTCCCGGCAAAGGCCGGCCGGACCACCAGTACAAAACCGATACCCATGTTGAACACCCGGTACATTTCTTCTTCTTCGACGCCCAACGTCCGCAGCAGGTCGAAGACCGGCGGCACCGGCCAGCTCTTCCTGGAAATATGCACGTCGCAATCGTTCGGTATCACGCGCGGCAGATTGCCCGGCAGCCCCCCCCCCGTCACGTGCGCCATGGCGCGGACCACGCGCTTTCGCCGGTATCGCTTCAACAGGGCGAGAATCGGCTCGACATATATCCGCGTCGGCCGCAGCACCGCGTCTGCGAGCGGCTCGCCCAGGTCCACCGGCAAGTCGCCTTGCTTCGGCAAACGCGCGAGCAGCTTGTGCACGAGGCTATATCCATTGGAATGGATGCCACTGGACGCCAGGCCCAGAATCACATCCCCCGGCTCGACGTTCTGCCCGTCGATGATTCGCCGCCGCTCGACCACGCCGACGCAGAACCCCGCCAAGTCAAAATGCGTCGGCCGGTACATGGCCGGCATTTCCGCCGTCTCCCCGCCGAGCAATGCGCAGCCCGCCTGCGTGCAGCCATCCGATATCCCGCCTACGATCTCCGCGATCTGCTCGGGCACGAGACGATGGCACGCCACATAGTCCAGGAAGAACAACGGCTCCGCCCCGACGGTCAAGACGTCGTTGACACTCATCGCGACGAGGTCGATACCCGTTTCGCGCACGCGCCCGTGCTCGAGCGCCAACAGCAGTTTCGAGCCCACGCCGTCGGTCCCGGCGACCAACACCGGCTCGCGATAGTTCCTGCGCAGCAATCGCTCGGGGTAGTCCAGCCCGAACAGCCCGGCGAACCCGCCATGACGAGATAGCACGCGCGTGTCGAACGTTCGCTGCGTGGAACGACGTATCAGGTCCACCATCCGGTCGTTCGCGGAGGTGTCCACGCCCGAGGCCTTGTACGTCAGGCTTTCGTCGCCGTTACCGGTCCGTTTGCCCATCGCTCGAACTTCTCAAGTATTCACATGGAGCCGCACCGCCGCGCCTGTGAATGGCCGGCAGGCCATTGCCGTCAACTCGATCACGTCACACTAACCCCCGGCCCTCCGGATGTCGACGAACGGCAAACAAACATGGACATGGAGCACCCTTGAAGCCGGGTCGGCCTGACGAACTTACCGGACGCTCCCAGGCCGTTCGTCGGTCGCACAGCGGTCGCGTCCGTCCCGCCCGCCTGTTGTTCGCCACTTGAACGTGAAATAGCCGCCGCCACACTTCGATATGTCCGATGACCCGATGGGACAAGCGGCTGCTTTCCGGAGGCGAATCTCCCATGGCGAGGCACACGGAATCACTCGAAACCCTGGCCACCGTTCGGCGACGGTTGCTGGCTCGCCTTGCCGATACGGTCGTTCGCAACAAGGCCACCCTGCTGCGAAACAGTCGTGACGGTGGCGAGCACGACCCATTTGCCGGGGTCGCCGATTTCGCCGAGATAGCCGACGGCCTCGTTCGGCTCAACGCCGCCATCGACGGACTGCAAGACACGGCTGGCGCAAACGAACACGGTTCCCGCAACGGGAGTGAGCGCGTCCGCGGCTCAGATGTCCGGCGTGACGGCACGTTCGACGATTTCGTCGAACTGGTGGAGCGCGATCGCATGCAGGAAGCGGCGCAGGAGCTTGGCCGCATTCTCAAAATGCCCCTGGATCGCGTCATTACCGCAAGCCGCTTCTTCGCTCGCGCGGCCCGCGCCCATCCGGAGATCGCCCACGATCTTCCCCAACTGTGTCGGCAAATCAAGGAATCGCCGCCGGAGCAGTGCGTCCGCCTGCTCGTGACCACATTCGGATTCCAGGCCGTCGAGTCTCAGGCAGCTATCCGGCAGCTCCGAGAACTTGCCCGCGAAGCCCACTTGGCGCCAACCCACACAGCGCACCAATCCCACCGATAGCGTGGTGAGCCGGCTCGTCTCGAGCCGGTCCGGGGCGACACGCCCCGGCTCTGAATGCGTACGTCATCCTATGCCCCGGTCGGATGCCGCGCGTTCTTCGACCGTTCGTGAATCCATCATCTTGTAGGGATTCAATCGCCGCGTTTTGCCAGCAATGTCTCGCGCTCCGGGAGTTGCCGCATCGCGGCAACGATGCGCGCCGCCGCGCGGCCGTCGCCGTACGGATTGACCAAGCCATCGAGCCCGGCGGCGAATTCGCGGGACAGCCCCCGGTCGATCGCGGCGGCGACGGCCTTCCGTTCGAGCGGCGAGTCGATCACATTCGCGCCGTGGAACCTGCCGGCCTGACGGGCTCCGATGTTGACAACCGGAAGGCGAAACGAGGCAGCCTCCATGATGCCGGCACTTGAATTGCCGACGAGCAATCGGACGCGTGACAGGCAGTTCCAGAACCGCCGCTGGGAAAGCGACGCGGCAACAACCGTATTGGGGCGATCGACGGCGAAACGCCGCAACGCGCTCCTGATCGCGGCATGTCCGACATCGGCGTTCGGTCCTATCAGCAGCGTGTTCATCTCCGATGAATCGACGGCCGCGAGAACCTCGGCGATCTGCTCCTGAACAGGCATTTCCGATAGCGTCTCGGGGTGGAACACCACCATGACGGTCGGCCGCGACAGGTCGATCCCGACCGCATCGCTGGTTTCGCCGACCGGCTCCGGCAGGAAATCCCGCAGACCGTCCAACGCCAACGCGCCGACGGCATGGATGCGCCACGGCTCCTCGCCCATCGCCGCGATGCGATCGGCATGTCGCCCCAATGCCGGAAAATGTACGTGTGACAGCTTTGTGATCGCATGGCGGCAGGCGTCGTCGTAGGCGCCTCGGGTCACGTCGCCGCCGTGCAGGTGGGCGATCGGCAGCTTGTGAATGACCGCCGCGAGCGTCGCGGCCAACATCTCCGTGCGATCACCGAGGGCGAAGACGAGGTCGGGCCGATGATCCGCGAACGCCCGTGCGAATGCCTCGGTTGCTCTACCGGATGTCGCGGCGACCTCCACGGGGCCGTCGCCTTCGATCAGATGGTCCACCGTGACCAGTTCAACCCCGGAAACCGTCGCAAGCTCGTCGAGCGTACGACCGAATCGCTCCGCGTGGTGCGTGCCCCCCGCGAAACAAACGACCTGCCAATCAGGCTCGGCAGACAAGGCACGCAGCAGCGGCTGGTAGATGCCGGCATCGGCACGGCCCGTCGAAATGCAGCCGATGATGTGAATCCAATCGGGTGCTGGCCGCGGCGCCGACGGGTGCCGTGTAACCGTGTCTTGCGGATCAGCAGCGGAATTGTTCTTGGTCGGGATCATGCCGGGACAGGTACGTCGCCGGCCCATATCAGTCGTCCAATCGAACGCGGGCCGGCGGAGCATTCGGATCGTGTGCCAGTTCAACGAGACGAGGAAGCCGTGACCGCAAGGCGTCGGCCTGCGGCGATCCCGGATATTCCGCGATCACCTTCTTCGCCAATTCCGTCGCCTCTATGTATCGACCGTGCTTGACGAGGCGCATGATCTGGGCCTCGAGCTTCTGCCGTTTATCGATTTCTGCGTTGGTTTCGAGCGTCGGCAGTTCGAGCCGCAGCCCCGCCGATTCCTCGCATCCGGGGAACCGTTCGATGAATGTCCGTGCGGCGATGAGCGCTTCTTCCCAGCGACGCCGCGTGACGAAACGCTGGATCTCCGCGTGCATCCGCCGCCGTTGTTCATCGATAAACGTCTTGTGGTCGCGCCCGATACGGAGCAGAAGTTGCCTGGCTTCGGCCGAATCCGGATATCGATCTCGCAATTGCTGGGACAGATCCCGCGCACGGTCCCACGCTGAGACGCTAATCAGGTCGTCGACCTGCCTGATTGTCTCGTTCAGGTCGCTGACTTCGCGTCGCTCACTGGCGTCCTCAATCTGCTCGATCAACGCGTCCGCCCGCTGATCGGTCGCGTACTTGCGCCGCATTTTATCTGCAATCTGTCGGGCCTGCACAAAATCGCCGTCGGATGTCAACGAGCGAATCTGCATTTGTGCGTCCTGAAGCTCATCTTCGGCGACGCGCCGCCGCTTATCCTTGCGCTGCTCCTGCGTCAACAGCGAATTGTCCCTGATGTCCTCCAGGAGCAGGATCATCTCCGCCCACGATCCGTCGACTGGCGCAGCGCCGCCCTCCGCGTCCGTTTCCCCCGGCGACCGGGCGCCGAGATGCGTGGACGTGTCGGAATCTGACACGCTGTCGGGGAGGCCGCGCTGTTCATACTGGAATTGCTCCATCCGGACCAACGAGGCGCGCAACTCCCTCAAGCACTTCAGACCGATTGCCAGCCCTGCGAGCAGGCTCCCGCACGCGAGCCCCGTGGCAAGCCAGACGAGGAACTCGGCGAGCCGGGGCACGCCACCGGACGACAGGGATGGCGCGCCGGACAGAATGCGGATCACGCCGACCGCGACGAACAGCAGCAACACCGCCGCGGCCGACGCCGTCAACAGGCGCACTGCCAGTGCGTGCCGTTCCGGTCCGGGTCGATTGTCGGGGGCTCGGTGATCCATAATCGAAAACGCGCTGGCTCGATCCGCGGCAGCCTGCGGGACATCGGCGGAAACCGATGACGGCGGCTCGGTGCCCCGCACGGGCACCGCATCGAGCTCATAATAGATCGTATCTCCCATATCGGGCTAATCAACAGGGCCGGACGCGCCGCGACGTCACGCCACGTCCCCGGCCGGCATGATCTTATCGGTGACATCCTGGAACCGCATTCGTCAAGACGTGCGTGGCCGGCATCGGTCCGGTAGCATGTTGACGTGACGACATGAAAGAAATCACGCTACGACCGATATCGCATCCGATTGATTACACGGCACGGCTGCCGGGCAGTAAAAGCCTGTCGAACCGTGCGCTGCTCGTTGCCGCGCTGGCGGACGGCGTCTCCCATATCGAGGGCCTCCTGCTGGCGGAAGACTCGCGGCTGATGGTGGACGCCCTCCGCTCGCTCGGCATCTCCGTTCGCGTTGACGAAGACAAACGCCTGGCCGTCGTTCACGGCCGCGGCGGCTACTGGCCCAATAGCGAGGCCGACATCCACTGCGGCAATGCCGGCACGGTGATTCGTTTCCTGACGGCGGCCTGTTGCATCGGCCACGGCGATTATCGACTGGACGGCGTCGAGCGAATGCGAGCCAGGCCGATCGGGCAATTGGTGGATGCCCTGCGAGACCTTGGCGCGATGATCGGCTACGAATGCAAACAGGGCTATTGCCCGTTGACGTTGCGTGCTCGCGGACTGCGCGGCGGCACCGTCCGGTTCGACAGTCCACCTTCCAGTCAATTCCTATCGGCCCTGTTGATCGCCGCGCCGCGTGCCGCGAGCGACGTGATGATCGACCTCGCCGGGCCGTTGCCGAGCAAGCCCTTTGTCCGGATGACCATCGGTGTCATGGAGGCGTTTGGCGCGAGCGTTCTGGAAGACCGCATGACGAAGTTCATCGTTCCTTGCGGCCAGACGTATCGTCCGCTGGATTACCAAGTCGAACCCGACGCCACCGCCGCGTCATACTTCTTCGCCGCCGCGGCGCTCACCGGCGGACGCGTGGTCGTCGACGGCCTCGGCTCGGAAAGCTGCCAAGGCGACGCGGCATTCGTCGACGTGCTTCGGGATATGGGGTGCCGCGTCGAACGCACCGAGAATACCACGACCGTCTGCGGACCGCCGGCCGGCGCGTTGCGCGGTATCGACGTGGATTTGAACGACATGCCCGACGTCGCCCAAACGCTCGCGGTACTTGCGGCGTTTGCTGACGGCCCCACGCACATCCGAAACGTCGCGAATCTTCGCGTCAAGGAGACCGACCGTCTCGAAGCCCTGGCGATGGAACTCGGTCGGCTCGGAATAAAAACCGACGTGCGCGAAGACGGCATCACCGTCCGGCCCGGCAAGGCGCGCGTCACGGGGCCGATCGAGACGTACGGCGATCATCGCATGGCAATGAGCTTCGCCCTCGCGGGGCTTCGGCTCGACGGCGTGACGATTCTCGATCCGGACTGCGTCAGCAAGACCTTCCCCGATTTCTTCGACGCCTGGGCGCGGTTGTGAGCCGGACCGTACGGCGATGTGGCCAGACAGTCAGCAGATGGGCAGGATTGCCCATCCTACGGCTGCCCCCCGACGAACGTCGGGGGGTCTTCTTTGAATAATAGCACGAATAACAGGGACATCTGCGTAGGATGGGCCATGTGGCCCATCTGCTGAAACCGTGCCCAAGCGAATGCGGTGCCGCCACCGAAAGGTGTCAACAGATGGGCAAGATTGCCCATCCTACGGCTTCCTAACCCACGGATTGCGATCCGTGGGCTTTTTCCACGCTACACCGGTGACAGGGCCGTGCTGAATATCAGCCTTTCTGCTTGGCGTACAGCTTCTCGAACTGGTCGAGGAGTTCATCGAGCAGTTGCATGGTGTCTTCGATCGGCTTTGGCGTGGTCATGTCGACGCCGGCGAGCTTCAGGATGTCGAGCGGATACTTGCTGCTGCCTGCCGACAAGAACTTCAGGTGGCCTTCGACCGCGCCGGGTTCGCCCTTGATGATCCGCCGGCCGATGTTGGTCGCGGCACAGTGGCTCGTGGCGTACGTATAGACGTAGAAGTTGCGGTAGAAATGCGGGATTCGCATCCCCTCAGCCTTGGCGCACTCGTCGAGCACGAGGTCGGGGCCGTAGTACTTCTGGACGATGTCGCCGTAGGTCTTGCACAGGTTGTCGCCCGTCAGCGGTTGGCCCGCCTCGGCCTGTTCGTGGATGGTCTTTTCGAATTCGGCGAACATCGTCTGACGGATAACGGTCGTGCGAATGCCCTCGATCTGCTCCAGGAGAAGCAACAGCTTCTCCTTGTCGTCCGTGACATGGTTCATCAGGTACTCGCTGAGCAGCACTTCGTTGACCGTGGAGGCGACTTCGGCACAGAACGTCGCATAGCCCGCGTAGGGCAACGGCTGATCCTTGATCGTGAACCAGGAGTGCATCGTGTGCCCCAGTTCGTGGGCGACGGTGGACCGGTCGTTGCGCGTGCCATGGTAGTTGAGCAGCATGAACGGGTGCGGCGCGAACGGCGTCCCCCAACTATAGGCGCCGCTGCGCTTGTTGGCAGTTTCGTAGACATCCAGCCAGCGGGAGCCGAACGCCATCTTCGCCGTGTCCACATACTCCTCGCCCATCGGGGCCAGGGCCGTCAGGATCGTCTTGACGGCATCGTCGTAGGGGATCTTCGTCTCTGGCGCGGCGAGCATCGGCACGCGCAGGTCGTATCGGTGGACCTCGTCGATGCCCATGACCTTCTTGCGGAGCGCGACATACCGATGGACTTTTGGCAGGTGCTTGTTCACCGTGGCGATCAGGTTCTCGACGACCTCGGGCGGGATGCTCGGTCCGTGCAGGGCGGCTTCGAGCGAGGATTCATAGCCACGGGCCTTGGCGTAAAACATGTGCTGTTTGACCTGGCCGCCGAGGATGGCCGAGATCGTGTTGCGTTTGTCGAGATAGGTGTTGTGGAGGCCGAGGAAGACGTCCTTTCGCACACGGCGGTCGGGTGAGTAGATCAGATCGTAGTACTTCGCCGAGCTGATCTGAAGCTCGTTGCCGTCGGCGTCTTCCATCTTCGGGAAGTCGAGATTGGTGTTTTGAAGGCGGGTGAAGATCGTTCTGAACGAGCCCGCCATGTCGCCCGCCATCGCGAGTAGTTCCTCCTCGCGGGCGGACAGGACGTGTTCGCGCTGCCGGTAGATGTCGTCGAACTCGTGGCGATAGACGGCGAGGTCCGCGCTGTCGTCCATCCAGCCGAAGATCTTGTCCTGCGGGATGTCGAGGACCTCGGGTGTGAACCAACTCGTCGCCTCGCCGGCCTTGTTGCCGAGCATTTGGACGCGTTCGAACCGCCCGCCGGTCTCGCTGACTTTCATGTCGAGGTGATAGGAGGTCCCGGCGTATAGGACGAGCTTGCCAAACCGGCCGGAGAACTGATCGCGAAACTGCAAGGTCTTCAACAGCGACTCGGGCGACTTGCCGAGCGTGCCTTTCGCCTCGGCGAGCGTGGCGATGTCGGCTTCGAGCTTCTTGAAGGCCGCCTCCCACCCCGCGTCGTCGGCATACAGGTCCGTCAGGTCCCAGCGATATTTGTCGGGGATGTCCGCCCGCTTCATCGTGCCGGCGAGCGCATCGTTCGCGGGCGGAAGCGCGGCTTCGTCCGGTGACTCCACGATCGCATCCTCGCCGGTGCTGCAGCCGCCGATCATCATAGCCGTCATGACACCCACCACGATCCATGTCCTTCCGTTCATACCATGCCTCCATTAGTCAGGGATTCCAGATAGTACACGTTGTCCCCCGCCGTCTACAACGATGGCAGCATTATCGGTATCACGCCGGTTTTGTGCAATGGGCAGCCGCTCCCCACACTGCGTATGCGCGGACAGGTCCGGTGGGCCGCGGCACCGCCGAATCAGTTATGGACCGCCGCACCCAGGGCAATCGCAAGAATGGCCGGGCGGTGGTCTTTGCAGCGGTTTGTACGCTCGTGTAGCGGCCGATCCCCGTGTCGGCCGTCGGAAACCGTTGGTGTTCTACGGCCGACACGGGGGTCGGCCGCTACATCCGCCATTCTTGCGATTGGCCTGCCCCCGCACCCCTCCCCAAGACCACCATGCCAATCCTCCGCCGCCCACCGACGAGACCACCCGCTACGAGCAAGCATGGAAAACGCGGAACAGGATTGCTGCCGACCCGATAAACACGTGAATCCCCCGCCGACGATCGGTCAGCCATCCGTATCTCAAGCAACGCGCCAACCGTGGCGATATCGCTGATAGGTCCGTTGCAGGTGGATTGCCGGAGGCTCGCCGAGGAGGCTGGCATCATGAACCATGCTTTTATCGTGGATTCGTGCCCCAAATGCCGTGGGGCGGGCGTCTCTCGTAACACCAGGCATTTCTTCTATGGCATCAGCCTGATTGCATGTGGCTTGCTGTGTTTCTTTCAGTGGCCGCCGACGGACGGGTTGTTCGCGATGATCTGGGCTCAAACAGGAAGACTGGGATGGCCTGCCTGGATTGGTTCAGTCATCATCTGGACGCTGACCGGCGTGCCGGCGGTGATGGGACTTGGTTTTGTCTATGCGTGGCTGCAAGGGGACACGTGTTCGGCCTGCAACGGTCGTGGCAAAGCCACGTGTCTCGCACCAAAACCAAAGGGCGCGTAGGCCGCGGGCAATCAGCCGCATTGAATCACCCCGTAGAGTGACGACGCAGGGCATCCGCTGGCGGTGCGACCGCTTGGTGGTCGATCTTACAGTGGGCCTCTTTCCACACAGGTGGCTGTGACGGTCCCGCCCACAGCCGTTCGGCAGGCCGGGAGCAGCCGTCTGGGCCGCATCACCGGCGGATACCCGGACATATGCCGACGAGAGACACCACACCAGCCCCGGAGGACACAGCGTGAGGATTATGCCAAGCCCCCGAGTCGCTTATGCCGCTGTCAGCCTCGTCTGCATCCTCGGTTGCTCGCCGCCCGGCAGCTTCAAGATCACGACGATTCCACCCGATCAGACGCTGAAGGAACGTATCGTCGAACGCAGCCCCGGCTGGGTCAGCGACCGTTTGGTCATCATCGACATATCCGGCGTGCTGACGAGCGAAGCGATGCCCACCCTGTTCGCGGAAGGTGAGCATCCTGTGTCGCTGGCGGTCGAGAAGCTGGCGGCGGCGGCGAAGGACCATCGGGTCAAGGCCGTCGTGCTCCGCATCAACTCGCCCGGCGGCACGGTCACGGCGAGCGACACGCTATACCAGGAAATCAAGCGGTTTCGCCAGGAGACGGGCAAGCCCGTCATTGCCTTTTTCCAGGATGTCGCCGCGAGCGGCGCCTATTATCTCGCCTGCGCGGCGGATGACATCATCGCCCAACGAACGGCCATTACGGGGTCGATCGGCGTCATCATGCAGATGGTGGATTTGTCGGGGACAATGTCCAAATTGGGGATCACGGCGGACGCGATTAAATCCGGGCCGCTTAAGGACGCGGGATCGCCCCTCCGCGGAATGCGGCCGGAGGAACGGGCAACATTTCAGTCTATCGTAGACGCTCTTTATCGACAGTTCTTGGATGTCGTGTCAGCCGGCCGCCCCAAGTTGACTAAGGACAATATCCGAAAACTGGCGGATGGCAGGATATACGCGGCTGAGCAGGCACTGGAGGCGGGCTTGGTGGACCGGATCGGCACGCTGAAGGATGCCATCGAAGCGGCCAAGGATCGAGCGAAGATCGAGAAGGCACATGTCGTCATCTATCATCGACCACACGTGTGGAAATCGACCATTTACGCCGAGACACCGGCAAGACAGCCGATCGCTGTGAATCTATTTAACATAAATGTGCTGAATTACTGGACAAACAGGCCTAGATTCATGTATATTTGGGGGGTGGACGGTTGAGCTTGCAGCGCAGGTGCTGCGCCGGTCTAGGCTGAGCATGTCAGACTTGCGGCGATTGAGCATATCTATCGCCTGAGACCGGGAGTGGCAGCGCCCCGCCATCTTCTTGTGCAGCGCTGTGGGGAATAGGGTGGACGCGTCTTCTCGGGAGTGGGCTGATGCCCCTACGGGTGAAGTGTTGTAGCTGCGACTGCGAACTCGTCTTGGACGACGCGTTCGGGGGGTCATACTGTCGCTGTCGGCACTGTCGATCTCTCGTGCATGTACCGCGCAACAAAGCCGTCGGCGCGGCGCGCCGCGCCAATCGCCCCGAGCAGCCTCCCTTTGCCGGCGCGCGGGAACCCGCCCCCGCCCCCGTACCGGTCAATGTCGTCACTCCTTCTCCCACAGGCCTTGGGTATCGCGCATGGCAATGCCGGTTGCATGCCGCCGTGGCGACAACGGTGCTGATCATGACTGTCGGCGTCGGCCTCACGATCATCCACCTCACATCTTCACCGCCGTTGCCACAAGTCGTCAAGTTGGACATGTCCGAGCCCCTCATCGATGACAACCCGGATCAATACGTGGCATCGGATGATCCCGCGGTGGCAATCCGTACGGTCGATCCTCTCGAGAACTACATCGGCTTCCCGCTGACAGGCGATACCATCGGTTACGTCGTCGATGGCGACGGCTCCATGGCGGACTTTATCGACCGGGTTGCTTTCATCACGAACACCGTGAACGAATCCGAGGGACGGAATCCGAGGCGTATTGGAGTCGTGATGGCGACGGGCCGGGAAGAAATCATCGTGTCGGCAATCGCCGAGCCCTCGACCGACCTGATCGGCGCGAGAACCGTTCTGACGTCGCGCCTGCCCGCCGGCCGGACCGATTTGTCGGCGGCATTGAGGAAGACCGTCGGGTGGTATGCCGACACGCTTTTCCTGGTGTTGGCCAAGCCGCTTGATGATGGGGAGATCGCCGATCTGGCGGAGATCGCCGGACAGAGCGGCGCCGTGATGAATGTCATCGGCCTCGGAGAGGCGGCCCAACAAGACCTTTCTCCGCTCGCCGAAAAGACCGGCGGCAAGTACCTGCCCGTTACGGACGAAATGCTCACGCACCTGGCCGAGCGGACCGAGCAAAGCAGGCAGGCCAGGATCGCCGCGGAAGAACGTCGCTAATATCCCGTCAAGGCTGTTCTTACGGGTTGCATACGAACCAGAACGTGGGCGGCCCTACCCCCGAAGTACATCAGGATACGCAGTAGTGCGTCTCTGACGCGTGCCACTGCTTCAAGCAGTGTTCCTCGGCGCAGACGGAAACGCTTAACACTACAGCGCAAAGTCGTGCCAGCAGCGCCCAAGAGCCCCCGACCTTGGTCGGAGGGTTGCCTTGCGGCATGTGGGAGCGTACCCCCCGAGCAAGCTCGGGGGCTCTTGGGTGCAGTCGCCGCCTACTTTGCGCTGTAGTGCTAATCAAACACTGCTAGAAGCAGTGGCGCACGAACTCGCCTCACGACTCCCCTTTCACGCGCCATGTGCCGCCCACTCACAACCCAATCGCATCGAGGATGTCGGTCGTACCGGGTAAAATGCCGTGTTGTCGGCGAATCTGCTCCGGTGTCATCCACTGAACGTCGGCGACCTCCCGTGGATTGCCCGACGGCCGGCCGTTGACGATCCGGGCGGACCAACAGTGCAGTACCAATCGCCCCCCGTGTTTCGTCTGCGTCATCAGGTGCTCGTCCGGTCCGACCTCGATATCGAGTTCCTCCTTCATCTCGCGAACCAGCGCCTGGGCCGCTGTCTCGCCCGGTTCGATGTGGCCACCGGGAAAACACCATGTCAGGGGCGCCCGCACCGTCCGGGATCGCTGAATGATCAACAGCCGACCATCTTGACGGATGATGCCCAGGACACCGATCACCGGGTTGTTCGGGGTGGCGTGCAATGTACCGCCTCATGGACTACGCATTATGGCCGCATCCTGCCAGGACCATTGTATCGTGCATTGATGGCGTCTGCCGCCATGGTCATAACTCGAACGGCGGCATCGGCAATCCGCCGGCGATCTCTCACAAGCCGAGCAGGGCAATCGCAAGAATGGCCGGGCGGTGGTCTTTGCAGCGGTTTGCGCGCTCGTGTAGCGGCCGACCCCCGTGTCGGCCGTCGGAAACCGTTGGTGTTCTACGGCCGACGCGGGGGTCGGCCGCTACATCCGCCATTCTTGCGATTGCCCTGACAAGCCGAGCGCCTGCGTATTCGCGGGATCGCTATAAACCGCTTCGACTTTTACAATGGCCCCGCCGTACGGCCGCCGGTATCCTTTAAGCGCCATCGAAGCCGAGAAGCCGGCGCTGGTGGTTTTGCTACAGCCTGGAAGCCCGTGCCATAGGAGGTACTCGGATGATTCACAACGCCCCGATCCTGGCCCTCAGTCTCGGCGCCGGCATCGCCATCGGCCTTGCCGTGCTGCTGCTCATTGTGATCCTTGCGGTAGTCGGCATCTACAACGGTCTGGTCAAGTTGCGCACCCGTGTCCGCGCCGCTTGGTCACAGATCGACGTACAACTGAAGCGGCGTCACAACCTGATCCCGAATCTGGTCGAGACGGTCAAGGGTTACGCATCCCATGAGAAGGAAACGCTCGAAAACGTGATCGCCGCCCGGGGCAGCGCCGTGAACGCCTCCGCGCAAGGCCCCGCACAGAGCGCCGCGGCCGAGAACTTCCTCGGCGGCGCGTTGACCAAGCTGCTCGCCTTATCCGAGGCCTACCCTGATCTCAAGGCCAACCAGAACTTCCAGCAGCTCTCTGAGGAGCTGACCAGCACGGAGAACAAGATCAGCTTCGCCCGGCAGCATTACAACGAATGCGTTCGTGGCTACAACGAGTCAATCCAGGTCTTTCCCGCCGTCATCTTCTCCGGAATGCTCGGCTTTCACCGGGAAGACTTCTACGAACTCGAGGACCAGGCGGCGAAAGAAGTACCGCAGGTCAAGTTCTGATTCACCCAAGCCCAAGGATGGCGTACATGTTCAACCGAGGTGGCATGTGTTAGCAGACAGCCGGAGTGGCATGGATTAGCGGAGCCGCGCTGAGCGGCGGAGCTTACCCGTGACACCCCATATGAACACTAGCCGGGTGTTCAGCTACCCGTCTGGAGATTCGCCGATGGCTGATGCCAAGAAGACCGAGATCAAGAAGATTGCGGCGGCCAGGACGTTGCGGAAGCTGATGGCCGACCACTTCTATGAGCTGGATCGCGCCGTGAAAGAAGGCGGACCCAAGATCGCATGGTGTACCAGCGTCGGGCCGGCGGAACTGCTGCGGGCGATGGGCTTCTTGGTCTACTTCCCCGAAAACCACGGGGCGATGCTCGGTGCGACGCGCATGGCGACCGAGACCATCCCCACCGCCAACGCCGCCGGGTATTCACCGGAAGTCTGCTCCTACATGACCAGCGACATCGGCGCGTTCCTTCGGGGTCGCACGCCGCTGAGCGATGCGTATGAGGGCATCACATCCATCCCCAAGCCCGACGTGCTGGTCTACAACACCAACCAATGCCGCGACGTGCAGGACTGGCTCGCGTGGTACGGGCGGCATTGGAACCGGCCGGTCATAGGCATCGAGTGCTACTGCGGCGTCGCTGATGTCACGGACGTCCACGTCTCGGGCATCGCCGGACAGATCGAGGCGCTGGTGCCGACGCTGGAAGGCATCGCCGGCGAGAAGCTTGACATCGACCGGCTTCGCGAGACGGTGCGGCTGTCGCGGCAGTGCTCGGACCTGTGGAAGGAAGTCCTGGAGACGGCGACCGCTCGGCCGTCGCCGTTGACGTTTTTTGACGGCACAATCCACATGGCACCGGCCGTCGTGATGCGCGGAACGCAAACAGCGATCGACTACTACCGGGATGAACTGCTACCTGAACTGAAGGCGCGCATCGCCGACGGCGTCTCGGCGGTCGAGGGCGAGCAACACCGCCTCTATTGGGAAGGCATGCCGATCTGGGGCCGCCTGCGCGATTTGGCGATGCAATTTCTGGAACTGCGGGCCTGCGTCGTGGCGAGTACCTATGCGAATTCGTGGATCTTCACATCCCTGGATGACAGTGATCCGTTCAACTCGATGGCGAGGGCTTACACCGAGCTGTTCATCGTGCGGTCCGACGAGTACAAGGAGAAGTATCTCCGCGAGATGATCGACACCTTCGCCGTGGACGGGATCATCTTCCACGACTGCAAGACCTGCCCGAACAACACGAACAGTCGCCACGGCATGGCGCAACGGCTCGGCGAGCAATCCGGGATCCCGTCCATCACGATCGCCGGCGACCTGAACGACCTGCGATGCTACTCCGACGAACAGGCCAAGACGCAGATCGAGGCGTTTCTAGAACAACTCGGCGAGTGCAATTAGAGCCGGCTCGTGTCGAGCCGGTCCGGGGCAGCACGCCCCAGCTCTGCCAGCGGCGCGCTCCGGCTTTGGGGGCCATCCTACCGGGCATTGAACCGCCGATGAAACACACCGCAAGCCCACGAATCGCGATCCGTGGGCCTGAGACACCGAGCTCATGGCAAATTCGACGGCCAGCGCTCTGTCTAGCCGCGACCCAGTGAACGCGA
>JAUVGW010000004.1 GCA_030593565.1 Phycisphaerae bacterium | reverse complement strand
GACTGGCCACACAAGAAGAACGAATCGCCGCCGAGTCCCCCGCGGTTGCGCAAGCTCAATCGCAACGAAATCCACCGTATCCATGGGGTGCTGAATGCGTTCGAGGCCACAGATAGTTAACGGCGTTGCATGGCACCCGGCCATTTCGATTACGGGTGTTTCCTCCGATGCTTGGCCCGCACAGCACCGGCTGGGACTTCATAGCTTCTTGATGATCACGGCGGTGAGGTCGTCGTCCTGTGGGGTGCCGTCGGCGAAGGTGAGGACGGCCTCGTGCAGGGCTCGGATGATGTCCGCGCCGGGGTGGTCGCGGTATTTTCTGATGACGTCGTTCATGCGTTCGATGCCGAATTGCTCGCCCTTCGCGTCGGCCCATTCGAAGAAACCGTCCGTCACCAGGACCATCATGTCGCCCGGCTGCATGGGGAACTCGGCCGGTTTGTCGTAGGCCACATCGGGCATGATGCCCAGCGGGAAGGAATCCGCCTTGAGCTCGGTGATCGCGTCGTCCGCGCGCACGTACCGGAGGAGCGGTCCGTGGCCGGCGCTGATGTATCTCAGTGTGTTGTCGGCCGGTGACAGAAGCCCGAAGAAGGCCGTGACGAAGCGGTCCGCGGGGAGGTCGTTGTTCAACACGTCGTTGACGCGGCTGACGGCCGTGGCGAGATCGTGCGATAGCGGGGCCGTCGCGCGGAACAGGGCGCGACACTCGGCAATCACGAGCGCCGGGCCGATGCCGTGGCCGGTGGCGTCGGCGATGGTGACGGCAACCGTGCCGCCAGCCAGCGCGAAGAAATCGTAGCAATCGCCGCCGGTCTCGTCGGCGGGTTTGTTCCAGCCGGCGATCTCGAAGCCCGGCGCCTCCGGCGGATGCTCCGGGAGCACGCCTTGCTGAATCTCGCGGGCGATGTCGAGGTCGGCCTCGATGCGCTGTTTCTCGGCGTATTGCTCGAGCAAAAGCTGCCGCTGGAGGACGACGCCGATCTGCGCCCCGAGCGTCTCGACAAGCTGGGCGTCCCACGGGTCAAACGAACCGGGCGTTTTGTTGAGCACTTGAAGGACGCCGACGATCGTGTTGTCGAAACCGTTGAGCGGAAAGGTGATCATATTCCGGGTCTTGAAGCCCGTCTTGCGGTCGATCTCGGGATTGAACCGGGGATCGGCGTAGGCGTCCTTGATGCTGATGACCTTGCCCGTGCGCACGACTTCGCCGGCGATGCCCTGGTCCGCGCTGAAACGGATTTCGTCCACGCCGGTCGCGACACGGCTATGCAGTTCGTTGGCGTCGCGATCATAAAGAAAGACGGTCGCTCGCTCGCACTGGAGTACTTGCAGGGTGGCGGCCTCGATCTTCCGCAACAGCGGCATCAGCTCGGTGGTCGACGCCAACTCGCGCGAGATGGCGAGGACGGTGTGCAGGTCGGTGATCTGTTTCGAGTGATCGGCGGCAGGTGACATGGCGCGATCCACAATCCCATGACGGCCTCCGGCCGCGGCCGGAGGGTTCAGGGTCTAGGGTTCAGGGGTCGCACAGCCGTCGGCCCCGGGCGGCGAACAATTGCTCTTCGTTCGTGACTTAATCCTACTCTGCAATGGTCAATCGTCAATCGTGGATAGTTGCAGAGGCCGTGACGGTGTCGACGGTTGTGGTTCCGAGCCGCGTGGATGGGCAATCCTGCCCATCTGTTGAGCTGATTGGCGAGCCTTGCCTTTGTGATCGGGTTAACAGATGGGCAGGATTGCCCATCCTACGGTTCTACATTCACCACCGGCGGGACGCCGGTGCCACAATGGACCCACTCGCTTACGCTCGGGGCTCTGATCGAGCATCGACGTCGGCCACCGTCAGGCGATGCCGACGGTGAGAAAAATGGGGGCCCATATGCTCGTCTTACGCTGGCGGATGTTTCGGAAGCCGGCGTCGATGAAGTGCCGGCGCATGGTGCTCCACGGGGGGTGATGGACCTTCGCGTCTTCGGTGCTCTCGCCTCGTGTGATCAGGACGTCAAAAACGAACCACCCGATGGCGTTGTCGCGGAAGCCGTCAACGATCATCAACCGGCCGCCCGGGCGCAGGACGCGGAACATCTCGCGAACCGTCTCGGCGTGATGCGGGTAATGGTGGAACGAATGGCTACAGGTCAGCACATCAAAGGACCGGTCCGCAAAGGGCAGATGCTCGGCATCCGCGTTGACGAACGTCGGCGCGTCCGCACCGATCTCCTGGGCCTTTGCATGGGCGACATCGCACATCTTCACGGAAAAATCGAGGCCGATGATCCGCTCGGTGGGTAGTGGGCTGCCCGCCACGATGGCCGTCCACGTCCCGGTGCCTGAGCCGACATCGAGCATGTCGAACGGATCGGGGATGTCGCGGCGCCAGCGATACAACTCCTCGGTCAACATCCGATAAGCAGGTTGAAACAAGAGGTGCTGAACGATGGACTCGTCGTACGTATGCGCCCATCCGTCAAACTGGTGCCGGGCGAGGTGCTTCACCGCGTGACCCGGTTTCGAGTCCTGCCCATCGCGGCCATTCGGGGGCGACGAATTATCGGTCGGTTCCACGTCAACGATAGCGCCGGGTCTAGGTGCGGCGTCGGATGGGTGGGCTGGTTGGGCCGGTTCGTCGGTCACTCGCGGATTCCTGTCTCGCGCATGTTGCCTTTGCTCGCCGTACGACTCGCATCATTGCGAGCGCCAGCCAGCATAGAGGTCGCCACCACTACGGGCAAGCGGCGGAAGCTTCTGCCGTGTGGTGGGTGTACGTCACGATTGCAGGTAGATTTCAGCTCCTCGGAATAAGAGCCCCCGACCTTGGTCTGGGGGTTCGTTCCAGCAGTCATTCGCCCTCCTCAACAGGAAGACCGGCTCGAGACGAGCCTGCTCGCTGGGCCACCGTCGGGGCCGCCGCACGCTCGCTAAAGTCCCGGACCTCATGCCGCCGATAGGGTCTGTGCGGCAGCAGTCGCGACCCGCATACCTCCTGATTTCTCGCCGGAAATATCAAAGGAGTTTGCGATCATGTCGAAGCGAGAGCTTATCGACCGGATCATGGAACTGAATCGATCGGCGCGGCGAGAATTCTTGCAGTGCTTCTCCGAGAACGAGTTGGCGGACTACCTTCGCCAGCTCGAATCCATCCGCCCGACGTCCCCGGTCGTCGCAGCCGTGGCGTCCAATAACTAGCGCCCACCGATCCCTCCATTGATGGATTTGCGTGTCACGGCTTCAAGCGGTGCTTCTGTACCGGTACGACTACCGTGATGAAACACTGCTGGAAGTGGTGGCACATCACACCTCCCAGTCCTCGCGCTGCACGCGTCCGAGATGGCCCAAGAGCCCCCGAGCTTGCTCGGGGGGGGGGGTACTCACTCCCACATGTCGCAAGGCAACCCCCCGACGAAAGACCGGCTCGAGACGAGCCGGCTCGCTGGGTCGGGAGCTCTTGAGACGCTGGCGGCGCGGCCCTGTGCCATAGTGCTATTCGGCGTGCTTATCGAGGATCGCCTTTGTCCTGCGGACGATCTGTGCGTCCTTCCATTTGCCTCCGTACGTATCGAGGATTTCCTTGTAGACCTTGACCGCCTCCTGCGCCCCGCCTTCCTTCATGAAGGCGTCGGCATACCACCACCGGGTCGTCATGTGTTCAATCGAAGCCGGCGCGGCCGCTCGCTCGGCTTGGCTGTAGTAGCTCCGGGCGGCGGCGTAGTCGTACCGATATTCCGCCACAAGACGACCAGCCAATACCCCCGCGGCCCAACGATGAAGTGGCGGCAGTTGCCTCGTTTGGGTAGCGGCGGCAAGGCGGTGTTCACACGCATCCACGAGGTCGCGATCGGCCAGTGCACCTTGTTCGAGGATCCGGAGAAACAGCCCCGTGCCGGACCGAAACGAGGCTTCCGCGCCGACGGATGCCGGCGCCGCGTCCAACGGGGCCACATCAAATGATTTCACCAGCGCGACCGCCGCCTCAAACTCGGCGCGGTTTTCGTACAACAAGTAGCATTCGTCCTCGCTGCCTGACCGCCCCACCGGCACGTACGCCATCTCCAAGAGCCCGCTGCATGGTCGGGCGCGGGCGTGTTCCAGGCGCACGGCATATTCGCCCCTTTCTTCCGAAGGCGCCTTCCGTGCACCGCTGAGAAGATAGAGCTGGTAGAACGAACGATGCGCCGTGCGGGGCTTCGGCGCCGCCGCAATGCTACCCGTGGGTGAATCAACGCCACCAGTGGGTGAAGCAACGGTGCCGGAAACACCCGCCCCAGCCGGCTTGGAATGTCGCGGCGACTCGGGCTCGGCTCGCCGTGCTTGATCGGGTGTAACGTCAGGCTGCCCCGAATGATCCGTGCGGGTTGGCTTCGCCGTATTCTGCTGCCTGGGCCGGACGACGCGCTTCGGACGTTTCCACCATGTCGTATCCCAGTTCCAGTCGATGTCGTCGCAGCCGGCGACGGAACAGACAAGCGGCAGAACGAGGAGCGCCACCGCCATGCGGCGAAATGAAATAACCATAGCGATGTGTGCCACATAGGACCTTTCGATGGATACCACTGCAGATTGTGACGAGCACGGGTTTCATGTCAACGCAAACATGGGAGTACAGTGTGGGTCCGCAGGGCAATCGCAAGAATGGCGAATGTAGCGGCCGACCCCCGTGTCGGACGTTGAAGACCAACGGTTTCCGGCGGCCGACAGGGGCGTCGGCCGCCACACGAGCGCGCAAACCGCTGCAAAGACCACCGCCCGGCCAGTCTTGCGATTGCCCTGTGTGGGCCCGTGACGGTTCAGAGCAGATTCAAGATAACCGTAGCGTCCGACCCCCGTGTCGGACGTTGAAGACCAACGGTTTCCGACGGCCGACAGGGGCGTCGGCCGCTACAAAAGTAGGAAAACCGCTATAGGCGGTTCATAAATCGGAGCCGGCTCGTGCCGAGCCGGGCCGGGGCGACGCGCCCCGGCGTTGAGTCAACGTCGCCTCATCTCACCTGCTTGCGTTCACACTGCCGAGACGGCAGTGCTACAGCTGATTCCACCGCCGCGTAGTGGTTCACTTTGATCAACGGGTGCCACTGGCAGCTTGCTGCCAGTGTCGGCACTGGCGGTCAAGCCGCCAGTGGCACCCAAAGTGAACCACTACCCACCGCCGAGACGGCGGTGCCACAGTTCTCGTCGCACGCCGCGAAGATGCTCAATCCCAGCCGTATAGCGGGCCGCCCCAAAATAGGGTGTGCGTCCGAGAATGCCGTGGATAATGTCCGGTAACTGCCGTTGGAATATGTGTCGGCACTCGGCTCCCGCATGCAAGCCGGGCCTCACCGGGAATCGCGGAGGGGCGGGGCAACGGCGTTCCGGTAAGATATCCCGGCAGTGGGACACTGAACCCCATCGAATCCCGACATCCTCCTCCGGCGGGCTAATTCCGATAACCAGCGACCATAACCCATTGTGTCCGAAGACGGCTGTTTTTTTTTCAACGCTGCTCGCCTTGTGATGAATCACAGGGTATCATTGGCAGTGGGCAAGGGGAAAGGCCCATTCGCTCTTGCGTTTGCGACTTCACGATAATCGGTTTCGAGGTCGGGCCTCCTCACCTTGCCGATGGTAATGTCCATCGATTCTGGTCGCGTTGCAAATGCAAACTAGTTCTTCTGGAGGCGGGGATGAGCAGCGGAAGAACGCGACGAAGGTCCCATGACTGGGTCCTGATCGACATGAACACGCAGTGCGACTTTCTACTACCGAAAGGCGCGCTGCCCGTGGCCAATCGTGCCGACGCCCTGCCCAACATCCGCAGGGTCATGAACTGGGGGCGCGTCGGTGGGACGCCGATCATGTCGAGCCTCGAGTGCCATCGCCCGGGCGAGTCACTCAATGGATTTCCTGCACATTGCGTCGATCGCACGAACGGACAAAAGAAGCTGCCGTTCACCTTGATGCCGCGACGAATCGTGTTGCACGGCGACAACACACTGGACCTGCCCCACGACCCGTTCCGCCGTTACCAACAGATCATCTTCACGAAGCGAAACGGCGATTTCCTCTCCAACCCGAAGGCCGACCGACTGGTCAACTCGATCTCCGTCCGGTGCTTCGTGGTGTTCGGCGTGTTGGTCGAGCACTGCGTAAAACTGGCCGTCCTCGGGCTGTTGGCTCGACGGCGGCAAGTCGTCGTCGTCCGAGATGCCTGCGGCCATTGGTGCGCTTCGGGGGCGGAGTTGGCTTTTCGGCAGATGTTTGCCAAGGGCGCGATCGTCGTCACGACCGAAGAACTGATCACCGATCAAGTCGAGGCCAAGCTAGCGGCTCGGCCCGTTCCCGCGGAAGCCGAGGAAGAAACAACGGCTGCGAAGCCAGGCAATGGCAACGGCCACGGGGACGACCAACCGACCGACCAAGTCCCCGGTCCTCGAAATGGAAACGGGCGAAAACGATCGTCGGCAGGTGGCATGGGCGAGCCCCACCAGGATATGTCCGAGCTGGTCGCCGCCGCCAGACGGAAGCTTCGCGCCGTTGCCCAGCGACAAGCACGGTCCCGACAAAGACACGTCTGACTCACTTCCACCCCACTGTTCTGCCACGCTGCCAGTGGTGGCACGGACAAGCGTATGAGTAGGTGCTGCGCCCACGTCTGAAGACAGTGCCGATGACAACAGCCCATATGGCAATTCGAACGCCTGAGCTTGTCCGTGGGCCTTCCGGCGCAAGGCGATGGCCGTGCTACCCTCCTGATTCTCGACACATCGACAAGCGGCTTTCATACTATCACCATGGTGCGAGGTGAACGAGTTGGCACGTGCGTCGCGCGTCACCTCGGACTGACCAACAGCGAACGTATGCCCCCGCGGAGCCCGGCATCTTATGCTCACACTCGCCATTGCCGTCGGCGCGATCGTCCTTTACCTCGTCGCCTATCACACCTACGGCCGATGGCTCGCCCGGCGATTCTTCAAGCTCGACGACAGCGCGACCGTGCCGAGCCGGCAGTGCGCGGATGGGCAGGACTATGTGCCGACGCGGCGGTCGATCCTGTTCGGCCATCACTTCACGTCCATCGCCGGCACCGGGCCGATTGTCGGGCCGGCGCTCGCGGTGATCTGGGGGTGGGTGCCCGCACTGATCTGGGTGTTGGTCGGTAGCATCTTCATGGGGGCGGTCCACGACTTCGGCGCGCTTGTCGTCTCGATGCGGAACCGCGGGCAGACCATCGGCGAGGTCGCGGGGCGGATCATCAACCCACGCGTCAAGATTCTGTTCTTATTGATTTTGTTTCTGATCCTGACGATCGTGCTGGCCATCTTCGGGCTGGTCATTGCGTCCATCTTCGCGAGGTACCCGGCCAGCGTGTTGAGCGTTTGGATTGAAATCCCGCTCGCCATCGGGATGGGCTACCTCGTCTACCGCAAGCGTGTCTCGCCGCACGCGCCCGCTGTCATCGCGCTGGCGCTCATGATGCTCGCGATCGTGCTGGCGGTAAAATACCCCGTGCTGCAATTCGAGTTCGAGCCGTTGACGATCGCCGGGCTGACAGTCTCGCCGATCGTGATCTGGACGGTCATCCTGCTGGCCTACTGCTACATCGCCTCGACGCTGCCGGTGTGGAAGCTGCTCCAGCCGCGCGACTTCATCAACAGCCACCAACTCGTGCTGTGCCTCGCGCTGTTGGTGCTGGGCATCGGTGCGGCGTGCCTGCTCCGCGAAGGCGGCGCGCCGATCGTCGCGCCAGCCGTGCAGCTTCATCCCGCCGGCGCGCCGCCGATCATGCCGTTTTTGTTCATAACGATCGCCTGCGGCGCGATCAGCGGCTTTCACTGTTTGGTCAGCAGCGGGACAAGCAGCAAACAAATCGCCTGCGAGACCGACGCCCAATTCATCGGCTACGGCGGGATGCTGACCGAGGGGCTGTTGGCGGTGCTGGTGATCCTAGCGTGCTGCGCAGGGCTTGGTATGCGAGCGCAACTTTCCCCCCGGGGAATCGGCGCACCGATGTTTATCGGTGGGATGTGGTCACCGGGTATCGACCCCGCCGACGCAACCGGCAATTTTGCGAAGATGGCATCCGACAAGTCGATCGAAAGCATGGTCTTTTTCCGCTGTGAGGATCAAGACGCTTGGCCCCATTTGCTCAAACTCCATGATGAAAAAGATGGCGAACTTGCCTTCAAAGACATGGACGCCGTTTATCTGTCGCGCGGCGATTCCATGGAACTCTCCAACGGCAAGATCAGTCTGAATCAATTGGGCGAGGTTCATGCCCATGGCGAGCTCGCATGGCTTAACCGCTACGAATCTTGGGGCGCCGCGAAGGGCCTCGGCGCAAAGGTCGGCGCGTTTGTCGACGGTGGCGGGAACTTCGTCGCGTCGCTCGGCATTCCCTCGAAGATCGCCGTGGCCATTATGGCCGTGCTCGTTGCGTCGTTTGCCGCGACGACGCTCGATACCGCGACGCGGTTGCAGCGGTATGTCATTCAGGAACTGGCGACCACCATCAAGGTCCGGCCGCTGACGAGCAAGCACGGCGCGACGTTGGTCGCGGTCATCGTCGCCGCCATTGTCGCGGCCGTGCCGCCGCCGGGGCAGACGTGGGCCGCCGGCATGGGCAAGGGCGGCCTGACGCTATGGCCGTTGTTCGGCGCGATGAATCAACTGCTGGCGGGGCTCGCGCTTCTCGTCGTGGCGTTCTATCTTGCCCGCCGCAGGATGCCGGTTTGGTTCATCGGCCTGCCGATGGCGGCCATGATCGTCGTGCCCGCCTGGGCCATGGTGCACCAGTTGTTCGCGGGCGGTGGTTGGCTGGAAAAAGGTCAATACCACCTTGTCGTCACGGGCATCGTAATCATCGGCCTGGAAGCGTGGATGATCGCCGAGGCCGTCAAGCTGTGGCCAAAAATCCGCGGCGTGCTCGAACCGGACCTCGCGCCGCTGCCGAGGGGATTTCCTGTTATCAGCATGGAATCAGAGCCGCAACCGTAGCGTCCGACCCCCGTGTCGGACGTTGAATACCAGCGGTTTTCTACGGCCGACAGGGGCGTCGGCCGCTACGTTGTCCCATCAGAGCCGGGGCGTGTCGCCCCGCACCGGCTCGACACGAGCCGGCTCTGATTTGCGCATTCGCAAACACGCGCTTAACTTCCCGGATAGCCGGGCGGCGGCGTCTGTGTCAGGCGGCTGAGTGAGCGCAGCGACACGTACGACACGTAACCTTTCGCGGCGGCGCGCTGATAGGCCTCGGCCACATTGGCCGACTGTTGGGCATAGTCCACGCACAACACCACCTTGCCCGCGTCTAGGAACGGTTGAAGTGATTGCTCGTAATACGCCATCGAGTAGCCGTCGCCGGTGGCGGGCATGCGGACGTCGCCGCTGTCGGCGTCGGCCCAGATCGTGTCGGCGTCGCCGTCGAAGTAGATCTGCTCCTGGCCGATGGCGTCGATCAGATCGAGATAGCAGTCGGCCGTCTCGGCAAGCTCCGACGCATTCTGTGGGATAACAATGAAGTTCGGATTGCTCGCCCGGGCATATGTGCGAATCTCGCGGATGAATTGCACCATGGCCGCCACCGGGTCCACGCTCGCCGCCTGCGCCGCGGCGACGACGGCCTCGTCGGAGTAGGCCTCGACCCAGTCCATGTAGATGCCGTCAAAGCCGTCGTCGATCGCTTGTTGAAGCACGCTGTCGGTGTTGTTGATGATGATGCTTTTCCATCGCGTGTCCCAGTAGGCGATGGGGTAGTTGCCCGCCCAGCCGTCGGGATCCGGGATGATCATGAAGTCGGGCGTGCCGCGCGTTGTCGTGGTTGGGGCGATCCAGTCTGACTGCCAGTAATACCGCCAGTCCTCGGCCTCGCCGATGTTGATGTAGGCGACGACGAGCTTCGTCTTGCCGTTTTGTGAGGCCGGCGAGGCGTGCAGCCGGCTGACCATACCGCGCGTATCGAATGCGGCGCTATCGCGATCGGTCCGCGTCGGTTCCACGACCAGCAGGTCATACCTGGACGCGACGAGCGCATCGACTGCGCCGTCCTGCTCGACGCCCTGAAGCTGGTAGGCCCAATAGCGAACATCCTGCAAGGCGACCTGCGCTGTTGTTGTCGTCGTGTCGCAGGGCGTGGTGGTGCAATTCTGCGAGACCTCGACTGTCGGACAGCCCGTGCCGGCCAGCGCGAGGGTGAGGACCAGCATCGCCGGCCCAGCGACGATCCACGATGTCATGCCAATTCCGCGCATGATTGAACTCCCAGGACACACGCCGTCATCCGCTGCCACCCATAATTGGCGTCGCCGCGATCCGGCGGAAGGCACGGCCGGCCCCATAACATCACCATCGGCCGATTTCATGGGGGACTGGCCCGCGCGTTCCGCGCGGAGGTATTGATTTTCAACGCTTCTGGCGTTATCTTAATTTCAGAGAGTATTGAAAGTTTCGGCACTCCGATTCATCAAGGAGCTTATGCGATGTCGCTGAGCAGCTTCGAGGATTCCAAGGCCCTGTTCGTCCGGCGATGGGGCGAGATGGGGGGCTACTGGGGCATCAACCGCACCATGGCCGAGATTCATGCCCTGCTGTTCGTCTCCACGAAACCGATCTGCACGGACGACGTCATGGAGCTTCTACAGGTGTCGCGCGGCAACGCGTCGATGAACCTCCGATCGCTCGTCGACTGGGGATTGATCGATCGTATCCACCTTCGGGGCGACCGAAAGGAGTACTTTGTCTGCCGCACCGACGTCTGGCAAATGTTCGAAACCATTCTCAAGCAACGCCGCCGACGGGAGGTCGAGCCGATCATTGAGACCATCGCCCACTGCCGGGAAATGGTCACGGGCAGCGATCCGATCGCCACGGGCGACGATTCCGGCGAGACGGCGACCTACAAGAAACGGCTCGACGAGATGCAGGATTTTCTGCATGCCGTCGGAACGGTAGCGGACCTGCTCGTGAAAGTCGGCCCAAAACGAATCGGGGATATCAGCAAGATGATGATGAAGCTGGCGGGCTGACACGCGCCGCGCGGCACCCGCCAAACGGCAAGCCGGACGGCAGCGCTTCTCGGGTTGCGATGGTGACCGTGGCGGCCCCGGCTACTGTGACCCGAGCCCTGTTCGCTGGTTGAATGCCTCGATCAGGCGATCCCACTCCGTGACCTGAGCAAATGTCTCCGTCCAGAAGTCGGGATCCCATAGGCGGTTCAGGTCGTCGACCGTGCGCTGCTGCTGCTCCACCCAGGTGTAGTATTTGAAGTTGTGCAGGCGCTTCCGGTCGGCGTAGGTAAGTTCGGTCATGTTGTCCGCGGCGATTCCCTCTATGTAGCGGCCGAAGTGGCGGGCGGCCGTCATGGCGTCGTACGGCCCGTGCAACTTGCGTTGTTCCTCGAAGCGGCTGGCGTACAGGTCCATCGAATCGGTCAATGGCGTGAAGATGACGTCCCGGCCATCGAGTTGGAACATCCTGGCCGTCTTCACGGCCGCCACGACATTGCAGATGGACGAAATACCCAATAGCGGCAACTGCTCCACGAACGACGACGCGAGCCCTTCCTGCTCCAACAGCGTCCGGCCCTGCGGCTCGTTGAACAAGCGCAACAGCGCCATGCACTGTTCGTCATCGACGGCGCAGACGACGTCGGTGTTGCGCACGTTGTGAATCCACGGCACATGCTTGTCGCCGATGCCTTCGATGCGATGCCCGCCAAAGCCGCACGCCAGAAGCGTCGGGCATTGCAGCGCCTCGACCGCAACAACGCGCAGATCGGCGTGGTTGGTTCGCAGGAAGTCGCCGGCGGCAATCGTCCCGCCGGAGCCCGTCGCCGAAACGTAGGCCGCCAGACGTTCGCCGGGCCGGGCGATTCGCTGGAAGACCTCCTCGATCATCGAGCCCGTTGTGTGATAGTGCCAGACGGCGTTTCCGAACTCCTCGAACTGGTTGAAGATGACACAGTCGGGCCGCGTTCTGCGGATTTCCCAGCACTTGTCGTAGATTTCCTTGACGTTCGACTCGCAGCCGGGCGTCGCGATCACCTCGGCGCCGATGTCGCGCAGCCATTCGAATCGCTCGCGGCTCATTTCTTCCGGTAGGATGCCAATGGCGTGACACCCGAGCAGCGCGCAGTCAAACGCCCCGCCGCGACAGTAGTTGCCCGTCGAAGGCCAGACCGCCTTCTGTGTCGCCGGGTTGAACTGGCCCGACACCAGCCGCGGCACGAGGCAGCCGAAGCCCGCGCCGACCTTGTGTGCGCCGGTGGGAAACCACTTTCCAACGAGCCCGACGATTCGCGCGTCGACGCCCGTCAGCGCCGATGGAAACTCGACCCAATTGCCATCACCGAACAAACCGCCCGACTCGACCGGCTCGTTCTTCCATGTGATGCGGAAAAGGTTCAGCGGGTCGACATCCCACAGCCCGACCTGCCGCAATCGCGTCGTGATCGAATCGGGTATCAACGACGGGTCGCGCTGCTGCGCGAACGTCGGCAGAACGATGCCGCGCTCCCGACATCGGGCGACGGCCTCGTCGAGCACTCGTTCATTCATCTGCATGGGCCATCATCCTTTGTCCAGCGTCGCCAGTTGTTTCTGCATCTCCTCGACGGCGGGCCGCAGCACCGTCTCCGTGAAATCGAACCGCACGCCTGCCGCCTCGAACAGCTCGGGCAGCGGTCGGCTTCCGCCGAGCGCAAGCGCGCTACGATAATCACGCACGGCGGCTGCATAGTCGCGCCGGGAGTTCAACCATACGCCCAATGCCCCCAACTGCGCGATACCGTACTCGACGTAATAGAACGGCACAGTGAAGGGGTGCATCTTCCGGTGCCACAGGTATGGCAGCACATCCTCGTAACCGCTGTAGTCCGCCGAACCGGCGAACCGTCGCTCCAGGTTCAGCCACGCCTGCTTTCGCTCGTCGCGCGCGTGTTTCGGATGCGTGTACACCCAATGCTGGAACATATCGACCATCGCCATGTATGGGAAGAACCGGATGATGCCGTCGAAGTTGTCCGCCGCCGAACGTGCCTGGTCGGTCTCGTCGTAAAAGGCGTCCATATACTTCCCGCCCAACAACTCCATCGACATCGACGCCACCTCGGCGAATTCGATCGGCGCGTTGCGGAATGACACCAACGCCTCGTCCCGGGCCGCGAACCCGTGAAACGCGTGTCCGCCCTCGTGCAACAGCGTCTGCACGTCGCGCTCCGTCCCCACGGCATTCATAAAGATGAACGGCAGCCGTCGGCCTTCGTACACGATCATGTAGCCGCCGGGCGCCTTGCCCTTGCGGCTCGCCAGGTTAAGCAACTCCTCGCGCCGCATCCGCGCGAACTGCTCGCCGAGAATCGGCTCGACCTGCTCGAATATCTTGGCGCAACCCGATATCAACTCCTCGGGTTTGTCGAACGGCCGCAACGGCGGCCGCCCGCGCGGATCGGCCGCCATGTCCCACGGTCGCAACGTGTCCACGCCGAGCAGTCGCTTGCGCTCCTCCGCCAGCCCCCGCGCCGCCGGGACCGCGGTCGCCTCGATCGCGAATGCAAACGCCTGGCAATCCTCCGGCGTGTAATCGAAGCGCTCCTTCTCGCGAAACGCATACTCGCGATAATCCGCCAGCCCGGCATTCAAGGCGATCTTGTGCCGCACCGCGACCATCTCGTCGTAGATCGACTCGATCTCATCGCGCACGGCCGCCCACTTGGCGGTGATCTTCTCCCACGCCTCCTGTCGCACCGCCCTGTCCGTCTCCTGCAAGTAGCGAGCCATCTCCTGCATGGTGCGCTCGCGCCCGTCGTGCTCGGCCGTCAATGCCCCGACCACCTTCTGATACTTCTGGCAAAGCTTCTCGTCCTCCGTTTGCAGCGGGATGTTCTCGTCCCGAAACAGGGCGACGCGGTTTTCTATCCGGCGAATCAACACGCCATACCGATCGGGTCGCAAGGCAGCGCGGTGCTCACAATCGAGGAACTTCCGATCGAGCTTGTTGGACCAGGCCCTGGCGTTCGGGACCACATCCTCGATAAAAGACAGGTATCGCTTTTCGCGCTCGGCATCATCCGTCTGGCACGTCATCTCGACGTATCGAACCGAGCCTTCCTCGTCCAGCCAGGCGTCAAGTTCCGACAGGTCCAGCAGCCATGCCTCCAACGCCTCGACCGATGACAATGATTGGTTTCCGAGGTCTCGGTAGTAGCCCTCGACCGATGACCAATCACCCAGGTCGATGCCCGCATCCAGAACGCGCAATTCAAAATCACCGATACTGACGACCACGATATCACTCCTGACATTCAGGCTGTTTCGCCGGCGAGTCACGACGGCATCCGGCCCGCCCGCGCCTCCGTGAGGCCCGGCTTCCCCAAGTAACCTACCGTCCATCCCGGATTTTTCAAACCACAGAGACCGCGGAGAACGCAGAGGTTGTTGAGAAGGAAGTTATGGCGAAATCCGAGCGCGTTTTGTTTTGACGGTGTGCAAACACCTGTCACCCTACGCCTGCTTCGCTAAGTTCTTTTCTGACGCCTCTCTGTGATCTCTGAGTGCTCTGTGGTGAATCTTCCGGGCTAGTCGGGGCGCTGAGCAATCCGACAGCATTGCGCGGCCGGGCGTGCCGGTCGCGCTGAGGTTGCTTCAAAAAGTAAAAAAGGCGTGCGGCACCCTATTGGATATTGGCGCGGTCTAGGGTGCCGCAGCGAGTGGAAGACGCGTATATTCTTAATCGACCCGGCCGGTTCCTCGGGGGCCACCGGCCCCTACGTCTCGATTATAGGCGCCGAATTGCAGCCTGTCCGCGTGGGACCAGGAATCGATGCCCATGAATCGCCCAGTGGTCAGACCCGGCATTCTGGCAACCCGGCAGCCCACGCCCAGCCTGCAGCCAATGATAACATTATACGACAATTGTGGTTACGTGTCAATTCGTCGGCGAGATAGAACCGGGGCGGCGGGAATAGAGGAGGTACAAGATCTCCGCAGCGTCCGACCTCGTGTCGGACGTTGAAGACCAGACCAACCGTTATTGACGGCCGACAGGGGCGTCGGCCGCTACGAGAGCAGGCAACCCCCATAGCGGCCTGATCGGCCGCTCCCCTCGGCAGCATCCCCATGGGCTGGTACGTCCAGCATGGGAACACGAGGAGTCACAGCTTGAACAGCAGAAGTTGCTCGCCGGGCCTTGTGGGGCCGACAGGCCTCGAAGGCTGTCTGGCGGCGGGACGGACGCCTATTTGGCGCGGCCGACGGACGCGACCCCGCGCGGCCGCCACGAAACCGTCTAGGTCTTGGAAGTCCCACGAAGACCTGGCCACCGGCTTCCCGGCCTCGTCACGGACGACCGCGCCATAGCCGTCCACCAACTCCCGGGTGGCGAATCGATCGCACCGGCCTTCCTTCTGCCGCACATTCCGTCGGGCCTTCTTGATCAGCCAATGGTAGAACTCGTGCATGAACACGAACAAGACCAACTGCTGCGCATCCGCCGCTTCGACCGAATACAACTCGCGCCACCAATAACGGCTGTTTGACTGCGGCCTCGCAATGTTCGTGTGAATTGAATACGGGTAGCTGTTGTTGCGGCCGAGATTGACGTAGATTTGCCCGTGCGTGTAGTAACAGGTCCCTGAAAACTCCGCCCCCCGGCTGTACCGCACGCGCACGTCCAGGCGGTTGTGCGGCCAACCGTCAGCGGCGCGAAGGATCGCTCGCTCGAGCCGAACCGAATCCAGGTCTGTCGTGTTCTGAAACTTCATCCCCGCCGACACCGCAAAAAAAAGGAGAAAAAGGGAGGAGAAAAAGGGGGTCAGGCTTACTTTATCTTGGTCAACTCCTCAGATAGAGCAATGACCCTGACGATAAAGTAAGCCTGACCCCCTTTTTCTCTCTCGCCATTATCAGCCCAATCCGGCACGAACCAAGTCCTGCAATCGAACGATACCGGCCGGCGCAGTACCGTCCTCCGATACCACGAGGACGGTGATTGCACTTTCGCGCATCAACTGAAGGCAGTCAACCGCAAGGCTCGACGGCAAAACCGTCGAGCACCTCACCGGGACATCCGACGGATCACGCCGGCTCTGCTTCCACGCCTCGGCCGCAGTCAAGTTCATCGGCGAATCAACCCGCGTCAAGAGCCGTCGAAGATCGCCATCCGTAATCACCCCGACCAGCTCGCCATTTTCGCCGACGATGCAAGCCATTCCCAAGTGCTTTCCCGTCATCTCGATCAGCAACTCACTGAATGTCGCCTCCCCCTGTGCGATCGGCATCTCCTCGCCGCAATGCATCACGTCACTGACGCGCGTCAACAGGCGGCGCCCGAGGCTGCCGTCCGGGTGAAACCTGGCGAACTGCTGTTCGTCGAAACCGCGCGCATCCAGCAAGGCCATCGCCAACGCATCGCACAATGCCAACATCATCAGTGTGCTCGTCGTCGGCGCCAGCGCCAGCGGGCCCGCCTCAGACCGCTCCGGTATCGCAAGGACGATATCAGCCAGCTCCGACAGCGGCGAGTCGCCGCCCTCACACACCGCGACGACACCGCCGCCAATCCGCTTGAAGTGGCCGACGAAACGCGCCAACTCCTCCGTGTGACCGCTCTTGGACAGTGCCAGTAGCACGGCACCCGGAGCCACCGCCCCTAAATCGCCGTGCAGCCCCTCGACGGGATGCATGAACACCGCGCGTGTGCCCGTGCTGGACAACGTCGCCGCAGCCTTGCGCGCTATCAGGCCGCTCTTTCCGATCCCGGTAACGATGACCGGTTCCTTTGTCTTCAATATCGCGGAGACGGCAGCCTCGAATGACTTGTCGATGAGGTGCCCCAGCGCGGTCAGAGCGCCGACCTGTTCGGTGATGATCCCCCTGGCAAGCTCGACTGGATCGCCCAAGAAACGACTCCGATACGGCGGCGACACACGCCTCCGGCGACGCTGTGCCCCCTGTTGGACTACTCGTTGTCCGGCTTCTCGTCGCCGGTCCCTTCGCCGGACTCGCCGAAATCTTCACCCAGATCGAAGTCGTCGTCAATCTTGAACTCGTCGTCGAGGTCGAAGTCGCCGCCGAGCGCGCCGCCCCCGTCAACCTGCTCGGTGGTCTCATCCGAACGCGCAGGCCCTGCACCGGCCACCCTGCCTCCCGCGGGATCATCTTCGGAGCTCACGCTCTCGAGCTCTCCGCCTTTCCGCACCGCGTCGGATCCGCCCTCGTCAACGGCGGAGCCGGTCGGAACAGTGGCTTGTAGCTTGCTTGCTTTCGCCGATACATCAAGCCTCGGCCGCGCGCCTCCGGGGCCTTCCTCAGGCTCCTGGTACTCGTAGAACTCGCGGTACGCCTTGCGGAAGTACCCGCCGGCGCGCGTCTGCACCTGATTCAAGATGGCGCCGAATACGCGAGCGCTGACCCCCTCCAACTGCCGTTGGGCTCGCTGGAGCGCGCCCCGAGACGTGACGCGATACCGACACACGATCAAAACACCATCAACCGCCCCGGCCAAGACCATCGCATCGCTCACTAGCAAGACTGGCGGGCCGTCCACGATCACCTGATCGTATTGAGATCGGGCGTCCACCACGACATCCCTAAGATAGCTGCTCCCGAGAAGCTCCGCGGGATTGGGCGGCGTCGGGCCCGCACCGAGCACGTCCAGCCCGGGAACGGAGGTCGATGTGACGTGATCCCCCAGCCGACCTTGGCCGATCAGGATATTGCTGAGCCCTTCTTCCGGCATATCCGGGAAAATCTTGGGCAGACCCGCACGACGGAAATTCGCATCGATCAACAAGACGCGCCGGCCGCTCAAGGCGACCGAGATCGCCAGGTTCGTTGCCACCGTCGTCTTGCCGTCTCCACCGCTTGGGCTCACAACCAGAATGACGCCCTGTTGTTCCGCCGGCGCGCTGAAGAACAAATTGGCTCGAAGATTGCGAAACGCCTCAGCCAAAATGGAGTGTGGCGCGTCCAGGCTCGCCGTCTCCACGCGATCGATTTCAATCTCGTCGTCGTCGCTCGTCGGTATCAACCCCAAGACCGGCACCAGCGATACATCCCTGGGCGTGCGAACGGACTTGTCGGACAATTCGAGCAGGAATGCCAAGCCGACACTCAACGCCAACCCGAGAAACGTGCCGGCTGGCAGCCAAACGAGCAAAACCGGGCTCGACCGTTCCTTCGGCCCGACCGCCTTGGACACAATGTCGATCTGAGCCGTGTTCGGCAACCGGATCGTCATCGACAGGACCTTTTGCTGCTCCAGCAGCGCCTCGTATTGCGTCCGCAACAGGTCTCGCTCCTCCACAAGCGACAGGTAACGAGCATACTTGGCGTCCAAGTCTCGTTGCTCCGCCTCCGCTTCGGAGGCACGCTCCTGCAGACGCCACAACTGCTCGTTTGCCTCGAGGTAATTCCGCCGCGCCTGCTCGATCTGATCCTGCTGGTAACGCAGCAGCTTCGTCGATCGTTCCTCCGACGCGCGAGCCCGCAAGGCATCCCGTGAAATGACGGCATCCTTGGCGGAGGGATGGTTCTTGCCGTATTTGGACAATACGAGAGCCAACATCTGCTCCGCATCTTGCAGTTGTGCCTCGAGGTTGGCGACCATCGGGTCTGAGTCCAGCAGTGCCTTCAAGTCGGCCGTAATCGGTAGGTTCCCGGGGCGTTTGTCCTGCAGGTACTCCCAATAGGACTGGCGACCGAGCGTCTCGACCTCCAACTCCGTCAGCAATGCCTTCAGAGTCAAGAGCTCCTCAGTCTGGCCGCCCTCGAAAAACAGGTTCCCCTCCATCCGCAACGCCGCTATCTCACGCTGCTTGTCATTGAACAAGGTCCGTGCGCTTTCAACCTCCTTTTCCAGGGGATCCGAAGAAATTCGGATGTTGTCCCTCTGAAGCTTCTGCACCCGATCCAGGTATTTGTCCACGACCGTGTTCGCGATTGTGTGAACCTCCCCCTGGTAACGCCATGTGACGCCCACTCTCAAGAAGTTCGAATCGCGAATCGGGGATGCGTAAACGATCTCCTCCAGAAGATCAAGCGGATGTTCGTCTTCTTGCTCTCGCGCCCAGATATACCACTTTGTTTGCTTTATATCCGGGTCTTTCAGCACGCTCGCGAGCACCACCGGGCTCATGACAATGACCGACTGATTCTTGACGATCAGTTCCACCTCTTTTTGTTGAATCCTCTGCAATTCGAGCGGATTCAAGACGTTGATGGGAGCGTTAGACCGCACTCGCACCAACGCACTCGCGGTGTACTTCGGAAAGTACTTCACCATAAAAAGGGTAAATCCGACCGTCAGCCCGGCGAAGACCACCCAAAGCACGATGATGAGCACCAGCCGATGGCGGAGAATCCGAAGCACGTCCGCGCCGGTCATTCCCCCCATTTGCGCGGCAACGGCCGGCCGAGGAGCTTGACTCGGCACCATGCCGCCTCCGACTGTAGGTGTTGCCGCCGTGAGCGTCGTCATCGAATCACCCCTCGGATCCGCCGGGTCGGGGTGTAATCACCCCCGGCCTGCGAACGATCCGCAATGCAACTTACCAGTTCCATCAAGGCAGCCTCTTGGGCCCCGGCGGGGCCAAGACGAGTAGCCACGGGTGGAGCGGAGCGGAACCCGTGGTCCCGGCTCGACATCGCTGCACCAACCCCAAACATTCAACCGCCCGCTGCCTCAATCTCCTTCAATGCCTCGATTATCTTCGGCAAATACCGCTTGTCCTCTTGCTTCCTGGCATCGGCAGCGTCTTTCGCCGCCTTCAACCAGTGGATCGCATCGCTTCGCTCGCCCATTTGCTCGTTCACGATCCCAAGGTGATACATGGCCACGTAGTCATTCCGCTGGATCTCCAATGCCCGCAGGAGCATGCCCGCTGCATCCCCGAAACGCTTGTTCTTGGCAAGTGCCCAACCATACGTGTCCAGAACGTTTGAATCAGTCGGCTGGACGCGGTATGCCCGTTCCGCATACGGAAGGGCCTCCGCAGCGTTGTCCATGTGTTCGATCAGCAAATAGGCCAAGTTATTCAGAGCCCGCGGCTGATTCGCATCAATCCTGAGCGCCGCCTCATAGTGACCCTTTGCGTCCTCATGCCTTTCGAGTGAGTCCGAAAACATCCCGCTTGCCAACTCCCCAAAGAGCCTGTCGTCGTCATGCACAGCGAATTGGATGATTCGGTTGCAGTATTCGATCGCCTCCTCAGGCTTCCTGTTCACATGGAGCAGGAAGACGAGCGATCGAAGGAGTCCCACATTCTCCGGATCCTTCGCGAGGCGTGTCCGTGCTCGGGCCAACACGACCTCCCCCCCCAGCGTGGTGTTCATCGCTACCACGATCCGCGTGTAAGCTCCAAAATCCTCGCCCGCGGCATCCAGCGCACGATCATAGGTCTCGGCGCTCTTCTCCGGGTCACCGATACGGGCGTAGGCCCAAGCCAGTAATGACAACGCTTGATCCATCTCATCGAGAAGCCGCGCGGACAGCCTTTCATCCGAAAAACGAATGATGTCCTGTGCATGCCCTGCCGTCTTGTAGGCGGCAAACAAGTCCTTAACCGTACTACCGCGATACCGCGCAGTCTCCGCGGCGGCCTCATATCCTTCAATTGCCCTGTTCAGGTCCCCCGACGCCAAGCCCAGCCCCCCCAACAGCGCCGGCCACTTCGGATCGTCCGGATACCGGGCCATGAATGAGTAAATAAGGCTTTCCGCATCCGCATAGCGCGGCGGCCGGACCCGTTGATAGGCATCGACCAGTGCCTTGGCCACAGAATTCTCATCAGGCCGCTCATCAAGGATCGACTTCAATTCGGCGATGGCTTCGTCCGCTCTCTCCACCTCGATTAACGCGTCCGCAAGTGCTATCCGGTGTTGATATTCAAGGCCATTCGGCGAAAACACCTTCGCTCGCTTGAAATCGTTAATGGCAGACTGCCACCGCCCCATTAGCTTATATAGTTGTCCGCGCTGCCATAGCGCCAGGGCATCGTCCGGGTGCTTCTCGAGAAAGGCATCGAATGCTTCCTTCGATTTCTTGATGTCCCCCCCCATCCGGTGATACGCCCCTTCAAAAACCCTGCCTTGTGCATCATCCGGATACCTTTGGATATAGTCGTCAATTCGCTTCTTTGCCTCCTCCAGGTCTCCCCGCGCCAGCAGTAAGCCGATGATCCTCGATCGCGTAGACGCGGCGCTCGTCGAGGAATCATCCATCGCCGTCAGAGCCCGCTCATAATACTCCTGCGCGCGCTGCAACCTGTTCGTCCGGGCGTAATACTCAGCCGCAAGAACCAAGACATCGATAGATGGGTCAAGACTCACCGCCAACCGGAAATGCCGATCCGCCGTCGCCAATGTCTTTTGCGTCTCATAGAATTGTCCAAGGTAGACTGCGATCTGCGCCTTCTTCGATATGTCCTCCTCGGAAGTCAGCAGATCCTTGAGCAGCTTCTCCCCTTCAGCCGGACGTTGCACATCTTCTCGACCCAGGAACGTGGAAAACTCCCGAGCCATGCCCACGTCGCCCCCGGACACACGCATCGCCTCACGATAGACCTCGGCAGCCTTGTCGTAATCGCCCACGCTCCGGAGTCCGTAGAGCCGGGCCAGCAACACCAGGTTTTCGAGATTGTCTGGATTCTCCCGGCGTAACTTCTCTCGTTGCGCAATACCTTTCTCAGGATTCTCCTTTTCCTTGAGAATCTGATTTTGGCTCCGGACCCACGGGTCGTTTGGCAAGAATTTCGCCGCCAACACGACGTATTTCGCCTGCGCCTCCTCGTCGCCGTCCCGAACCGCGAATTGGGCCATCGCGCGATTGGCAAACCCGTTTGTCGGGTCGATCTCCAAAGCGCGTTCAAGAACAGTCTTCGCCTCGCGCTGACGTCCTGCCCGTACGTACGCATCCGCCAAATGCGCCCAGCCCATGGAGTAACTGGGGTATGCTTCAAGGCCGGCGCGGATCAACTCGATGGCCTGTTCAACGTCACCTTTCTGCCCCTTCGCCAGGGCAATCCGACCTTGCGCAATCTTGCCCTCTGTGCCGTCGATATTCAATTCCGCGTGTTTCGCTGCGTACTTGTCTGCCTTTGCCCAATCCTTGGCAACCAACGCCGACCTGAGCTGGTGTTCGATCACGCGCGCATCATCGGGGCGAAGACGCTCTGCCTCCTCCAATTGCACTGATGCTTCCTCGTCCCGCTTTTGATTTCTGTAGAGATCATATAATGACAACGCTCGCCTGAACGGGTCCTTCTCCTCTTTGAAAAACGCCTCTTTCATCCGCTCGCGCGACGCTTCGTCCTTTTCGGCATACAGCATCAACTGCCGATCAAGCCTTCGATATTGTTCGTTTTCCGGATCCTTCGTCCTCAACGGCGCCAAGGTTGACCGCGCCTCTTCGATGCGATCTGTCATGCCGTAAAGCCGCGCCAATGCCTCGGTTGCCTTCACATTCTCCGGCTCATCCGCCAGGACTGACTTGATCTTACGTTCCACCTCTTCGTATCTGCCCTCGCCGAGCAGCACATTCGCCTCCCGGAGCGCCTCTTCCGCACTACTCCGCCCCGAACGCCGGATCACCTCCATCGCCCGATCCGGTTGTCCGAGATCCTCATACGCCTTTGCCAGGAGATCTTGAGCCATCCTGTTTGACTGAAGGTATTCCACCAACGCAGCCGGCCTGCCGGGATTCAAATACTGCAGGGCCTTCGCCGGTTCACCAAGGCTCAAATGAACCTGCCCCAGCCGAATGTAAAGCCGCGGCGAGCCCGGTCGCAAGATCATCGCCTTCTCCAGTGACTCGCGCGCCGCACCCCACTGCTGGCGACGCACGTACAACTCGGCCAGCAATCGCTGGAGCGGAAAATGATGGTCGGCCCCGGCCGTCCGACTGGCGGCTTCGGCCTCCTTGGTCGCGGACACATACTCGCGCTGCGCATAGAGAAGGCTGGCTCGCATGAAGCGTACACTCAGTGCTTTTTCGTCCACTTCCTCTTGCAGTTTCGCGACCCACTCCTCCGCACGATCCAGGGCCTTCAATCGCGCTGTCTCATCTTCTGCTCGCCGCGCCTCGTCTATCTTGTTCAGGTCCGCCAGAAACAGCTCCGTCATGAAATCCACACGGTAGGTATTGTTGCGAAAGGAGCGGAAGTTCTTCTCGTACGGAATCGCAGCAAGTCCTCGGAGATAAAGCGCGCTCTCTTCCTCCGTCTTCCCCTCGAACCGAAGCGTTCGGCCAAGAAGTTTGTATGTCAGCCCATCTGTTGGATCCACTTCCAGCGCTTTCGCGAACAATGCCTTGGCCCGATTCAGATCTCTTGGCGCTGGCGATGGGGTGAATCCCGCGTATAAGCGCCCCAGTTGCATCCGACATGCCGTGCCTTCCGTTTCCGCCTCCGCGAGCGCCTCCAACGCGACAAGACCTTCCTCGACACGCCCGTTATAGAGCCCGTAGGTGGCTTGAAGCTGCTTCAGCTCTGACGCCTCCTCCGTGTCGCCGCACCGTTCGATCCCCGAGGCCACGATCGACTCCACAGTCTGCCGAATCGATTCCGCCTCGGTCGCGCGACCCGCCGCATCCGCCCTCATCGCCGACCGCCACAGTTGCTCCGTCAACGACCTCATGATGTCCACGTTCGTCGGGTCCAACTCCAGCGCCCGCGTCAGGCCTTCCTCTCCCTTCTTCTCATGGCTTGGGTCCTCGCCGCGCAGGCGCAGATACGCCACACCAAGGGCGTGATGCCCCAGAGGCGACTCCGAATCCGATTCCAACAGCCGAGTCGCTTTTTCGCGAACGCTGCCCCATTGAAGCTTGCCACCGAACAGTTCGGCAATCTCGAATTCCAGCTCCGTCGAAAAAATCAGCGCCGACTTCAACGAGGAATTCCTCACCAGGGACTCAAAAAGGAGGGTGCGCGCCTGCGCCAGATCCTCGAGACTCCCTGCTTTGACTGCGCTCTTGGCTGCTAATACGAGGTACTCGGGATTCTTCGCCGGATCCTTCTGAAAAGCCCGCTGATACGTTCTGGCGGCAAGGTTGAATTCACCCTTGGCCTCATGCTCAATCGCCTGTGCCGCATACACCTCCGGATCTTGGCCGGGTAGATTCTGCACCAGGAGGACGCTTATCACCATCAACGTGGCCATTACGGCCAAGGTCAAGATGCCTACCAGGTTTTTGTTCAGTTTTCGCGCCATCGTGCCACGCTTTCTTTCTCATCAAATCAATCTTCGTTCCACCTCCTGTGAAACCAAGATCGCGCATCATTTGTCCTTGATGGCAATCGTGACACGTCCCTGACACCACGATCGCCTTCGAATCTTGGGTCGCCTGAAGCTCTTGCGGCACCGGCGCCACTCGTTGATGACCTACCGGCGAAACGCCGGTGCCACCCTACTCGACTGGAGGCCCGCCCTTCTCCCAACCTCTCAGCGGCCAGTGCGAGCGAACCAGTTCCGCTATGGCCTTGTCAAAGACGTCCTGCGCTCGTTCGTCAACCTCGCCTAGCTTCGTGTCATCCACGCCCTGAAACGAGATCTCGACCTTGCAATGATACAGGTGTGTCTCCTCGTCGTTCGCCATGCGAATACGCGCGCCGGTCCGTCCTGCATAAAAATCGTGATTCACACAAATCACGTAGTATACATACATCCGCGAGCCTGTTTGGCGCCGAGGCGCGAAGCGAAGCCGGCGAACAGGAATCGTCTCCCCAATGCCGGCCAACTCCATCGTCAACTCGTCGTCGCGCTCTTTGGCGTATCCGCTTTGGTGCATGCACTCCTCCGCGACGTGCGGCAATCGGTCCTGCTTGCCGGTGAAATAGGTCACCGATAAGAAACATCGGCCGCGCCACGGTTTGTCGAGGGCAGGCAAGTCAATGATCCAGTTAAGATACTCCTCCGTGCCGAGTTCTCCTTCCACTTCCGGCGGCAACCGCTGCAGGCCGACATACTCAAACGGCGCCAGGCAGCCGCGATCCATGTCCGTCAACGGCTTGCGAATCAGCAGCGCTTTCTTGATCACAATCAGCCAGCCGTAACTCTTCGCGGCCTGCATCAATCCGGCACTGACCGCCAGGATCAGGACTGCCAGCGCATAGTGGATGTTCCCGCGTACTCGTATGGCGGTCACGCCTCACCTCCCGCCGGCGCGCCGGAATCCCGCGCTTCCCCATCGGACACCTCGACGAATAGATGATCTAACACCCACAGGATACCCATGTAGATCATGAACCCAAGGCCGAACACCGCGAACCCGAGAATCGTGTGTGCCGTTCCGGTCGCCAATTCTTCGTGGCCGTACATCTTCATGCTGCCGGTGAAGATCACCCGCAAGATATTGCAGAATAAGGCCACCGGGACGACCACGACCGCCATCAGCACTCGCTGCCAGACGGCGCGCGGTGTCATATAGGCCAGCGCAAGGCCCAACGCCACGAAAGCCATCAACGAACGCATCCCGCTGCACGCCCCCGCCACGGTGAACTCGCCGGTCGTGCCGTTGTCCATGAAGTACTGAATGTTGATCCCCGAATTCTCCACCTCGGTGCCGGGAAACGCATTGAGAAGGAACGTGGAAGCCGCCGCTGCGCCTTGCTGCAGTGGTTGCGTGATCTCCCGATACATATATTCCGGCGGCGGAATCGCAAGGATCAAGAAACAAATCGGGAACAGCGTCAGCCAAAAAGTCCGCCAGCCCCGGAGAAACAGGACCAACCCGCCGATCATCGTGACAATCGACAGTGGCTGTGGATAAGTGATCTTCAATCGGATGCTGACCGCATAGACCACCAGGGAGCCGATCATCACCGGCAACCCGGCGAGCGATCCCCGATGTTCGCCGGTCAGAAGCTCGCGCCGCCGCGCACTGACGAGATAGAGACAGAACAGCGGCAACAGAAACCCGTGAGACCAGTCAGGCTGCTGCCAATACTTATACAGCCTGTAAAAGTGGTCCCAGTACAACCATGTCATCAATGCCGCCAAGACCAGGATCTTGATCGTGCCGACGGGCCCCAGAAACGACCACCAATCCGGATCGGCATCTATCGGTCGGCAAGGGCGCACGGCCTCCCTCCCGTCCGCCGCATTGCCTGCCCCGGAATTCCCTTCCTCCACCGCGCGACCTTCGTTTTTACTCGTCATACATAAACGATTCAATTCGATGGACCGTCGGCACGGTCCCTAGAACGGAAGCCCGCGCACAAACGCCTCATTGTTCCGCCTGGCCTTCACCTGCTCACGCGCGGTAAACGTATCGCTGTCCGCAAAGTTGCGGTCGTACACGAAGCCCATACCATACGTAAAACGAAACGCATTGCGAAGGACCGCCAGGAAATACGCCGGCGCGGTCGTCCCCACATTGATGATGTCGTTTGGCTTCAAATAAAGGTCCGGCGCCTCACCGGCAAAGATGGCGTCCAGATCCAACTGGATGATCTGTTCCTCATTGTCATTCAATCTGCGCGTCAAATCCGCCCGAGCCGGCCATGCCAACGGCCCGAACCCGCCCGCTGACGCGATCGCCTCCTTCAGGGTCATCCGCCTGCCGGTCAGGCTGTACGCGCCGGGCCTGGCAACATGCCCCATCAGGTAGAACTCGCCCGAAGGGCCGAGCGGAATGTTGACTACGTCATAGGGCCGAAGCACCACATTGTACCGGGGATCGCCATCTAGCAACTCCTTCACGGGTATTTCCAATATCCGCGTCGGTGGCCCCACGATTTCCTCCTCGCCCCATACCGACTCGGAAGTCTCCTCTGTGACCTCCTCCACTCGCTTCGTCGCTGGCGCAGCCAACGCCGATGTCTCCGCCCCCTCGCCGGCGGGCAACGAGGTCCCACTCGTCGGCGTTGCGGCCACCGGTGAAACGCCTGTGTCACCGGTTGGTCGTGACGCCGGCTCCTCCTCAATCACCCATTCACCCAATTCCTCATCCCACTTGATTTGCGGCTCCCCGGCTGCTGGATCGCTTTGTAGAACATCCGCATCGGCGGCACCGTCTGCGCCGCGTTCCTCCCCTCCGCCGCCAACCGGCGGCGGGTCGTCGTCAACCGTCCATGACGTTCCCCCCCCTACATCAGACAGCGTGTACGACACCCCCTCTCCTTCCAGGCCATCGTGTTTCCAGGCCTTGTCCCCCCCAAACACATGTGCCTGGGGCGCCCCGTCGTCATTAAAGAGAGGAATCTCCTCTCCGTTCTCGCCATTCGAGCCCCGCTGTGTCAGTACGTAGATTGACCGTATATGAGGCGGTATCCCCCCAACCATCGCGATCGCGCTCAAGATCCGAAAATCGGGCCCGGGCAGCGGATACATCCCAGGACGAATCGCCGCCCCGACCACGGAATACCGTGCCTTCTGCGACTCGATGACCGACACCAGTACGTCTGCGTCGGGCAGAATCTCGCTCTCTCGAAGACGCTCTTTCAACTCCAGCTCGAGTTCCCGTGCGGTCAACCCAACCACGCGAACAGGCCCCACCGTCGGAATCGTCTCGAAACCAGATTTCCCCACTCGCAGTTGCTGTGTCGTCGGTATGCCAGGCTGAAGGAGTTCGTGTATCGTGATCACGATCACATCGCCGGGACCAATCGCCTCGGCTTTACTTGACGGCATCAAGTCGGAGGCCGTCGGCTCTTCAGCGTTCTGAATGCCGACAGGCTCCTCCAAGAGACTCACCGTCTGCCGTATCTCGCTCCGGCACGTTGTACGGGAAAATCGCCCGACTTGTGTCGGATCAAGGAAGCCGTTCCTCACCCAATGCGCGCTGCCGCATCCGCTCGGCAGGGCGATTAGAACAGCCGTCATTCCCAGGACACCGGCCCTCAGCCGTCCAAGACGAGCAGCCCTCATCACGGGTCCTTCCTTTCTCTGAGCCCAGCCAGCCTCACGCTGCCATCCGTTCGTCCCTGCCCACCCCCTGGACCGAATGCACTCAGCGATGTGCGATATTTGTGGCGTAGACACGCGCGCAACTCCTGACTAATTGCAGATCCCTGTGTTTCATCAGAACCTCGTCCGCTCTTATCGACACCATTGACACCCGATAAGAAGCTTTCTGTATGCGTATACAACGCTTTCCAGCAGATCTTGCGAGTCGCGCAGAAATCGCGCAAGTGCCGGCAGATTAAGCCCTTTCGGCCGATAAACGACTAACGACAGCCCATTTTGGCAGCTTGATGTGCCTCCCGCCGCCTCTCCAATGCTGGCATTGCGATACTTGCCCCCACTCCAAACGCGCAAATACTGCGCGGCAGACATCCCTCGATATTCGTACGTCCTCGCACTCCCGTGGTTCAGCCACTGTGCCGCCGGTACCGATAGTCCCTACGGCGAGCGAGCAAGCCGTTGAATACCCACGACCGGGGGCGGCCGCTTCAATCCTCCGTCCCCATGAAAACCGGCTAAACGGGCGCCAGCCAAAGGATTTCAACCATGGATGTCATTATCCTAGGTGCCGGCGGACACGGACGAGTCGTCCTGGACATCCTCCTCCAGGCCGGACAACACAAACCCATTGGGTTCCTCGACAACAACAAGGCCCTCCTCGGCCGGCGAATCGACGGCCTCCCGGTCCTCGGCGGCATGGAACGATTGCAGGATATCCAAAGCCGGGGCATCCCGGGCGCGATCGTCGCAATCGGAGACAACGGCCTGCGCCGAGGATTTGGAGACGTCATCGAACGGGAAGGCCTCGACATCGTCAGCGCGGTGCATCCATCCGCCCAACTCGCCGGAAGTGTTTCCCTCGGAAAAGGCGTCGTCATCGCGGCCGGCGCCCTCGTGTGCGCGCATTGCCAAATCGGGGATTACGCTATCCTCAATACAGGCTGTATCGTCGACCACGAATCCATGATCGGCACCAGCGCTCACGTCTGTCCGGGTGTCCGCCTCGCCGGCCATGTCACCGTCGAGTCCGGCGCCTTTGTGGGCATCGGTGCCACCGTCGTTCAGAACATCAGAATAGGCTTTGAGGCCGTCGTCGGGGCCGGCGCGGTCGTTACGCAGGACGTCGACCCGATGACAACCGTGGTGGGCGTACCCGCACGGGTCGTCAAGGCCTCCCCGTCCCCGGATGAATTCGCGTCGTTTCTCGCGCCATCCGCGGATCCGAGGGACCCCATGCACGTGTCGCCCTCGGGCCGCCGGGTTCGCCCGGGATGATCTCCTTCCACGCCGCAACCATATAGCTACGGCAGTCTATTATGATGGCGATAGAAGGCGCGTCTCGAGCCGCAGGCTTCCGGCGCAGCCGTGCAGTGCCTCAGAAATGTAGTGGGTTGGGCCGACGCTACTACCCGCACCTTTTCGTATGGCGGCACATTAGCAGCCCGTGGCAAAAGGAAAAGCGGTGATCCAGAAACGCTGTTCTCGACCGTGAAAACTACCGGCGAGATGCCGGTGCCACAGTTTTTCCGCGGGCTGCTAGCGCGGGTCCATATCAGACCAGGGTGAATCCCCCGGATCAGCCAGCCCCCCGTCCTCATCATCGCTATCGCTTTGGTCATCCTCGTGTTTCCAGCCGTTGCCCTCATCCAGGTCGTCGACTTCCCGCTCCATGTGACGGAACATTTTTTCCTGGAGCGGTTGTATACGCCTGTATATATCTAGTGTCGCTTCGTATGCGCGGACCATGCGATCCATCTTCTGAAGCAATTCCGAGGTCCGCAGGAGCTGCCATTTTGCCAGGCATTCCGGCTCCTTGATCGTCGCAAAGGGATCGCACTTGAACGAAAGTTGATTCTTGCCCCCCCGATTGAAATACTCACAATCGCCGCACTGAATCATGGCTGTCCTCCGCGCGGCCCCGCCCGGCCGTCCATCAACATTGTCCCCCGCCCTAGGCGCAAGCGTTCCGTCACCAGACGTAATCGCCGATCATCTGAACGCGATGATTGAATCGTTCCGTGTCTGTCCGCCACCACTTGTTCATATCGTCTCTCGTGCGCTGCCGGAACTCACGGCGGTGTTCCTCGCCTAGTCTGATAGTCTCCGTCGCAAAGTGGGCCGATTCTCGTCTGAGCGCGATCCTTCTTTGCGAATACGGATCACCACACCCCGCAGCGAACGCCGCCACAACTACTATAATAAGGATACCTTTGTATCTTCGCATTCTTCGGTCCCCCTTAACTAGACCTTATGATGTCTGGAGTTCGTTTCGATGGAGCCATCCTTCTATTTTAACGTGTCGTCGGTCTTTGTGGCGAGGAAGTCGACTCACGAGTTGTCCACGCGCCAAGGCAATCGCAAGAATGGCGGATGTAGCGGCCGACCCCCGTGTCGGCCGTAGAGTACGGGATAACAGCCGCTCACGGGCTCGGCCGACACGGGGGTCGGCCGCTACATTACTTTTGCCACGGGCTGCTAGGCTCAGCAGAGCAGTGAACACGACGTATCGGTGATATCGCAGAGTATGCTCGGCCCATTCGCTCGGAATAGAGAAGCGGCGGGGTAATATCGGAGCCTATTCTGTTGTAGCTTGCTCCAAACGCTTCCATCTTCCGGTATTCCGGTAGGGGACAGGCTCCGTGAGCCGCAGGCTTTGGCCCGCGTGGCGGTTCCCAGGTGTTTGGGGCGCTCAGGTGAAAAAGGCGGCTCGGGGGCTGGAGGCAATGGTTCCCCATTGGATGAATCGCTCAGTTTGAGTTGGGAGGCAAGCTGGTTGTTCCGCATTCCGCAATCGCATGTACACATGAATTGCTGTTCCACGTGGAACGTGCTGTGGCGATGCACTAGGGCAGTTTAAGAAGGGGAGTCGCGGCCGCCGCCCCTGTCGGCCGTCAAGGGTGGTTGGTATTCGTCGTCCGACACGGAGGTCGGTCGCTTCAGGATTTCTTAAAACCCTATAGTTGCAAGCGAAGGGGTGGGTTGTTGCCTTAGTTCTCGCTTTCTCGGGCCGTTTCGACGCACTGTTCCACGTGGAACACATGATTCCTCGAATGCGCGGTTGTGTGTGGTGGGTCGCTAGGCTACCATGCCCCCGAGCTGGCACCATAATCAAACGCCACTAGCACCACAGGAGGGCTCGTGATGCCCAAGAACACGCGTCGGCTGGGTAGGGGCCTGTCATCTCTGATTACCCCTGAACCGCCACAGGAGACGGACGGGACCCTGGATCGTCATGATTCCGTCGAGCTTGGTCCTTCGGCATTCCTCGGAGTGCCGCCTACTAACCGGCTTCTGATGATTCCGGTCGATCGGATTCAGCGGAATCCTCTCCAGCCACGGCGCCACTTCGACGAGCGCGCCCTTGCGTCCTTGGCTGCGTCGCTCAAGGAAAAGGGTGCCTTGCAGCCCGTCGTGGCTCGGCCCACCAGTACCGGCTACGAATTGATCGCGGGCGAGAGGCGATTGCGTGCGGCAAGGCTGGCAGGGTTGGCGGTGATCCCGGTGGTTTTGAGGTCTACGCCTGATGATGAGCTGCTTGAACTGGCATTGATCGAGAACGTTCACCGCGAGGACTTGAACGCGATCGACCGAGCCCGGGCATACCGTGTGCTCTGCGAGCAGCGTGAGTTGTCCCATGAGGAGATCGCGCGGCGGGTTGGCGAGGATCGGGCAACCGTGACCAACTACATCCGCCTGCTGGGCCTTGCGCCGGAAGTGATTGAGCGAATAGAGGCGGGCGAGGTGGGTGTTGGTCATGCAAAGGCATTGCTCGGTCTTTCGGACCATAAGACTCAATGGTCCTATTGTGAAAGAGCTGTTAAGGAGAGATGGTCCGTCAGGCGGCTGGAAACGGCCATTGTGGATGCGCGGCGTCGCGATAAACCGAACCGGAAGGCGCCCACGCCGATTCGGCCCGCCGTTCGAGAAATGGAGGAAAGGCTGACTGCCGCGCTCCGCACTCGGGTGACGATTCGGGAAGGCCGCCGCCGGCACTCGGGCAGGCTGATGATCGAGTACTACAGTTTGGAAGACTTCGAGCGCATCACGGGGTCGCTGGGCGTGGAGCAGGAGGGGACGGTATAGGGGGGCCGTGACAGATTCGGTGGGCTGCGACACCGAATGTAGCGTCGGCCCCCGTCGGCCGACGTGAAGTACTGTGGGGGCACTCCACGCTTACGTCGGCCGCGGGGGGCGACGCTACATCTCGCGGCACTGAGAAGCGTCCCGCCGATTTTGTCAGGGCCCCCGGGGTAGAGGCGATGGCGGGCAAAAGTAGATAAGTTGTGCCAGGCGGCGGGTGTGGCGACGCAGGCAATCCTGCGGCAGCGTTTGCTCGCCGCGTATGATGGAGCGAGAAACTTTAGGTTATTCGGCCAGCCCCGGCGGGCCGATTGTTGGTCGGGTAGACATCCTCGGCGCGTCAACGTCGCGCAGGGAGCTACCCTCCGGGAGCTCGGCTAACGTGGAGCCCCAGAACGAAAACAGTGTGGCGCCGTCATCAGACGGGTGGCGTGGCAGCTTGCTCGGTCACGTGTTGGTTGCGGCGTGTGCGTGCGCCCTGACGGTAGCGATTGCCGGATCCGGCGCCTATCTGGCATACCAGTTCTATCGCCGACAGGCGTTGAACACACAAGTTCGCAACGTTGTAAGTTCCCTTCAAAACCGAACGCCCGAGGAACTGGCGGAGCAAGCCGCGCGGGTGAAGGCAAAGCCTAAGTTGGCACGCCTGGTTCTGCCCGAGGTTTTGGCAAGCCTGAGAGACTCGAGATCGGAGCAGCAGCAATACTCCGCCATTCAAATCCTTCGGGCGTTCCTCAATCATGAAAGCGTGGAACGGGCGTTGTTCGAGTTGCGGCAGGACGGTCGCGAGACGGTTGCCGCCGCGGCGGTCGAGGCGCTGGGCGAGTTGTCGCCCCCGGCCCACGCGGCGGACGTGCTGGGCCGATGCCTGGGCAACGTCGAGAAAAAGACAATTGTCGATGCTGCGGTTGATGAGGCGTGTGCCGGCTTGTTTCGTCTGGGCGAGGTCGGCCGCGAGGAGATGGAGAAGCGGCTGCCGTCACTATCGGTGGAGCGACGTGTCTGGCTGGTAGGCTACGTGCAGACAAGAGGGGGAATGCACCATAGGTCCTGGTTGCAGATGTTGTTGCTGGACGGCGACGAGCGGGTGCGCGGGGCCGCGGCGAAGGCCCTGGACGCGATGAGCACTACCGCGTTCAATCCTTTCGTGGCTCCCGTTGGGGGAGGCAGCGGCCCACGGATAGCCATCCGCGGGCTTGAGCGGCATGTGATGAGCCATCAAACCGTAACAGTCGTGGGATCATTCCTCGCACAGTCGGGGCATGATGCTGCCGGTTGACTTCGGAGGTTTTCGTGAACGAGTTCTTCCAGGCATTCCTTGGGAAGTGGTCCTACCTCGGCTTGTTCGTCGTATTGATGGCCGCCGGGCTGGGGCTGCCGTTGCCGGAAGACATTCCGCTGGTCGCGGCCGGTTGGTTGGTTCATCGTGGGCAGGCCGATTTGGGCATGATGATCTTTACGGGCCTCCTTGGTGTCTTGCTGGGAGACTCGATCCTGTTCTGGATGGGGCACCGGTACGGTACGAGCATTATGGAGCACCGGTGGTTTCGGCGGGTGGCGAAACCGTGGCTTATGGCAAAAGCCCGACGTTTGTATACGGAACATGGCGCGAAGATCCTGTTCGCCGCGCGCTTCATGCCCGGCCTGCGGGCGGTCATGTTCCTGACGGCTGGTGCATTTCGTGTGCCTTACTGGAAGTTCATCCTGATTGACGGCATCGCAGCCCTGATCTCCGTTCCGACCTGGATCTGGCTGAGCGCGCATTTCAGTGGCAAATTAGCCCATTTGCTTGGCGGTGCACGAATCGCCACCTATGCTGTACTGCTGGTTCTCGCGGCGGCCCTTGTCGTTTGGGTGTTCTGGGAGTACTTCCACAACCTCCGCAAGCGAAACAACGCTGCTCGCGCTCAGCCTGTGGACGACGCGGTGCACACGGCACCGGTGGTTCCGCCTGTCGAGCCCAAGCGGGATCACACGTCCGTGGTCGAGCGGCGCTGTGCAGCGCCACAACACGTCAAATAGCCTCCCGCCGGACAGACCCCGGGGCGTGCGGCACCTGAAACGAGATAAAGAATACGACCAAAGCGCAATGACAAAGAAGTCATAAGTCTTCTTGTGCCTGTCGCTTGATGAAACGATCCAATAGGGGCACTGCAAAGGAGTATTTTCCGTGTCTATTCTTGAACACCAAACCCTTGTCACAAAGCGCACCTAGCATCTGATTTGTGTTGCTAGAACTAAATCCTCTCTCCAGCAGGTGTTTAGAACTATCTGTGATCTCTTGGACAGTGAACTCCTTATCGGAATCTGGTAGCTGGGCGGCAACGGTCAGCAGCTCTTTCTGACGATCAGTCAATCGCTGCCATCGTCCTGAAAAGAAATCTGCGTCAAGCTTGCTGATTATCTCTTCTACCGGGACAGATTCTGTCCCCGCGATAAACAGGTCGTAGACTTCGCGGCATATAAACTGGATAAAGTAAGGATATCCCCCAGAAACATTGACGATCGTATCTACCGAATCACCAGATAACTGTATGTCCGATTCTCTCAGCGGTTCGAGAATGGCTTCACGGCAGGCATCATCTGTGAGCCTGTCAAGGAACACTACATGGAACATCCTCTCGGAGTATGTTCGCGATTCGACTAGTTTGGAGAACAATGTCGGTAGGCCAGTCAGCACCAACAAAAAAGGGGCGCCTTTGCGCTGAATCGATTGAAACACCTCAAGCATGACGGCCAAGGGGTATTCACCTTTGTCGACGTGATCCGCCATTGTCTGTGCCTCGTCATATGCAAAGACTACGCCCCTTTTTCCCGCCCGCTCTAAACACCGCCATGACATCTCAAAGACGGCCTTGATTTTATCTGTTACCAGTCCCGGCGTTTCATCGTATAGGGTTTGTAGAAAACGGTGGTCCAGTTTGTGCTCGGTAGTCTTGAGCGGCTTGCTGAACACAGGCGTGGCTTCTTCCTGGCTTACCACCAGTGACGATGTAAGTGGGGAGAGATCGGTTATCATGCGTTTCGCAACCCGATCCTCACTGATGCTGACCGATTCTGAAAGATCTGTGTTGGCCCACAACCAACCCTCCTCTTGCGCAATCGGTTTGAAATACTCCAACAGCACGGTTTTGCCGACGCCACGCAGGCCCGTCAAAATCATGTTGTCCGTAATCACCTCTTGATGTAGTAGAACCCGAAACTCCTGTTCTTCGTTCTCGCGACCTGCCAGATACGGCGGCATGTGCCCCGCACCAGGTCGAAACGGGTTTCGCCTGCCATTCTTCTCGCTCATACTCAGGTCTCCATCAAAGAGGGTACATTTTGAGCATAGTCGGCAAATTAAGTATCGTCAAGGGGGGCAACTAAATTTAGCAATAATGCTAAATTTAGTTAGGGTGTGGCCTGTTCGCTTGAATCCCAGCCTCCTCGTGAGCGATCTTTATCCGTCCCGCCCCAAAGATAAATACTACGAGTCCGTCACTCCGATTTGTGGTCGTACGGGCGGCTTGCGGTTGGGTATCCGCGCTGTATAATACGGGGCTCAGCAATTTTGAGGAGCTTGTGATGGTTGTGGATATTACGCCGGGAAGCATGGTACGGATCACGGTCAAGAAGACGCCGCCCAGCGAGGCGGCGGCGAAGACGTTGTCGCGCGTGTTCGCGAAGGACCCAGCCAACAGGAAAGCTCGCAGTCATCGCAAGCAACTGTTGAAAAGCGCGATGGTTCGCACCCGTCGCGGCGGGCGGATCTGGATGGTGCGGTCGAAGGCGCCTCGGCTGTTTCAGCCGGTGCAAGGCGATACGTGTAACGTGCGCGCCACTTGTGACGTGATCAAGGATCTGGGAAGCGTGGAGCGGCTCCTCGATATCGCCCCCGCCACGTAAATAGAAAATCGTGTGGATTGATGAGTGTCCGTCGGTTCGCTCGCGCGTGCCGGCGGTTTTCTTGCGCCGCCAAACGGCAAGCCGGGTGGCGGCACGGTCTGGTGAGGCCAGGTCGTAGTGGGCGCCAAACACGGCCAAGCTCCGCTTGACCGTGCCACCCCCGTCGACTATTGCGTGCGGTGTCGGCGGCGTGACGTGCCAGCGCGATGACACAGCATAAGCCACAACGTAGCAGCGGCAGTTGCCGGTCCGAACAATCCGCACAATGGGGGGGGCTCGTCAAGGGCAGCCGGGTCTTCGGATGCTTCCGGCGAGTCCAGATTGGCGGGCGTGGCGGCCGGCGATGATTCATCCACCGGCGACGGCAGGCCGATAGCAAATTCGCCGAAGTAGTCGACGACGGCCCACACATAATTGTGTGTGGGATCAACGCCGTTGCGCCCCAGGTCGGAACGCTCCGGCCGGACGGGGAACGGTCCCTGTTCCGCGCCGCCTTCCGCGGCAAGTTGCCAGACGCGCGTGGCGGTGTTGAACCGATGAAGACGCATGTCTGTTTCCTGTGTCGCGCCAAGTTCATCGTCATCGTAGTACATGATCAGGACGGCCACGAACGAGCCGGGGATCAGTTCGGAGTCGATGAACATTCGCCGCGTGGGACCGGATGCCGGCATCATGCCGTCGAAATTGGCTGCCGGTCCGTCGTCGTGGATTTCGCCTGTTGTCTGTGCGCCGGCGGCGCCGTACGAGACGCGGACCTCGCCGCGTGTGTGCGGATGGTCTACTTGCAGGGTCATGAACAGGCGCCCCTCGACGTTGACGGGGAGCGTCATGGTCGAGGCGATTGCCTCGACGACGACGGTATCGCTTACCGCACAGCCCGTGCCGTTGGCATCCGTGACGGTCACGACGATTTCATAGGATCCGACGGTCGTCGGCGTGAAGAACGGGTGTTCGATGTTGGTCGCGCTGAGCTGCGCGCTGTCTCGCGACGGCCCGCCGAGTATTTCCCATGTGTACACGAATGGGCCGTCCCCGCCACCCACGACCGGAATCGCGCCGAGTTGATGCGACGGCTGGAATGCCTTGGTGGTGAAGTTGTCGCCCGCATCGACGGTCATGGACGTCGCACGGACGACAATCGTGTCGCTGGCGACGCATGGCGGCGAACCTGAATCTGTGACGGTCAGCCGCAAGGTGAAGTTGCCCATTGCCGCGGGCATGAACCGCGGCGCGGCATCGTGGTAGCTCGGATCGGTGAATTGACTCGGTGCGGCGCTGGGGCTTCCAGGCTCGACCGACCAGACGTAATACAGCTCACCGAATCCGCCGTCGACCGTCGGCGACAACCGTACGCCCGCGCCACCGACGCAGATGGTTTCTTCGCCGCCGGCATCGACGGTCATCGCGCCAACCGTGACGATCACGGTCTCGGTCTGCTGGCAGGGCGGCGTGCTGGAATCGTGAACCGTCAGCCGCAGCACATAGTCGCCTAGCGCGACAGGCGCGAACGTAGGATTCAACGATTCGTCGCCGGTGCCGGTGAACAAGGCGGCGGCGGTGTCGGGGCTGCCGTCTTCGATGGTCCACAGGTAGGAAAGCGGTTCGGTGCCGGGTGACACGACCGCGGCATCCATTAGCGCCGACTCGGCGCCGGCACACATGGCGAAGTCGTCACCGACTGCTATCGCCAGCCCGCGCGCCTGGATCGTCAAGGTTTCCGTTGCGGTGCATGTCGGGTCGCCCGCGTCGAGGGCGGTCACGCGGAGCGTGTATATGCCCGGCGCATCCGGCATGAAGGTCGGGCCCGCGCTTTGCGGCCCCGTGCCGGTGAATTGGTCGGGCGATGTGCTGGGGCTGCCGTCCTCAACCGTCCACAGGTACGTGTACGGTTCCGCGCCGCCGAAGACGAGGGGCGATAGTGCTTCGCTGGTGCTATCGGCGCACATGGCGAATGATTCGCCGGCGTCCACTGTCATGTGTGTCGCAGTGATGATGACGGTATCTGTTGTGACGCACGGGGGATTGCTGCTATCGGAGACCTGGACCTCAATCTCGTAGTCGCCCTCGATCGATGCGACAATCCTCGTATGTTCGGCCGTTGGTGTCAAGATGGTGGCACCACCGTCGGGGCCGGCGATGGTTTGCCACAAATAGGTGTACGGCGGATTCGAGCCGCCGGCGACTGGCTCGCCACCTAGTAGCGCTGACGCAAGGCCCGTGCAGATGGCGAGCGGCTCACCGGCATCGGCCCAGTATGGGGGATCGCACTCGTCGGGAACGCCGTTGCCGTCGCAGTCATTGCCGTCGAGTTGGCATTCGTCCGGGATGTCGTCGCCGTTGCAGTCCGTGCTGGTTTCATTGTCGATGTCGCAGCTATCCGGGATGCCGTTGGCGTTGCAGTCTTCGGCGACGGTACCATCGCCGTCGGGATCGGACGGGTCAATGTCGCATTCGTCGGGAATGTCGTTGGCGTTGCAGTCTTCGGAGACAGTGCCGTCGCCATCGGGATCAGACGGATCGACATCACATTCATCCGGGATGCCATTTGCGTTACAGTCCTGACTGGTGCCGCTGGTGATGTCATCAGCGTCGTCCTGGCCGTTGTTGTTGCAATCGCAAGCGCCGAATGTCACCAGTAGTGTGACGGGGTCCGTGGCCCGGGCATCGCCGCAAGCACCAAAGACCAAGCATTGATACTCGCCCGCGTACTGCTCGCCGATACCGGTGATGATCAAGGCGTCGGTCGTCGCGCCGCTGATACCATCGCCGTCCACGAGGTCTACAAACGCCGCCCCGCCGTTGAATTGCCACTGGTAAGTCAGGCCGGAACCCGTTGCTTGCACAGTGAACGCGACATCGCTGCCGGGGCAGGCAGATTCTTCAATGGGTCCAACATCGATGGCCACGTCAGCCCCGACCGTTACGGTCGCGGGTGCGCTGGTTGCGGGCGTGCCACAGTTGCCGGAAACAACACAGTGATATTGTCCGGCGTGGTCGGGGCCGGCGCTGTGGATGGTCAGGCTGTTGGTTTGCGATCCCGCGAGGCCGTCGCCGTCGGTCAGGTCGACGAAGCCGCCGCCGCCGTCGAACTGCCATTGATAGGACAATTCCGAGCCGATCGCCGCGATGGCGAGCACAATCTGATCGGTGGGACAAACCCATTGATCAGTCGGACCGACGGCTGCCTGCGGAAATGCGCCCACGGTCAAGGCGGCCGTCGCGCTGGTGAGTTGGGGGCCGCACTCGCCGGAGACGATGCAGCGATATGTTCCGTCGTGGGACGCCTCAGCCGCGGCGATGACCAAGGTGTCTGTGCCGGTGCCGCTTGTGCCGCCTTCGTCTTGCAGGATTTCCCAGCCGGCGCCGCCGTCGAACTGCCACTGATAGGCAGGATCCGTGCCGGCGGCCTCAATCGTGAACGTCACCGGGTCGCCGGGACACGCCGATTGATCCGCCGGCTCGGTGACGATGTGCGCGTCGACGCCCACGGTTAGCGTGGCGGAATCGGTGGTGGTCGGTTCGCCGCACGCGCCCGAGACGGAGCACCGGTATTGGCCCTGCGCATCGGCCATGACGTTGGTGATGGTCAACGATGGCGTGGCCGAACCATCGATGTTCTCGCCGTCGGTTAATGCCTGAAACCCGCCGCCGTCGTCATACTGCCATTGGTATGCGCTGTCCGTCCCGGTCGCGGTCACGCCGAAGACGACGGTGTCGCCCGGGCAAGCCGATTGGTCGGCGGGGCCTTCGGAGACTTGCAGGAGCGTGTCAACGCCGAGCACGGCCGATTGGCTTTCGATGGTTCCGCACGCGTCGGTGATTTCGCAGGTGTATTGGCCGGCGTGATTCACATCGACGGGATCGATTTGGAGGGTCGCGGTTTCCGCGCCTGTCACGGAGCCGCCGTCGAACAGCGGTTCGCCGTCTCGATTCCACTGGTAGCTCAGATCGCCCGTGCCCGCCGCTACGATACTGAACGAAGCGACCGCGGCTTCACACGCATCCTGATCGGTGGGATGTTCCGTGATGGTCGGGCCTTCGTGTACGGTCAACGTGGCCGCGTCGCTCGTCGTCGATCCACAATCGTTCGTGACGATGACATCATACGTGCCGGCATCCCCCGACGTGACGGGATCAATGGCATAGTCGGCGTTTGTCTCGTCGGACAGGTCCTCCCCGTCCTTTCGCCACTGGAAGGTCAACTGCCCGGGGCCGGTGGCAACGACGAAGAACGTCGCGGCCCCGCCATTGCAGGTGCCTTGATTCGTCGGCTGTTGTGTGATTTCCGGTGCGAGGCCGGTCTCGCACTCGTCAGGGATGTCGTTGTCGTTGCAATCCTGGCTGCTTCCGTCGCCGATGTCACAACTGTCCGGGATGCCGTTGTCGTTGCAGTCCGGCTCGCAGTCCACCTGGCAGTGGAACGGCCCGCCGGGAGCGCTGCTGTTTTCGTCGATTTCGCATTCGTCCGGAATCGCGTTGTTGTTGCAGTCCTGGCTGACGCCGTCGTCGACGTCGCAACTGTCCGGGATGCCGTTGTTGTTGCAGTCCGGCCTGCAATCCACCTGGCAGTAGAACGGCCCGCCGGAGGCGATACTGTTCTCGTCAATCTCGCACTCGTCGGGAAGACCGTTGGCGTTACAGTCTTCACTGACGAGGCCGTCGCCGTCGGGGTCAAGTGGGTCGATGTCGCACTCGTCCGGGACGGCATTCTCGTTGCAATCGTCTGCGGGCACGATGGCTCCGATCAGGAACGAGCCCAGGCTTGTCGCGGCACCGGTGATTGTATTGGCGGTTGTGTCGAGGATTGCTGTAATGTCAGTCGTGTTGCCCGCGTCCGGATCGTGCTTGAACAGCCGCAAGGCAATCTCGTCAATGCCGAATGCGATCAGTTCCGCCTCGTCGTATGTCACGATCATCGTGATGTTCGCGGGGGCCGGCAGACCGGCCGTGGTTTGCACGGCGAGGCCGTGACCAAGGAAGTCGGCGGGAAGCTCGGTCTGCGGAATGCCGTCGAAGCCGCAACGACCGGCTCCTATTTGCGAGACCGTTGTCTCGCCGGTCGAGGAAACGGTTTCAATGACGAGTTGGACGGCCGTGCAGACATCGCCGCCCGTGGGCAGCTCACCTGTGTCGATGTCGATTCCACTCGGCGTATAGCCCGACGCGGCCTCAACCCATTTGACCGTGTTTCGCAGAAACGCGCGGTGGTCCTGGCCCTCCTGATCCAGCATCTGCCCGAAGATGGACGCGTCGCAGATCAGCGCGACGCGCCCAGCGCCCGCGAAGCCGCTGGTCGAGTCGAGGAAGCCCGCGAATGTCCCGGATTCCGGCGGATCTTCCTCGTTCACGCCGACGAAAACGTCGACGACTTCCGGCGAACCGGCGAACAAGCCATAGCCGGCGTTCTCGGCAATCGAGGCAACCGCGCCGTGTGGGCCTGTGACAATGGGGTAGTCGGCCACCCACGCGGCGGGCGCGAGCGCCGCGTCGAGATTGCCTGCCAGCTTGTTCATGCCGAATGCGCTGAGGAAGGAATCGTCGCCGAGGTTGTAGACATCAGCATCGCCGATCCAGATGACGCTGCCGCCCTCGATGACGTATTGCAGGATATTGATGCGTTCTTGTGCCGTGTAGGTCACGGTCGTGTCGAGCAGCGGCAGCCAGACGATGTCGACTTGATTGAGCACATACGGCTCGAGTGACGCCAAAGTGACGAACGAGTGTCCGTCCTGTTGAAGGGCGAGCCGGGCCTCCGCGGAACTCGCGCCGAGGATACTGAGGTAGTCCACCTGGCGGCCGTCGTTGTCCTGGAGTACGCCGATGACAGCCGCGCCGGCCTGCGCGCACGCCATCAGGCTTACGGCAATCAGAACAGTGATAACAAACGGGCGACCAGACAGCGCGCGGGGATGTTGTTGCATCTTCATCATAACATGAAAATCGGCACATGGCGTGTGCTGGGAGAAGGAAACGGGCAGCGCCGGGTGGTCGACGCCGCGCTATTTCGCGCGGACGAATTCCAGCTCGTCGCGAATCGGAATGCCGTAATTTCCAACGCGCGGAATCTGCGGTTTCAGGCGGCGGCTCGCCTCGATCGCGCCCGGATACGCGGCGGTCAGAACATAGCCGCGACGTTGGTAGAATCGCATCGCGTCGAGGTTGTCGTTGGTGGTAATCAACCACAGCCGGCGATCGCCCGCGACGGCTTCGACGGCGGCAATGAGCGCCGTTCCGACGCCGGCGCGGCGCTGGAACGCGTCAATGGTGACGAGTTCGCACGCGTCGTCCGTAAGACGATATGTCGCCACGCCGGCGCGCCGGCCGTCGATTCGCGCAATAAATCCAGGCAGTTTCGCCACATCGTGCGCAACGCCGCGGCTGATGACGATTTCGCCACCCCACAGTTCCGTCGCACGGGCGGCCAGCCACGATCGATCCTCAGGTGTCAGCGCGATGACCTCCACGTCGTTTGGCATGCCGATCATTCTACCCACCGCTGCCATCCTGTCAGGCTTCCCGCCGGGTCAAACTCAATGTGTGTCAGCACGGGCCGAGCCCGATTCCGGCCAGCCCCAAAGAAGGCGATAACGACACGCGGCAAGAATCGCCTCGCCATCCGCAAAAAATGCCGGAAAACGGCCTCGAAGATCGTCCGACGGGAGATTCCCCCTTGACAGAATCACTCGTTTCTGATAGGCCTGCAAACGACCGAACGCTTTTGCACGCTTCACGAGGAGGATCGCCATGGCCCCCAAGCGGCTATTGAGTGTTGTGTTGGTCGCCCTCACCCTCGGCGTGGTCCCGGCGTACCTCGCAGGGGAATCCTGCGAGCCCTGCGATGTCGACTGCGACGGCTATTGGCCGACTCCGTTGGATGCGGCGGAATGGATGCGGCTTTACTTCATCAATCCGTCTTGTTGGCCCGGCTGGCCTCCAGAATGTGGGCGCTGCTCGGACTGTGCCGGCGACTACAATGGGGATGACCGAATCAACAACGCAGATCTCATCATGTGGCTCGATCTCGATGACTGCGGGTTCCTCGACTGCGACGGCAACGGCCTCCACGACTTGGGCGAGGTTGCACAGCATCCGGAATTGGATCAGAACCAAAACTGGATTCTCGACATCTGCGAGCCTGTGTGCGCCGGGCCGGAATGCGGCGCGTGTTGCCTGAGTCCTATGCAATGCCTGGAGTTCACATCCGAAACAGACTGCAACTCCCGCGGCGGCCATTACTTGGGCCATGGTGCGGTGTGTCCGCGGCAGAGCACCGAAGTTGACATCGTTGAACCCGGCGGAGATGTCTTCGTGCATGTGATCAATTCAACCGCAGATTGCCCCATGGGTTCAGGCAAGAACAATGGGGACTGCGAGGAAGGCGATCCAATCGATCCATGGAAGTCAACGCCGAACGGCCTGATGGGCCAGAATTTCGGCGTGACGGGTTCTCCGGCCATCCCGGCCGACTTCTTCGGATTCGGCTCCGACGCCTGGGAAGGCACGATTCTCCTGGAAGGTGTACCGCTCGGTGAAACGCCGTTCGGCGATTTCGGAGACGCCGACACACTGATCAAACGCTACGCCGATCCGTTTGACCGGTGCTCCCCGCCGGCCGATCCGCCCGAAGAAACTGAGGTGGATGCCGAAGTCGTGGCACTGAGCCTCGTGGGGGTCGAAGCCGTCACAGTATACTACGGCGGGGCGGATCCCGAAGCGTGGATCGTAACCGCTGACCTGTCCGAGGTGCACACGGATTCCGATCCCGACAACGATCCGCCGATGGGCTTGGTCACGGCAACGAAGACACATTGCAACGGCGGAACCTACACCTCGGTGTTACATGTATTCGCCAGGTTTACCTTTACCAAAGTTGGCGATCCGGGCGAAGTGCGGCTCCTGGACACGGGCCTCGAAGACGGATTCGACGCGGTGATGCTCGACGCGACAACGATGCCGGTCGGGTGGGTCCATGACGTCCATGAAAGCATCGACATCACAAACCCGATCTGCACCGATTTCCACCCCGGCATGGACGAGTTCGTCGAATCTAATCCCTGCGACTGCAATAACAATGCTGTTTGGGACCGATGTGACGTCGATCCGACCGATCCCGATGATGACGGTGACGTCAGCGACGACTGCAACGAGAATGGTGTTCCGGATGTATGCGATATCGATCCTGCCGATCCCGACCGGGACTACAGGATCAGTGAGGATTGCAACGGGAACCTCGTCCCAGATGAATGCGATGTCGATCCGACCGATCCTGACGGCAACGGTGAAGTCAGCGTGGACTGCAATGACAACGGCATTCCGGACGAGTGTGAACTGGACTGCAATGGGAACGGCGTTGCCGACAGTTGTGACATCGCAGACTGCTTCCCACAGGACCCGTCTTGTGCCGATTGCAACGACAACACGGTTCCTGACGAGTGCGACATCGCTGAGGAAACCAGCGAGGATTGCACGGGCAATGAAATCCCCGACGAGTGCGAGCCGGACTGCAACGCAAACGCTGTCGCCGACAGTTGCGACATCGACGACGGTACCAGTCTGGACTGCAACGCCAACAGCATCCCGGACGAATGTGACATGACGTGGATCGCCGGCATCACGCTCGGTGGCACCCATACCAGTCCTGTCGACATCAATGAGGCGGGCCAGGTGGTCGGCGAGGCGCAAACCGCCATGGGGGACCACCACGCCTTCTTGTGGGGAGACGGCGTGACGACGGACCTGGGCACGCTCGGGGGTCTCCAAAGTAACGCAACAGCGATCAACGAGCTTGGTCAAGTAGTCGGGGATGCACAGGTCGCTCCCTACCATCATGCCTTCCTGTGGCTGCCCGAAGCGGCCTACGGGCTGCCGGCCGGGATGAATGACCTTGGGACGCTTGGCGGCGAATCAAGTTGGGCTACCGACATCAACGAGCTCGGGCGGGTTGTCGGCCAGGCGGAGACGGCCGGCGGCGTGTCCCATGCGTTCCTGTGGCTTCCCGAGCCGGCCTTTGGGCTGCCGGCTGGGATGAACGACCTCGGGACGCTC
>JAUVGW010000181.1 GCA_030593565.1 Phycisphaerae bacterium | reverse complement strand
GGTGACGATTGACTGGGCAACCATCGATCCTGTCGAGGGTGAGAGGCTTTTCAAAGCGAAGATGTGCGAGTATGATCTGTTGCACCCTGACCTGTGTGGGGACCTTTGATCCAACAAATAGGGGCACGCGACACGCATTGTCGCAACAGTTGAAGTAGTAGAGGTAGAATACGTGGCGAAGAAGAAGAAGAAGAAGGTACCAACGGCAGTATTCAAGGTTCAGGGTGCGGGCGGTCAGGCGACGCCGGCGCCGCCGATCGGCCCGGCGTGTGGGCAGCACGGCGTGAACCCCGGACAGTTTGTTCAGCAGTTCAACGACCGGACGAAGCATCTGAACGGGATGCCGGTGACGGCGGTGGTCAGCGTCTATCGCGACAAGACGTTTGACTTCATCGTCAAGAGCCCGCCGGCGGCGGTGCTGCTGAAAGAGGCGGCGCAGGTTGCCAAGGGCTCGGGCATCCCCAACAAGGAGAAGGTCGGCAAAGTGACCGACGCCCAGTTGGCGGAGATCTGCAAGACGAAGATGGGGGATTTGAACTGCCACGGCGACATGGATGCCGCGAAGAAGATCGTGGCGGGAACGGCGCGGAATATGGGGATCGAGATCGAGGGGTAGACGCCGGCGAGCACAGCGCGTCGCGCTGTCGCCAGGCAGCATGAGCACACCAAGTTGGATATGGCTCGACCACGAGCCGTGAATCGTGGCAGACCGGGAGGTCGCTTCTTCATGAAGGATTACCATTATGACAGACAAGTCTGAGCAAAGCGGCGGCGACGCCGCGGTGGAAGGTGCGCAAGAACAAGGCCCGCCCGCTGGAGTTGACGACGCGCAGAAAAAGAAAGCGCCCGTCAAGGCTGAAGCAAAGGACGAAGCCAAGGCGGAAGGCGAAGCCAAGGCAAAAGGCGAGGCTGGGGCAAAGGGCAAGGCCGGCAAGAAGGCGCCGAAGAAGGCGGGCAAGGGGCCGGAGATGGAGAAGATGTCGACGGCCGGGCGTCGCAATCGCGGCCGGTCGATGCGGGGCCGGAGCAGGCGTCATACCGAGAACCTCAAAAAGGTGGAACAGCGCAAGCAGTACGGCATGGACGACGGGATCAAGCTGTTGAAGGAGATGGCCGGTGGAACGAAGTTCACGCAGACGGTGAACCTCGTGATGCACCTCGGCATCGATCCGAAGCACGCGGATCAGATGATCCGCGGAGCGGTGTCGCTACCGAAGGGGATCGGCAAGACGAAGCGCGTGATCGCGTTTTGCGAGGGCGAGGATGCCGAAAAGGCGACGGCGGCCGGCGCGATGGAGGTCGGAATCGACGAGCTCGTCAAGAAGATCAGCGGCGGCTGGATGGATTTCGACGTTGCCATCGCGCATCCGCGTGCGATGGGCAAGGTCGGCCGGTTGGGCCGCACGTTGGGACCGCAGGGGAAGATGCCATCGCCCAAGAACGGCACGGTGACGCCAGATGTTGAGGCAGCGGTGCGTGATTTTGCAGCCGGCAAGATCGAGTTTCGCAACGACGCGGGCGCGAATATCCACGCGGTGGTGGGCAAGGCGGATTTCTCCGACGAGGACCTCAAGGAGAACATCCTGGCGTTCATCGACCACATTCGGAAACTGAAGCCCGCCGCGAGCAAGGGCGCGTATATCAAGAAGGTGTGCATCAGCGGCACGATGTCACCGGGGGTTGAACTCGAGGTATCGCAACACTAAAGAGAGGCGGACGTTGTTATGAGTCGCGAAATTAAAGACCTTGTCGAGCAGGAGCTTGCGAAGCGTTACCGCGATTTCGAAAGTGTGATGGTGGTAAGCGTTCACGGGTTGAGCGGGACGGCCGTGAACGAGGTTCGCGGCGAGCTGCGCAAGAAGGACATCGAAGTCCATGTCGTGAAAAATCGGGCCATGCGCCGCGTGTTGGGGGATACGGTGCTGGCACCGCTGGGGGCGGCGTTGGACGGGCCGTGCGCGTTTGTCACGGGCGGGCCGGGTCCGGTAGATGCCGCCAAGGAATTGCTGCGGTTGACGAAGGACTATCCCGCGCTGGAATTGAAGTTCGGTTTGGTTGATGGCGATCCGGAATTGCTGGATATAGAGCAGATCTCGAAGCGCAAGAGCCTGGCGGAGCTTCATGGCGAGATCGTCATGCTGGCCGTGTCGCCTGCGCGGACGATTGCCGGTTGCCTGAATGTTGGCGGCAAGGTTGCCGGTTGCATCAAGGCGATTATCGACAAGCTGGAGAAGGACGAGACGATCAGCAAGGTTGCGTGAGGGCGATGTGTAGATGATGTTTGAGTGATTAAGGAGTCGCGCAAAAATAACATGTATGTTTGATCCGCCAAACGGCAAGCCAACGGGCCAGCCAACCGGCGCAATCGGTCATGTTATTCTTGCGCGATGCCTAAAGAAGCTCGCTCGCCGCGGGCAGATACCCACGGATTGCTATCCGTGGGCTTTTGGGATGTTTCATTGGTCGTTCAAACATCAATTAAGGAGATAGACATCCGATTCCGACTGTCCCGGGAAAACGCTGCCGACCGGCAGCGGGGTTAAACGGGGTCAACGGGACCCCGGCTATTGGAACGGTTGAACCAGACGTTGGCCGGCGGGGCCGGTCACGTCGAAGCGTATTGAGGAGCCACGAAGATGGCAGAAGCACCTGCAAAGGAATTCAGCGGTGAGATCAAGGAGATCGGCGACAAGATCGTCAACCTGACCGTGAAGGACGCCCAGTTGCTGGCGGACTATCTGAAAGATACCTACGGCATCGAGCCCGCCGGCGGCGGCGCGGTGATGATGGCTGCGGGCGGCGGCGAGGCTGAGGCTGCGGAAGAACCGACGGTCTTCGACGTGATCCTTGTGGCGGCCGGCGAGAAGAAGATCAACGCGATCAAGGTCGTCCGCGCGGCGACGCAGGTCGGCCTGAAGGAGGCGAAGGACCTGGTCGATGGCGCTCCGAAGACGATCAAGGAAGGCATTTCGAAGGAAGACGCCGAGAAGCTGAAGAATGAGCTGGAAGAGGCCGGCGCCAAGGTGGAAGTGAAGGGTCGAGTCGAATAGCTCGCCACGACACTGTCCGCACATTACAGAGTTTTATTGCCCGGCGGCGTGATGCATCGCATCGCTCCGCCGGGCTTCTTTATTATGTTTCGGTGATTTGTCGGGGGCCGAGGAAGGCAAGCCAGCGGTGGCGGACTTCCTCGCGATGGACGGCCTGGACGGCGGCGGCGTAGATGTCGAGTTGGCCTCGGTATTCGGCTGCGCGGGCCGTGATGTCGTCCGCCGAGATATCGTCGGTCTTGTAGTCGAGGATTTCCCAGCCGTTACCGCGGTCGAAGACGCAGTCGATGATGCCGCGGACGAGCATGATGTCGGCGTCATCCAGTGCCGTGGCGGCCGAGTCGTAGCGCGTGGGGGCTACGCCGATGACGAACGGCCATTCCCGCAGCACACGTGTTTGCGTCGAGCGAAGTGCGACGCCGATCGACGTTTGGAAGAACCAGGCAACATCGTCGAGGCAAATGGCGGCGGCTTCGTTGGGCAGGAAGATGCCTGAGGTGGTCATGGCGGCGAGTTGATCGCGGAGGTCGGCGGCGTCGCACGGTCGGCGGCGGTCGAGGTGCTCGAGGAGGGCGTGCGTCCAGGTGCCACGACTGGTGGGGTCGGGCGCACCGCTGCGCCCCAGGAATGTCGGCTCGTGAAAGCGGGGGCGGCTTGCTGGTTGTATACCGGGCCGGGGACGGCCCGGCTCGCTGGCGACGGGATCGGTGTCGTCTTGGCCGGCGTCCCAGCGTTTTTTGATTGTGCTGGCGGCCGCGACGGCGGGGATCTTCGTCAGGCTTCGCGCGGGATAGGGGGTCGTGAGTCGGCGAGCGACGCGGTTCACCGGCGAGACGCTGGTGCCACAGGTTTCGTTCACCGGCGAGACGCCGGTGCCACAGTCTTGATTCACCGCGAGACGATCGGCGCGCTGAGCATCGGTATCAACATCGGCATTGACATCAGCGTCGGTATCGGCATCGGCGTTAACAGCAGCATCGGCAGCGGCATCGACATCCGGCAACGGCTGCATCCGGGAGCACCGTTCCAGGCGTTCGGCAACGCCGTGGCGTTGCGGCGGGTCGATGATCCAATCGGCCATTTGCTCACGGTCGTAGACGCGGACGTCGAACAACGGGCCGTCAGCGGATCGTTGCCGACCGCCGTGCGGTGGTGTCGGCTGCGCGGGGGTTTCGTCTGCCTTGCCGCCGAAGGCGACGCAGTCGGTGGGCTGACATCCAATGGCGGCGGAGACCCAGTCCAGCATGGAATGCGCGGTCCGTCGATGCAGGACTGGCAACGGGCCGGTGTGCCCGGCGAACCGCTGTCTGTCTTGCTGCAGGTCATCCCCCGCGCCCGCGCCGACGAGGATCAGCCGTTGTTTGGCTCGCGTCAATGCTACATAGAGGACACGCATTTCCTCGGCGCGGGCCTCGGCCTCGGCGGCTTGGGACACGAGGCGGTGCGGCAGCGTGGGGTAGGCGATGCGCCGATCGAGGTCGACAGCCTCGAACGCCAGGCCGAGGCGGCGGTCGAACAGGATCGGTCCACGGGCGTCGGCGAGGTTGAAGCGTTTTCCCAACTCGCCGAGGATCACGATCGGGAACTCGAGGCCTTTGCTGCGGTGTATGGTCATGACGCGCACGACATCCTCGCCGGGCGAGACGACCGTGCCGGCATCGAGATCCTGCCCCGCGTCGCGCAGTGAGTTGACGAATCGCAGGAATCGGTGCAGGCCTTGCCGCTGGAAGGTGCCGAATTGTCGCGCGTATTCGTGGAGACGCATCAGGTTTGCGCGGCGTTGTCTACCGTCTCGCAGACCGGTCACGTAGGCGAGATAACCGCTTTCGTCGTAGATTTCCCATAGGACATCAGCGAGTGGCCGCTGCCGCGCGCGTCGTCGCCAGTTGTGAAGACGGTTGAGCATGGCGGCGAGGCGATTGCGCAGCGGCTCGTCCGGCCCGTTCTCGGCATAGTCGCGGACGGCGGCGTGGAACGGAACATCACCGCGCGGCCCGTCGCCGGTCGTGCGAATCTCGACGAGATCGTCGTCCGAAACAGGGCGGCCGAAGATCGGCGAGCGAAGCGCGGCTGCCAACGGGATGTCCTGCTGCCGGTTGTCGAGCAGTTCCAACAGCGAGAGCATGTCGAGGATTTCCAGCGAGTCGAAGAAACCGCCGGATGAATCCGCGAAGACGGGGATGCCAAGCCGTGACATGGTGCGAAGGAGTAGGGCCGCCCGGGGTTGCATCGAGCGGAGCAGGATGACGATGTCCCGGTATGGCGTGCCGGCGTCGGCGAGCTCCTTGACGCGGTGCGCGATGACGTAGGCTTCCCGTTCGATTTGTTCCCAGTCGAAGGCATCGGCGTGTGGATCATCCGCCGCGTGATCGTCTCCCGTCGCGCGGACTGATTCGAGGATGTGCAGCTCGACGGGGGGGACGGGCGATGCCGCATCCTGGTCTTGGCCCATCGGCGAGACGCCGGTGCCACAGGATTTGTCCACCGGCGGGACGCCGGTACCACCGGTCGCGGCGGGAGCATCTTCCGAGAGACCGGCCTTCAATCGGGCGTGTTCGTCGTAGGCGATTCCGCCGAGATCGAGGGCCATCAGTCGCTCGAAGATGGCGTTGACGGCGTCGATGACGGCGGGCCGGCTTCGGAAGTTCTCGACGAGGTCGATGGCCACACCGGCACCATTGCCGGTGCATCCGCTTCCGTCAGCACCATTGCCGGCGCCCTTGCCATCAGTCGCGGCGGCACCTGTTGTCGATCGAGTCCGCGCCGCATGGCGGATGAATCCAGCCTGCCGATCAAGAAATAGCTTCGGTTCAGCCAATCGGAATCGGTAGATGCTTTGCTTGACGTCGCCAACGGCAAACAAGTTGCCGGGCCGGTCCGATTCGCCTTCCCGACTGACCAAACGAAGGATGGCGGCCTGCACGGCGTTGACGTCCTGGAACTCGTCCACCAACACGTGCTCGTATTGATCCCGTAGGCGTGCGGCGACGCCCGTCGCGTCATCGCGAAGAAGGTCGAGCGTCATCCGTTCGAGGTCGGCGAAATCGACGACACCGAGGTCGCGTTTGTGTCGTTGATAGACCTTGCGAACAGCGGTTGCGAGCGACAGGAACGTCTTGACGTGTTTGCCGGTGCGGACAATGCCGGCGGCCCAGTCGGCGACGCTGAAACGGCCGTACGTTTCTTTCAGGCGTTTCTTGAACAGCTCCGTGGAGACGTTGCGCACGATGTCGGCGGCATGGATGAACGCGTCCCGCTCGTCTGCGGGCAGTTCCTTGATTTTCTTGGTGATCCGTGGCGTCTTGGGGAACTCGAAGACGCCGATGCCGTGGATACAGACCTGATTCAATGACTCGGGATCGTTGTCGCCTTTCAATTGTCCGAGCCAATCATCCAGGGCTTGCTGGTAGCATTCGAGACAGCCGATCGCCGGCGAGACGCATTCGGGATGCCGCCGCAGACCGGCGATTTCACCGACGACGGCCTGACGCTGCGCGTCGAGTTCTGTTTGCAGGGTCTCGTGAAGCAGGCGAGTCCAGGTGGTCGGCAAGACATCGGCGGTATCGGTGTCGTACCGTTGTGACGCAGCTTCGATCCACGCCTGCGGATTGGGGATCGACGTCAGAAAGGCGTCAACGTCAAGCACGCGACGGATCAGGCCCTGTTCGCTACCGCCGCCATAGGCGGCCAGCAGGTCGAGGAAGGCTTCGCCGGTCGGGCCGGTGCGTTCGGCAAATTGATCGAAAACCTGTTTGGCCGTTTCCTGTCGCAGCAGCACGGCGTCCTGGGCATCCATGATGGGCGCGTGGGGCTCGACGTCCGCGTGGGCGAAGTAACGGTTCAAGACGTGTCTGCAAAACGCATGGATCGTCGAGATCGACGCGGTATCGAGCAGCGCGATCTGTCGTTGCAGCCAACGGTTCGTCGGATCGGCGTCGATGCGTTCACGCAGGGCGCGGGCGATACGCTGTCGCATCTCGGCGGCGGCGGCCTCGGTGAACGTGACGACCAGTAGGCCGTCGACGCCGCAGGGTGGCCGCACGTCCGCCACAAGGTGGGCGCAACGCTCCGCAAGGACGGCGGTCTTCCCACTGCCGGCGCCGGCGGAGACGAGGATGCTGGTTCCGCGTGTTTCGATCGCGGCCTGCTGGGATGGCGTTGGCGTGAAGTCAGCCATCATGTCCCCCCGTATGCCCGGCCAGTTCAGCCAGGACGCGGCTGCGGTTCATGGTCGCGAGCGACCGTGCCTGCCGGGCGGCGAATTCGTATCTGCAAACGGGGCGGTAGACGCAATAGGTACAAGGCAGTTGTCTGCCGAGGCGGGCGGGCGAGACGGCGATGTTTCCGGAGATCCAGTCACCAGCGAGTTCGATCATCTTGTGCCGGACATGGTCGAGCAAGACCGGCAACGATCCATCCGGAATGGCGTCGGACTTGTCGATGTGACCTAGACTGCCGTCTTTCTTGCGATAGATGGAAAATACATCGCTCCATCCGGATTCCGCCGTCGGATCGAGTTGGTCGATCCAGTCGAAATCGATGATGCCACGCGGCTTGTAGGCCTTGTAGGCGTTGAATGTCTCGTCGTCGGCGTCATCCGGGTGCGGCACCTTCTCGCAAGCACCGAGCAACGGCAGGTAGAACGCCCCGCCGGGAACGAGCTTCGCGCCGTCGGTCAGGCGTTCGCCGTGATCCCGCAAGACCAGCAGGTACGCCAACAGTTGCAGGGCCAACCCGTGGTAGGCCTCGTCGAGCCGCAGCTTCCGGCCGATGGACCGTTTGTAGTCGAAGACGACGGCCAGCGGGGCGTCTGCGGTTTGCAGAATGTCGACACGATCGATCTTGCCGACGATCTGAATGGTTCGACCGTCGGGCAGGTCCAGTTCCAACGCGGGCAAAGCGCCCGGGTCATCGCCGCCGAACGCCAGTTCCGTTGCGACAGGACGTAACGGCGTCTTGACCTGCGAACCGCGTTCGGATGTTACGGCCGGTGGTAACTCGACGTCGCTCCGCCAGACCGCCTTGTCGCGATCGCGGTCTTCCATGCGAACTTGTTCGGCGTAGGCGGGCACGACCGTCTCGCTCAGTCGCGACAGACGGCTCGCAATGTCCGGCGGCGACAGATCCGCGAGGTGTTCATCGGTTTCCATCAGCTCATTGACGAACTGCTCGAGGATGGCGTGGTATAGCCGCCCCATGTCCACGGGCGAGATTTCGTGTTGCGCCCGTTGCACGAGCTTCAGACCGCCGGCCGCGAAATGCTTGAACGGGCACGCGGCGAATTGTTCCAGGCGTGTGACGCTGGTTCGGTATGGCGGCCGCCACAAGGCCGACGCAGCCGACGCAGACAGGCCCGCCGCCTTCGGTGGCGCGAGCGCGGATAGCGCAGCCCCGACCGTCGCGCTCATCATCGGCGACGACCGTGCCCAGTCATATAGCGCCGTCCACGAGGCGCGGTCTTCCATGCCCTGGTCTTGCTCGCACCACGCCCGCATGGCGAACGCCAGTTCACCGGCCAGTTCGCCCGCGGTGCTAATGGCGGCGGGCCCGGTTGCCTCGGCCGTCTCGACGGACACGTCCGGCAGCGCCGCGCGCAACGACGCCCAATACGGTGACGGCCCGATGGTTCGCCCCGATTCGTCGCTTTCGGGATGGCTGATCCATAGAAACTCGCTCGGGCGCGTTACGGCGATGTAGGCCAGCATGCGCTCGTCGAGGAGTCGCTGCGCCTGTGTGCTGCCGAGTTTCACGCCGCTCGCATCGAGTCTGGCTCGCTCGTCGTCGCCGAGTATGGTGTTGTCACTGACTCGCGCCGGAAATCGCCCGTCCTCGAAGCCCAGGACAAAAACCGCCCGCAACGCCGGATGCCGACTCCGTTCGATTGAGCCGACCAGGACCTGATCGATCGTTGCCGGCACAAGGCCCAAGGTGAACGCCGACAGGCCGGATTCGAGCACCTCGCGGAATTGTCCGGCAGTCATTCGTTCGTTACCGAGCGTCTCGGCCATCTCGTCCAGCAGTTTCATCAGGTCCGACCAGACCTGCTGGTGTTCCTCGGCCTCGTCGAGATCGCCTCGCGCGGCGGCTTCGTCGCACCATGCCGCAAGGTCGTCCGCCACGTTCATCCGTTCCAGCAATGCATACAGCCGCTGCACCCACGTGCGACAGGCCGGCTGCCCGCGCTTGCCCGACTCGGTCGGCCACCATTCTCCGAGCCGGCTGCGCAATGCGTCGCGTGCTTCGTTGACGGTGTTCAATGCTGCCAGCGCGGCGGCTGTCGGCGCGCGGTCCTCGCGGCCCGGCCGGACCGCATACGTCCATGGTTCGTCCCAGGATGCCGCCGATGTCAGCCCGTGTGCAAGGATGTAGTTGTCCAGCGTGTCGGTCGCGTCGTCGCCTAGCCCGGTCAGCCCGCTATTCAGCAGCATAGCGATCGACTGGCCGAACGAGCCATCCACGTGCAGCCCCAACGCACCACGAACCCACAACACGAGCGGATGGTGATAGGTCGGTCGTCGCCGGTCGATGAAGAACGGAATGTCGTGTGATCGAAGCTCAGCGGAGATCAGATCATGGTACGGCCCCAGGTCTCGCACGACGATCGCGATGTCGCGATACCGCAACGATGCGTCAGGTCGTTGCACCAGATCGAGGAGCGCGCGGATGGCCGCCGCCACCTCGGTCCGGCGGTCCGGCGCTCTGACGAGGCGGACAGGGTTAAAACGTTGGACGGGGCGGACGGGTTGGACCGAAACAGGACTGTGGCACCGGCGTCTCGCCGGTGGGGAGCATCGGCGTCTCGCCGGTGGATCAAGTTCGATCGTAGCCTCTGTAGCCGGTACGCCGAATAGATCGCGTTCCAACGATGCCAACTCGCGCGACTCGTGGAATCGCGGGCAGCCCGACTCGCCCAGCAAGACCGGCGGTTCGATCGACACGCCCGCCTCGATCAGCGACTTACCGAGTGAGAACCACGTTCGCTCCGTCCGGGCGAATAGCGACAGATCATCCGGTTCGGCGTCCAGGTCGCGCGTGCGGCCGCGCGCCGGGTCTAACAGCAACGCGATGTCAACGTGCGCCGCGCGCTGCGACAGGGCCACGATCATGCGCGCCTGCTGCCGCGTCAGCCCGGCGAATCCGTCGATCCAGATGCTCGCACCATTTGTCCATGACAGCGATGCCAGCCGCGCCCTCGCCAGGTCGAGCACGCCTTCGGGATCGACTCGGTCGGACCCGAGGTAGTCGAGGTAGGCCCGGTACAACAGCGCAACATCGTGCAGCCGCGGTGCGGACGGATCGCCGGCGTCGTCC
>JAUVGW010000187.1 GCA_030593565.1 Phycisphaerae bacterium | reverse complement strand
ACGGATTGCGATCCGTGGGCTTGGGCGCGCTTGGTTGGCCCATCGTGTTTGGTTGGGCCGTTTGGTGCTCGATGAAGCAATGAGGACAAGGCGTTGCGCAGACTATTGCTGGTGACGTATCAGTTTCCGCCGATTGGTGGTAGCGGGGTACAGCGGGTGGCGAAACTGGCGAGCCATTTGCCGGAGGTGGGCTGGCGAGCGCACGTTGTGTCGGCGGGGCACACGCATTATCCGCTGCTCGATCCGCAGTTGGCACACGGTCTCGGCGATGATGTGTTTGTGCATCGAACGTGCGGACTGGAACCGGCCGGCGTTGCCGCGTCTGTGTGTCGGCACATGACGAGAAAAGGAGGGACGGACGGCTGGTTGAGTGATTTGGAGGATCGGCTTTACTGGCGGCTGGATCGTTTGGTGGGGCGGTTGCCGTTGCCCGAGGCGGAGATGTTGTGGGCGCCGGCGGCGATTCGGCAAGCCCGGCGTTTGGTGGGGCGGCACGAGATAGAGGCCGTAGTGACGACATCCCCGCCGCATTCGACGCACTTGGTTGGGCTGTGGCTGCACCGCCGGTTGGGATTGCCGTGGGTGGCGGACTTGCGCGATCCGATCCTCGATAATTTTGCGTATCGTGGGGGGGGGAAAAGGTCGGACCGGTATTGGCGGTGGATCGAGCGGCGGATTGTGGAAGACGCGGACCGGGTTGTTGTGACGTGTCCGGAGTTGGGGGAGCGTTTGCGGTCTCGGTATTCACATGCAAGCGATTGTCGATTTGTGACGATTACGAACGGTTTTGATCCGGCGGATGGGCCAGCAGCCCGTGGTGAAGCGGCGGGCAACGGTTCGGTGACTGCGTTTTCGGTCGAGAAAACCACCGGCGAGACACCGGTGCCACAGTGCTGCACGACCCATGTTGAGGGTCGTTGCAGGCTACGGAGGCATTCTCGCGGTCTACGTCGGCCACGGGGGGCCGACGTTACGGGTGGCGCGCCGCGATTCACGTTGTCGCATGTGGGGGCGTTCTATCGCGAGCAGACGGTCGAACCTGTACTGGTGGCGATTCGGGGGCTGCGTTCGGAACGGGCCGATGTGGCGCGGGATTTGTGTTTGCGGTTGGTCGGGAGTTTGTCGGCGTCGCAGCGTCTGTTGTTGCGCGAGGATGATGGGGCGTACGTGTGCGATGTCGGTTATCGCCCGCACGACGAGGCGATCGGCGAGATGGGCCGAGCGGATGTGCTGCTGTTGGTGACGCCTGCGAATGACGGTGGGCGGCTGTGTATTCCCGCGAAGATGTTCGAGTATCTGGCGTTCGGGGGGCACATCATTGCGATGATCCACCGGGGCACGGCGATGTGGCGGATTCTGGAGGAGGCGGGCAACGTGACGCTGGTGGACCGGCGCGAGCCCGATTCGTTGGGTGGCGCGATCGAGCGCTGCTACGACGGGTGGCGGTCGGGTTTGTTGAACGTGTCCCGGGATCGGCGCGTGGTGGACCGGTATCGGCGTGATCGGTTGGCGGCGCGATTCGCGGAGGTTGTCGAGGATTGTGTCGCGGGATCGCCGAGTCTGCGCGTGACAACGGGGGATGAACACCACGAGGAGGAGGCGGCTTGAAGATCGTCTGGCACATGCCGACGCTACGCCGTCAAGGCTGTGGTTTATCGGCCCGCGCGGTGGAACTGGCGAAGCAGCTTCGGGCAAACGGGCACGAGCTTTCGTTCGTCGTACGCCGGGAGAAGACCGACATTGAGGGCGGTAAGGTCGACGGCATCGGGGTGTCGACGGTGTTGGTCGCACAGCGGCGGCCGGTTCACTGGTGTTTTCAAGCGTGGGCCAAGCGGGATGCTGCGACTCGGATCATCGAACAGATCGGGGGGGAGCACGATGTGCTGATATCCTGCCAGCCGGAGGTTGTGGCGGCGTATGCGTCGCGGCATGGCATGACGGGTCGCCGGTGCCGTCGTCGGTCGAGCGAGCACGACGGGGAGGCCGGCGCGACAGTGGATGCTACCACGGTGGACACCGTCGGCCGCGGGGGGGCGGTGCAGCGATTTGCAGGTCCACGGACAAGCTCGAAGGCATCAAAATCAAGCCCTCCGGGTAAAGCGGAAGCAATCTCCCGGGGCGGATCGGCATCGCTTTCGACGCTTGTCCGTGCCACCCATGAGCCGACGCTACGAGGACCACCGGCGAGACGCCGGTGCCACGACGATTGGAAGCCAGTCGTCTTTGTGTGCGGCGGCACGACGTTACTACACGAGGGGGCCGAGCGCGCGGATCAGGCGTCGTTGGGGGTGGTTCGTCGGTTGCCGTATGCGGTGGACCGGCATTTGAAGCGTGGTAACGAGCGTCGGGCGATGCGAGTTGCGGATGCGGTGGTGTTCGATAGCGACCATACACGCGAGCTGGCGGTCACGACTTATGGTTTGGACCCAGCGCGGTGTTGTTCGGTTCATGGGGGTGTTGACGTGGGGCGGTTTCGGCCGCTGGATTTAGAAGCACGAGCGCGGGCCCGCAACGGGCTGGGTATTCGCGCATCGGATGTGGTCGTGGTGTGGACTGGGCGGCTGTCGCCGGAGAAGAACCTGGGCCTGTTGTTGCGCGCGTTGCCGCGGTGTTCCCGGATGCCCGATCGGGTTCTGCTTGTGGGCGACGGTCCGGAGCGGGGGGAGTTGGCGGCGTTGGTTTCGTCGTTGGGGTTGGGCGGGGTTGTGTCTTTTGTGGGTGATCAGGCGGATGTTCGGCCTTTTTTGTGGGCGGGGGACGTTTTCGCGTTTCCTTCCCGAGGGGAGTCGTTCGGGAGTTCGTTGGTTGAGGCGATGGCCTGTGGGATGGCGTGTTTGGGGTTGGCGCCGGATGGGCGAGGCGTGTGCAATGCGAACGGCGAGATCATCGAGCACGGGCGGAGCGGGATTCTGGCTGGACCGGCGGAGGCGGCATTCGCCTCGGCGCTGGACGCGCTCATCGGCGACGAGGCGTTGCGGCGGTCGCTGGGGGAGGCGGCCCGGCAACGTGTTTGCGGGCGGTTTACGTGGGACGCCGGTGGGCGGCGGTTGAATGATGTGATCTTGAAGCTGGCGGAGCCGGTCTTTCAATCCGATATTCATGCCGGTGAGGCGGAACCGAAGCAGTTATTGACGTCGGAAGTAGTCCGGTAACTGGGCCGCTGCTATGCGTTTTCTGCTGTATGCCGGCATCCTGTTTGCGATCCTGCCGTTGGTGTTGACGCGGCCGTTCTTCGGGTTGTGCGTCTACTACGTGGTGTCGCTGCTTCAACCGAAGCTGTTGTGCTGGCGGGGTGATTTTCAGGATGCGATGTTCGTGGGCGTGCCGTTGGTGATCGGGGCGGTGGCGTTTGGGGTACCCCGTTTGTCCGTTGAGCTTGCTCGAGACGCGCGGACGGGTCGCGTCGTGGGATTGACGAAGAAGCTGGTACGGAACCCGTTGTTCGAGATGTCCTGGCCACTCGTTTTGTTCGTTGTGTTGGTCTCGTACATCATGATCACGCGGCTGTTTGTGCCATACCCGTTGTCGTTGACGTCGTATCAGTTTCGGGGATTATGCAAGGTTCTGCTTGTGGTGGTCTTGATGACCGGGCTGGCATCGGACCTTCGGCGGTTCCGGATTTTGTATATTGTCGTGGCGCTGGCGACGGCGTTCTGGGCGATTAAGGGTGGGTTCAAGGTCATTGCGTTGGGGCCGCACCAGGTGTACGGCCGGACATACGATAACAACCTGTTTGCCCTGCTGAGTGTGATGACTTTGCCGATGGTGTTCTACTTCGCACTGTCGGTGAAACATGCCCGATGGCGTCCGCTGTTGTTGTTGTGCGCGGCGATGATATGCCTGGGGATCATCGGATCGCGGTCTCGTGCCGGGTTTGTGGCGTTCGCGATTGTGTTGGGAGGGATGGCGTGGACGAGTCGTCACCGATTGAAGGCGTTTTTGGCGGTCGCGGCAGTGTCGATCGTGGCATGGACGATGTCGGGTGGGGAGGTGCACGAGCGTGTCGTTTCGATTCTGGAGTATCGCCACGATCCATCCGCGCAGTCCCGATTCGAGACGTGGGAAGCGGCGAGAACGCTGTTGGAGCAGAACTCGGCAATCGGGGTGGGTTTCAACAACTTCGAGCGAGCGAAGCAACGTCATGTCGGAGGCGCAAAGGCCGCGCACAATATTTACCTACAAAATCTGGCCGAATTAGGGATAGTGGGCCACCCGATCTGGCTGGCGATCATCCTGGGCACGCTGATCAGCGTGTACCGATTTATGCGACGGGCCCACGGTTTGCCGCAAGACATGCGATGGGCGTACTATTGGTCGCGTGGTCTCCTGCTGGGCTTGCTCGCGTTTTGTGTTCACGGCCTGTTCCACAACGAGGAGTACCTGGAACTGATGTTCGTGATGGTGGGTTTGAACATCGCGTTGCAGGCGACGACTCGTCGCGAGTTGCGTCACCGGCGGCTGGAGGCGGCCGTTGAGAAGGCAAAACGTGAGTGGAAGCCCGAGGTGCGTCGTCGGAGACGTCGGCCGCTCCAGCGGTTGGGGCCGATGTTCTCGCCACCGGTTGCGAGTCCGTACGGCTGATCGGCGGCGGCGGTGTCAGCGTCAGCCGTCGGTCGTGTGCGCGGTGATGCCTTGGCGCCCGTTCGGTGAGGCGCTGGAACATCGAAATGTCGAAACATCAAAACACCGAGATAACGAAACGTCAAAATGCCGACATGTTCAATGGGCTCGGCGTGGCGGAGCATGGACGATCGCATTCAGAAAGAACGGCGCTTTCATAATCAGCGTCTCCGCGGACCCGCGGAGCGGGCGGCGGACAAGTACTACAGCATCACGCGGGCGAGCATGGACCGGTATCTGACCGCCTTGAGCCGCGACGCGCGGGGCAAGCGCGTGCTGGAATACGGTTGCGGACCAGGCAGCTATGCCTTTCATCTCGCGCGGCGGGGCGCGCGAGTCACCGGCATCGACATCTCCGAGGTGGCAATTAGACGGGCGAAGGAGAAGGCCGCGAGGGAAGTCCCGGGTGATGTGACGTTCCGTGTGATGAACGCCGAGGCGTTGGAGTTCGCGGATGACAGCTTCGACGTAATATGTGGGAAGGCGATCCTGCATCATCTCGATCTTGGCCGGTGTTATTCCGAGCTGGCGCGGACGCTGAAGCCCGATGGCCGGGCCTGTTTTATTGAGCCGATGGGGCATAATCCGCTGATCAACATGTATCGCCGGCTGACGCCTGGATTGCGCACGGAGGACGAGCATCCGTTGGTGATGCCGGACTTGGCGCTGGCAAGGCGGTATTTTGGTTTGGTCGAGACGGAGTTCTTTCATCTGTCGAGCATTCTGGCCGTGCCGTTTCGGGGCGGACGTGTTTTTTCATATGTGTTGGGTGGACTGGAGACGGTGGATCGACTGTTGTTTGCGGTTGTTCCGTTTGCGAAGCGGTTGGGATGGACTTGTGTGATGTCGCTGGGCGAGCCTTTGCCGGGACGGCTTGGTTTGTGATCCGCCAAACGGCAAGCCAGGGGGATGTAACTTCATCGTTTGCGTTTGATGAACGGCGCGACGGGGGGCGCCGGTCCGTGGGCGGCGTCCTTGGCGTTATTCGTCCATTTCAGTGAGGTCAACGCGAATCGTGAGGGCGGCGTTTGGGAGGTCGATGTCGACAGACTCGGCGAGGCGCTGTCTGGGCCGGTGGGCTTCGTAGACGTCGATCGTGACGTCGCGCTTCGTTGGAGCCGGGTGGGCTTGTAGCGGGTGGGATGCGGCAAGGCGGTATGCTCGAGCCGTTGAAAGATACTCGCGCAGGAGGGCATCCTCGTTGATATTCAATTTGTTTTCGCGTTCGACGAAAACGTGTCGGAATGCGTAATGGTCGAGGATGCCCGCCACGTCGTTAGTGGTCGAGACCTTGGAGACGAAATCGAGTTCGGTGAGGACATTGCAGTTGTAGAGGAGTTTGCTGCCCCGCAGGATGATCGACCGCCGCCATGGGAGGTGCTCGCGGACCGCAAAGATGAAATCAGCGTCGCGCAGCCCGCTGAACAGGACGACGTGGTCTTCGATCTTGTCGCGGTGCGCCTGGACGACGGGACCGTAGTCGGGGCGGAGCTTGACCGGCCGGGTGAGGGCGACGGCGCAACATGCGGCGGCCGCGGCGCCGGCGAGGGCGAATCGGAGTCTGATCGTGCGGACCCGCGCCAGTATCGCCCCGGCAGCGAAGGCGGCCCACACCGCCGGCGGGAACAAGGCGAAGTACAGGAATCTGGGATTCTTGTAGTCGGCGATCGTGAGCATGGCATAACAGGCAAGGAGCCACGCGATCAGAAAGAGGTGCACCGTTCGAAGCCTGCGCCAGGAGAAGGCAATGCCGAGTATGGCGGCCATGAGCACCGGCCAGGAGACCTGGTGTGGGAACTGACGGGCGTAGAAGGTGAGGGCGGCGAAACTGAATCGATCGGAGAATGTCGCGAAACCACTGAGCACTTTACGACCGGCGCCGCCGAGACTAAGCACGGTTCCTGTTGTGACGAAGACGGCGAGAACGACGGCCACGACCGCGTGTGCGGGATGGCATCTGCGTTTCACTGCGACATAGACGACGGTGAGCGCCACAGCGCTCATCAAGAAGACCGCCGGCTGTTTGAAGAAGATGGCGGCGATTGCCGCCGTGATCACGCAGGCGAGTCGTCTGCCTGTTGGTTGGCGAAGGTACCATGCCAGCGCGACGGCGGCCCAGATCATCACGGCGAGGGTGGGAACCTCGAGCATGTTTTGTCGCCCCCAGGTGGTGGTGGCGGGGAGGGTCAGGAGGATGATCGAGGCGAGTGCGGCCGTCAGGCGGTCGGCCCAAAAGCGCGTGAAGGTATACGTGCCGGCCGCGGCGATCATTCCGAAGCACACTGCGCATAGTCGTGCAGAGAAGATCGACACGCCGAAGGCCGCGAAGAACCCGGCTTCCACCATCGCGTAGCCGGGGGGGTGGTGCCTTCCGATGCCGAGGGCCGGATAGTGAGCGTATTGACGTTCGGCGAATTCGGTCGGCGCGAACCAAGCGTCTGGGCCGGCGGCGATCCAGTCATGAATCAGGATGCCGTCCATCGCGTGTGCGGTGGCGTCACCATGACGAAAGCCGCCGGTGGAGATGTCCTTGGTCAGGACGACGGCTGCGAGGAGCATGGTGAGGCCGCAGATCGCGAGATCGACGCGTCGGCGGCGGGCGACGTCCACGGGCGGTAGATCGGCGTGGCGGCTCGACATGGGCATGGCTCCGTGGTGGTGGCGACGCGCGGCCTTTCCGGGCGGGATGCGCAGTCCGTGGATGTCTTATCGGACAGTCATGCCGGCAGGTTGAATCGAGTGTTGGGGTCTTGTGTTTCCGGTGCGTGGCGCGTTCCCCAGCGGATCGCGCCCATAACGTTTCACGATTGACTGTGGGACCGTCGTCTCCCCAGTGGTCCCACCGCCCCGGGGGGGGGCACGGTCAAGCGGGGCTTGGCCGTGGTTGGTGCCCAGCGCGGCTTGACGGCGTCAGACCGTGCTGCCCGAACACCTGTGAAACCACCGGCGAGACGCCGGTGCCACATGGGGGACTGAAACAGCATCCAGACCGAATTGCCCTCCGTTTGCGGGCGCTGCCGGGCAGTGCCGATAAAGGTGGGATGGACGCGACCGCTGCCTTGCCACATGCCGCATCGTTGGATTCACCAGCCACGAAGGAGGTCCACACCTCCCTCGAGCTGATCAAGGAGTTGTACAACTACAATCATTGGATCTTCAACAAGGTTCGTCCGTGGATACGCGGCTCGGTCTGTGAAGTCGGCAGTGGGCTGGGGAACATCACGCAGTTTCTGCTGAATGCGGAACGGGTGGTCGGCCTCGAGCCGCACGCGGAATCACTCCACGAGATCAGTCGGCGGTTCGCGGAGCACCTGAACATCTCGTTCGCGCCGCACACCATCCAGCATTGTCCGAACGAAGACATTCCGGCCGGGAGCTTCGACACTGTCCTTTGTCTGAACGTCCTCGAACACATCGAGGATGACCTTATCGCAGTGTCTCGAATGCGTGAGCTTTGTCTCGATCGCGGGCGGGTGGTGATGCTGGTTCCGGCGCACATGAGCGCGTATGGCACGATGGACCAGTCGTTTGGCCATTACCGTCGCTACAACCGTCGGGGGCTGCGAGCCCTGTTTGCGGAGGCCGGACTGAAAACCACGTACAGTTTCTATATGAACGCGTTGGGGTACTTCGGGTGGCTGTGGGAAGGGCGCGTCCTGCGGCGGCGACGCATTTCGGTTTCCGCCGCTCGGACGTTCAACCGCCTTGTGCCGTTCGTGGACGCGATCGAGCGCGTCGTCCGGTTGCCGTTCGGGCAGTCGCTCGTCATGATCGGCACGCCGTGCGCGTCGCCGAACCGAGCCCCAAACGCAAGCGCGAGGTAGGGGTCCGATGAACGGACGCCAGACGGAAACCCGTCGCTCGCGCTCCAGGCTCGGATCCAGGGGGAACGGCGCTCCAAATTCGGATGCAGGAGACATGGCTCGCCATGCCGGGCTAATAGTCCTTGTCCGTGCCACCCCTGAACGCTCGTGCGAGACGTTTGTCGTCAGGGGCCGGTCCAGTTCTTCAGTGCGTGCAGGATCTGTTCGCCGTAGAGCAGGGCGGCGACGATCGTGCCGATGACGGTGGCGAAGACGAGGCCGACCTTGATCCGGAGGATGGAGCGATCGAAGCGTTTGACGGCATCACCGCCGGATGCGAATTGCTCGAGGAGGCGGCAACGGTCGTCGATGCTGCCGTGTCGCCACGACGGCGCATGCCTGGGGATGCCGTTGAGATCCGCGATCTTGATGAGTGTTCTGCCGAAGACGGCGGCGGCATGGGTGCATAGGCCGGGCCGTGGATTGTCGCCGTGGACCGGGCAGTGCGGCACGCAGGACGTGACGTCGGCGGCGAGGCATCGGACGCCATAGAGATCGGCCTGTCGCTCGAACTTGCGTGAGATCCAGCCGAAGCCCAGGAGCCAGCAGCCGAGCAGGGTCGTCAGTGCGACGAGTTGGAGGACTTCCATGTCCTTCGCGATATCGATATTCCACGTGATGCCGCAAAACCAGACGAGGTGGAGTGCCCCGCCGGCAACGTACATGGAGACGAGGGCGAAGATAACGAAGAACTGGAGATGCCAGTGTCGGACGTGTCCGGCCTCGTGTCCGAAGACGGCTTCTATTTCCTCCTCGTTCATGGTTTCGAGGAGGGCGTCGGAGACGAGGATGTATCTGAGGGGCGCGACGAAGCCCATAACGGCGGCGTTGACGGCCATGCCGTGTGTGTGCCAAAGCAGGATTTCACGGTATCGCAGCCGGATGCGTTTGCACGTGCGCACGAATCGGTCGCGCAAGGGGCCCGAAGGGAGCGGCTCGGTAGCCCAGATGTAGCACAACATGAGCGGCGCGAGACCGAGGATGCAGACGGAGGCGATGCCGAGGAGCGAGTCCGCGGCCCATGGGAGATGCGTGAGCCGTTGCAGGTCGGCCTTGAAGAGATCGGTGAAATACTTGGCGAAAACGATCATCGACATGGGGACGCCGATGATGAGGACCTGATGACGGAACTTGTCCATCACGTAGGTGGCGAGTGAGGCGTCGGCCGCCGGGCATTTGCGTTTGGCGGCTGCGAGGGCGAGGGCGGCATCATTCATCGGATGTGGGGTCGCCGGCTCGGTACCGGCGAGGGCCTGCGCCGCCTGTCTGAGGCGGCAGTCGGCCGGATAGAAGATCATCCATTCGATGGCGAGCGACAGGAAGAACGGGGCCAGGATGATGAGGTCGGCGAGCAGGGGGATGGCGTCGAGACCCCAACTTTCTCGGACGATGCGTGTCCACGGCGTGAAGATCATGGTCACGGCGAGGGCGGTGGCGACAACCCCCAGGATGATTCGTTGACACCCGGAGAGGGCGTTTGCCGCCCGATCGTGGCCGTCGGGCGTGCC
>JAUVGW010000121.1 GCA_030593565.1 Phycisphaerae bacterium | reverse complement strand
GAGCTGGCGACGACTCAAATCCGCCCACCTATGCGGGACGGTCCCGCTGCCGAAGCCAAAAGCAAAAACCAAGAGCAACGCCGCATGAGAATCGTGAAGGATGACCCTCGGCAATTTACACAGGACTTGACACTACCTCTCGGCGAAACGAGCTACGGGTCTACGCCGCGATGTGCGAGCAGGAGGGACTTCACAGAAGGAGCAAGGTGGATATCGCTCACATCGTCAACTGCAAAAGCGGCATCAAGGGCATCAGACGGCTCTCACGAGGCGAAATCGAAAGAGCCCAGGCAAAGGTAAGGGCCACGCTGGAATCTGCCCAGCAGGAAGATTCTGAGTGGCGTATCGCGGTGTCACGGAGGATGCTCAAACATGCGGCAAGGGGAGGCAGCACATCGAACGAGACAATCGTCATGCTGTATTACTGCATGAGGCGTCTTCCGCAAGAACGCAGGCTCGACCGGCTGGAGGAAAGCGAACGATACGCACGGTTTAGATACCGAGACCTTGAAACTGTGAGCGGTATCCCACGAGCGAATGTCTGCCGTGCGGTTGCCAAGCTCAGGGCCAAGGGCATCCTGAACACAGCCTGGGTAAGAAAACAAAACGAGAACAAATTCGGCCTGTTATTCGTTGACGGACCAATTGTGTCGCTTTCGTGTCCACGACAGGGGAAGAACCGAAGCAAGAAGCCGAAGACCGCACTGCACGAATCGACAACGACTTTGAGAAGAATCGACAACGCCCCCTGGCACGAATCGACAACGCTAATAAACGATAATCCTAGAACAGATAATCAAAGAGGCATCGATGGAGTTTTCGCACGGAAGGCAGCCGCGAAAGCCACCAGGCAAACCGAATTCGAGCGGATAAGGCAGCGGGCAGAGCAGATGAAGGCCGAGTGGGTTGAGCAAGCGGCGTAAGCCGCAGCCCAGACGAGCATGGTCGGCGAGTAGCGAGCCCCCGGCTTCCGGGAGCAAGGCTCCGGTCCGCTTGCGGGACCGCGTGACTACGAGGCAACCTGGTGTAAGGCGATTCACTACGCGCCACGCCAAACGACCCGAGTCGCGAACAGGACAGCAACTCAATTCTGCGCAGCCATCCAGCGTGCTTGCATGTCTCATGTTTTTTCTGCGATTGCCGTCGAGAAGTTGGTCTTGAGCAACACGATCGTCGCTTTCTTCCATAACGTCATTGACACGCAACGCAGCCGGCATCCTCAAGGAGGTTTATGGAACGCACGCAGCAGATGTTCGATTGGGCCAAGGACGATGCGGACCAACCGCCGCAGCGTGCTCATGCGAAGACCCGCAAGAACGACTCGCTCGAACAACAACTTGCCGCCCCTCCCAAAGAAACTCAATTCGACGACGCCAGCTTGCCACCCACCATCTCAGGCGACGGCTCATCTCCGGATAAGCGAGGACCGCCGGTCGCGAAACCGCTACCCGAGGCGGTCGTACACGGCGTTTTTGGCTGGACGACCGCAGGACCGATCGAACCCGATGCTGAGGGCGTGCTCGCCATCACGACGGAACACTCGCACGAGCTGCGGGCTCTATTGATTGACCTCGATGTCGTACAGGACGCTACGCGGAACGGCTGTGATCCTCGCACCGGGAAACCACCCCGCACGCCTGAAGCGGCCGTACAAATGAAGGAGCGATGCCGATCAGAGGAACAGCGACTGAAGCAGACGTATGCCGACGCACTCGCCGCTTATGCCGAAGGATTCGGTCAGGAGGCGACCGATTTGCTCGATCAATGGACGCGACAACACGTCGCCGGACCGCGTAGCTCAACGAACGCATATGAGCCGACACATCCATGGCACTACTTGTCCGCCGGTGATGGCGCGGCGCCGATTCGGCTTTCCGTGATTCCGGCCGACAAACAGGCGGGCCGTTTTCTCGAAGCGGCCATGCCCAAGAACCCGAAGAAACGCCTTGTGCGTATTCGCGAGCTGCTCGATCAGGAGAGCGAACGCCTTGCCGAGGACAAGCAGCGCTACATGGACGTTATCGAGCGCGGCGCAAAGGCGCTGAGCCGTTACGACCGCGAAATCGCGTACACAAACGATGATATCGCGGTCGCCTCGACGCTCGCCCTGAAGTATCGGCACATCAGCTTGGGGCTGGGGCGAATCGCGTGGCTCGAAGAGCAGATCGCGACGGCTGCACGCGAAAACCTGTTTGGTGATCCCGATTGATACGTTTCTGACAGCCCGACCCGTTTCTCAATTCGGCTCGTTAGGTGCCGAGGCATCCTCGGCCATCAGATCCCTGATTGCTTTCCGCTGTGCAAGCTGACTCAAAGGTCAAGCGTCTGGCCCATCCAATGCTGGAATTCGCGGCTGCGCTCTAGAACCGTGAGTAGTTTGTCATCGCCGATACCGAGGTCGTGCAGGAAATTCGCAACGACAAGAACGCGCAGGCGTTCCGCGGCGACATATGCGTCCTTCCCCGCGAAGGCGCCCGCCTGGGACGCGTGATCGTAGTGGGTGAAGTAGTTTCTGGTGTCGACCACCTTGCCCACGAACTGTGGCACGTTTCCGGCGATGCGCGCCGCTACGTCGTCCGGGATGCGATCGAACAGGGCACGCAGCCGCTTCCGAAGTGAGAACTCGTTGCCGTACTTGAGGCGGCTCTTGAGGCTCTGACGGTGGTCGGATTCGATGCAGGCGGGGATGACTTTCTCAAGCTCGGCGATGGCGGCGTCGTACGGGGCCTGGTCCATGTAGAGGCCAGTTCCAAGACCCCGATGGTATGACTCGGCGGCCTGGGCTGCCGCGACGAACTTGACGTTCACGACAGAGGATTCGAGAAGCTGCGCGCCGAAGAAAACGTTTGCGGCCAAGATAGCCTGATCGGAGCGCGCAAACCAAGCTGCCACGATTGCTGGAAATTCGCTCTTGATCATCTCGTAAGGAAGCAGCATCTGTGCCGGATGAACATCGGGATGATCCGGCTTACCGCGCTGTGCAAACAGCAGCTTCAGTGCGGTGGATGGGTCTTCCTCTCGCTTAATGGCAACCGACCTCGCGCTGATGTGATGTCCGATGAGCAGTGACATCAGGTTTTGGCACTGCGAGCCGGCTTCGCTTGCTTCGGAAAACGGCATCTTCTCGTGTGCGGCGATTGTCAGCCCAGCGTGCCACCGAACGGTAACGGACGTACTGCTTTGGGGCGCACTCCATCCATGAGAGACTTTAAGGTCGAACGGCTTGTCCTGAAGCGCAACTTGAATCGGATCGGGCCGCACAAAGTGAATCGAAACGCAGCCGCCGTTGGGAGCTACGTCAGGCTTCGCTGGGCGCGTGCAGGTCCAATCGCTCAGTGAAGACAGTTCGACCGTGTAGCTGTTGATCTCCAGCTTGTCGAGGTCCGCGACGTGTCCGCCGAAGATGCCGCGATTCGCGATTAGAGCGGTCGGGAGGCCAGCAGCGCCAGCCCCGAGTGACGTCTTGGTTGTAATGCAATCGATGAGCGTGACGAGCGTGCCGTCAATCAAGCGCCCGTAGATCACCGGAAGGCTTGGCAAGCCTATGACGGCGGCAGCGGCAGTACCCGTTCGGCTTTCGACGAGTTCGAGCGCAAGGCCCTCCGACGGGTTGTAGACCAGGCGCCCTGGAACCCGCAACGACTCGATATTCTCGCCGAACGTTCCCCAGCACTCCAAAGCAGTGTCAAGCCTCACGTCCATGGCTGCTCCCTGTCTCAGCGATGGTATATCATATCGGAGCATGGTTGTCGCCTCGGCGCTCGCCCTGAAGTATCGGCACATCAGCTTGGGGCTGGGCGAAACGCGTGGCTCGAAGAGCAGATCGCGACGGTGGCGCGCGAAAACCTGTTTGGTGAGTTCGGCTGACTCGTCTCGGACAGCCCGACCAGATTCTCAATTCGGCTCGACAAGTGCCGAGACATCCGCCGCCGTCAGATCCCTGATCGGTTTCCGCTGTGCAAGTAGGTTCGGCAACATGGTCACCGCATCGTCCGACACGATGAACCAGCGGCGCTTGTAGTTGATGATCTCCTCTGACAAGCCATAGCGATGCAGTTCCTCACGATTGCCGGGGACTCCGTTCAGCACCAACTCGACTACCTCGTCGCCCGCGATGCGGGCTGAAGTGAGCTGCCAGCCGTTGTCCAGCTCGATAATAGCGCCGCCGATCAGCAGGCCGACGATCTCCGCCGGCGAGGCTTCGCCCAGTGGTGTGCCGATGCCGAGCCGCTGCTTGACGTTCGGTACGTCGGACGCGCTTAGGTTGAGACCGACCAGGGCTTGACCATCGGCGAGGACGGCTCGCGCGATCTTGACGGTCTGAATGCCCGACGAGCCCATGACCTTGTCGTAGATGGGGAATATCGCGCCGCTGAGGATGTGGAACCGACGCGGCTCGGTTGCCGGTGTGTTCGCGTACTCCGCTTCCCACCACTCACGGGCTTCCGCCTGCTCCACTCGTTCGTACTTGTCCTCCAACTCACGATGATCCAATGCTCGTCGCGGGCCTTTGACCGCCGTGAGGAACACATCGGACCGATAGGCGTCCCAATGTTCCGACACGGCGTATATCCGCTGGCTGCGTTTGTTGCGATAGAAACCCTGATCGCCCGTACCCGCCGCCGCAGCGAAGGTGTGTCGAACGACATCGACTTCGCCCTCCAATTCGTGCAGCATCGTTCGGGCACCGGATGCCGGGTCCACGAAGAGCGTTTCCACCTCGGCGACTCTCCGCAGGTTGCGGGCGCGAATCTCCTCCATGCCGAAGTCGAAAGCCCCTTGTCGCTTGGCCGCCTCTACGGCCTCCACGTAACGCTCGTAAAAAAGGTCGAAGATGCGGTTCTGCTTCTCGACGTGCAGCACCATGATGCGGTTGAGAAATTGTTCGACGTTGCTCGCGTAGCTGTCCCGGACCGCCGTCTTCTCCTTGTTCAGCACGCCCATTCGATCCAGGTCGCGCAGGCCGAACCCTGCGTCCGTGTGCCGGCCGGATTCGAGCTGCCGGTACAGCCGGGCCAGCGCAGCCTTGCCGAATGGGTCCGTCACGTCCTCCGGCCGAAAGAGCTCGCTCGAAAGCGAATGTCGTTCACCCTTGGTCAATGCGCCCAGGGCCGCCAGTCGCTTGGAAACGGCGTTCACGAGCCGCTTTTGACCGGCCAGGTCGAGCAATACCAGACGAATGACCGGCGCCGAGGTCTGATTCGACCGATGCACACGGCCAAAGGCCTGCATCTGTTGGTCGGCCGACCATGAGAGCTGGAACGCGTAGAAAGCGCGCCGCTGCTGATTCTTCGCGTCCACGTCGGCGTGAACGCTGATGCCGGTTGAGCCCGCGCCGGAGATAACGGCGAGACGCCTTCTGCCTTGCTGAAACAGCCGCGTCTCGTACTCGTTGAGCTGCCGCCGCGACACGCCACGGATCTTGCGCCGTACGTACTTGCCATTCTCGAACCGGTGCGTGCGGCCACTGATCTCGGCCACGTTCCCGACGCCGAAATGCGTGATCAAGGCATCCATCGAATTCTGCGGAAAGTCCAGGTCGGCGACGTTGTCGAGCAACTTCTCCTGCTGCCGCTGGTTCTCGCGGTTGATCTCAGGGTTCCCCGCCGCGTCCTCGACGCGCACGCTGATTACATTGCCGGTCACCGGGTCCGTTTCTTCGCGGTACTGGAAAATGGGAAACTGCTTTTCGATGAGCTGTACGATCATTTCGCGCGGGGTTGCGTCCAGTTCAGATAGCTCGATGCCCTGAGCACGGGCGTTACGCACCTTGCGATCCGCCTGCGCCTCACCTGTGTTGAAGAGACTTAGAATCACGGAGCGTCCCTGTTGAAGGTCCTTCTCGATGGCCGGGATCACGTCGGGTAGCGTGTAGGCCATCATCAGTTGCAGAAAGAAACGCTGCTGGGCCGAGTAGAACTGAGCGTATCGGTGAGAGTTGCGTCCCTGGCCAGCGTTCTGCTCAGCCGACTCGAAGGCAGTTAGAAGCTCTGACCACAGGTCGGCGATCTGGTCATACTGCCGCCGTTCATCCGCCGTCAGATTGTGCAGAAGTGGTTCGTACTCGACCGCGCTGTCGGGTACAACACTTCCATCCTCGCGGCGCGTGGGACCATAGCTGATCGTGCGGGAGAGATACGTCCCGACACTCTTGAGGTCGCGGCAGAGCATCTCCATCGCCGCGACGCCCCCACGCTCCATCGCCACCAGGAATTCTGGGAAGTCAGCGAACGGAGCGCCGACACCCCAGAGCCCCAACCGTTCATAGGGGGCCATGTGGCGGGCTTCCGTGGCACCGGTCGCGCTGAAGTAGCGGACCCGAGCCTGCGGGAACAGGCGTTGCAACGTGATGCCCATGTTTCCGCGCAACGTGCCGTGGTCCACCGTGGTCTTGCCGCCGTGTGGCGTGGCGGCGGCGTTCTTCATCAGGTGCGCCTCGTCGAACGCGATCACACCCTCGAAATCGGGTCCAAGCCATTCGGTCAACTGCTTGAATCGCTGGCGCTCACCGCCGAAGTTCGTGCTAAGCATTGTGTACGTTGTAAACAGCACACCCGCATCGGCGGAAATCGTCTCGCCGGGCTTGAACTTGGCTTGGTGGATAATCGGAAGGGGAATCCCAACGGCGTCGCGATCACGTTCGGCATCGGCCCGCAGTTGATGCGACGCCGAAATATGCACATGCTTGCACCGCCCCTGCTGAAGCTCATTGTAGACGAATGCGTAGACCTCTCGTCCCTTCCCGATTCCCGTCCCGTCGCCGTTCCAGTGCCCCTTGAGTGAGCCGTCGGGCAGTGGAACACTGGTCGCCTGGCCGGCGTAGATCACGTCTTCAAGTTGGAGATCTGAGATGCGGCCTTCCGCGATCACGTCGGCGGGAAGATGGTGTTGATAGGTGACATCCGGCGGCTCGACGGACGCCATGGCCGTGGACTCGACCACGTTGGCCGGATGGGGCTGTGCCCCTCGGACAATCGCCTTTTGTACACGGTAGGCGGCGAAGACGGTGCCGTCCTCGATGCGCAGCGCTGGCGGCGGGACGGCGGTTTCGAGTTGGCCTATGCCATCCCCATCTCGTCCAGCGTGCTCAGCAGAAGCTGAGCCGCCCACGTCCGCATCGCGCCGACTACCGGTGGAAGCTCCATCTGCTCGCGTTCGAGCACTTGGGTCAACATCCGGGCAAGCTCCTCCGGCCGCTCCATCACGAGCCGGTGCCAGATGATCCACTGCTCCGTCGTCAGCGGAGCCTGCGACAGCGGCAGAACGCCCCCGGCTCCGTCCTCCAATAGGCACCCGATTAACTCGACCAACGGCTCCGTTCCCGCCGATGGTTCCTGCCCGTACTTCCGCCGGAGCAGGTCCCCCGCCCGCTGCTTCATCATGTTTGCGAATTCGCCCATGTACGTCCTCCTGTCCAAGATTCTTGATCAACTCGTATGCGTCGTAAAGAGACAGCCCGCTTCCCCTGATGATGTCTGACTCGGTGGCGGTCGAGCCGTCTCGGTCAATCACAATGATCTGGTTGTCGAACGTCGTGCCGAATCTGGCGTACACGCCTCCGTCGATACCAAGGTTCGCCCGAACGTGGTAACGCTGCTCGATGTCGGCCCACCACTTGCGAAATGTGGGCCGCTCCAACGCCATCCCGCGCCCCACGATGGCCACCAAGCGTCCACCGGGCTTGAGGCGCAGCAGCGCTTGCTCGACGTGCCGCGCTCCGAACGCCGTGCGATGTCCCCGCACGCGACCGCCGGTCGCCGAGAACGGCGGGTTCATTACGATGACGTCGTAGAGCTTGTCCGCCGGAAGAAGATTGTCGAGACGTTCGGCGTCAAACGCCGTCGGCTCGAATCCCTGAAGCGACAGCAGGCTCACCCGACGTTCGTCGATCTCGTTCGTGTCAATGTCGGCGCCGGCCATCCGGGCCAAGGCTGCGATGTTGCCCGTGCCCGCACTGGGTTCGAGCACCTTCATTCCGGGTCGAAGTGCCGCCGCCTTCACCAGCACGAGCGCCTGGGCCGGCGGCGTGCTGAATTGCTGGAACTCAACTTGAACCTCATCGCGACGCGTTTGCCGCGGCAATCGCGCCTGTTGGGCGACGAGCCACTCAATCGCGGCGTGCGGATCGCTTAGGTCCAGCCCGACGCGCTCGATGTAGATGTTGAATCCGGCTTCGGCCGAGTCGTACGCATCGCGTGCGTGTCCGGCAGACATTCCGAATATCTCGCGGGCCAGTCGAGACACCTCCGCGTTGTCAAAAGTGCAGGCCGGCTCCGTTTCCATGATGGCTGCGAATCGAAGCGCAAATCCCCATTCCGGACACTCACACCCAGGCGGGGTTACACCTGGGGCCGGTGCGGAAAGCGCACCGAAATCGAAGAGCAATTGGGAGCCCGCATTGCGCCCGCCCGTTTCTGACCGGGCCGGTTTGAGTTCCCTATCTGCCGAGTCGCTGATATGGCGCTTCATCTTCCTCCATCGAGTCATTCGAAATTGTTATGGATGCCGCGTAGCTCCACGTCGCATTGCGCAACAGGGGCTTGCGTGACGGGAACAGATTGCCTCATGCAGAATCGCGAGCCGACCAGAGAGAGGAGCCCGTTAGCAGGCGGGGCTTGCACGCCCGGTGCAATTCGGCGTCGAGCTGCCGCAACATGTCGATTGCGCAATCCATAGCTCATGCCTCCGGGAGCCCGTCCGCAGGCCCCGCCCACGTCTCACCCTATCGCCCGTCGCCAACTCGCTTCGCTCGGTCGGGTGAGCGACGGCCGACAGGGTCCCGAGCCGCAGGCGGATACGGCGGCGCAATGATTGTCGAGTTCGGAAGGTGACCGGTGGGGATGTGGGTTGCACTTGCAGGCTGGAACGCATCAGCAGGACTCTCCCGTGCCTGGCGGCGCCAAGAGACCCAGGTGATGGACGGGGTCAGAACCTCAATTCTGCGAAGTCACCGCTTCGTCAGCGGGAGCTTCGCGTTCCTGTTCCTTGCGACAGATGAAAGTATGGGCGGCATCGAGCACCTTCGCAGCGAGCAGCAGGTCATTGCGACCCAATGACTGGGTCTCCTGCCAATCGTCGTTCGTGTCGCGATAAATACGCGACAACGTTACGTTGTGCATAATGCCGTTCGACTTCGTTGGGTTGGCCCAGACGACCGCCTTGATGAGGCCCATCCGAATCTCCTGGACGGGCTGGTTTTTGGTTTCACTGTTGCTCATAACATCACTCCTTTCGGTATCCTTCGACTAAGTGTCCATCACCTGGTCTGCTCCTGTTATGGCCTGACCAGGCGAACGTGTGCGCTATCTCGTGGAGCGGCGAAAAACACCGGGACCATTCGGATTCCGACCGTGAGCTGGGTTCGACCTCCGAGCGCGACATGCTCGACGGCTCGGGTCCCCACGGACGCAGGACACGGCGTGGCGATCCGCCCGGAACTGGAATGCTGCTCTTCGTTTGGGAGGCTCGGGGCACCTCGCGCCCCGAGGACGAGGGGTCTTTCTGTTCTACTACATTTGCGAGTAATCGAGGACTACTTGGGGTGAATCATCGACCGGCCCGCTAGTACGAATCGCCGTTTTGAGGACGTGAGGGCCGTTTTTGGCAGGTAGTTGTAGTAGCGCAGCCTCTTGGGAAGCTGGCATTCTACCACTGAATTACGCCCGCAAGTGTTTGATTTATAAGGACTTACGAAGTTCTCCGTTGTTTCGTTTGTTGCCAGAAACCGTCCCAATTCGCCCATTTATGGCCACTATGTTGCCAGTTGCCAGACGCGGCGGTACCATCGCATAGATGGCTGAGCAAGGGCAATCTAGGAAACGCCGCATACCGAAACTCTCCGACAAGCCGGAACCTGGCCTGGGCCGATACTACACATCGTACCGGGATCCCGCCGGCAAGCCCAGACGGAAGCGGTTCTCGAAGGATCGCACCGAATCGGAGTTGGCATACCATCGGTGGGTGGTCGAGAACTACGACCAATCTGCCGCCATTATCGCCTCGAATGACGACCTCGGCATGGGTGAAGGCTAGCACGGAATCTTATGTCACGCAATCCGCAGCGTTTTCGGCGGCCAAAGTGACTGCAGGGGGCGGGAATGGGGCCGCTTTGCGTGACATAAGGTGTGTTATGTCACGGAATCCGGCCTGACAAAAGCTCAGCACAGAGGATCCGTTGGGGTGGAAAATGTGCTGGGGCACGGTCTGGATTGCCGGCGGTTGGTGAGGGCTTCGTGGCCTTGCAGACCGCCGGGCCGGCTGAGCCCCGATCATCGGGGTCTCAGCTTGGCGAGTCTGCCGCGACTTATGGTGCCTCAGCCTCGGCCGTCATATCGCGGACGGGCCTGCGGCGGCTCAAAAGTCGTTCGAGAGTCACCGGAGCGTCTTCGACGTGCGTGAACCACCGTCGCTCGTGGTAGATCGTCTCATCGAAGAAGCCGTATCCGCGTAGCTCGTCCTTGTTGGCGATGGCTACGTGCCGAAACATCCTCGCCGGCAAGCGGGGCGATACGTTGACACGCCTCGTGCGGGGAAAGCCCTGAGCCGGTAATCACGTCCGCCTCGTTCGGGGTCGGTCCGTTGTTGTCGATAACGATGATCTGGTTGTCGAACGACGTGCCGAACTTGCCGTAGCACTTCCCGTCCATGCCGATGTTGGCCCGGACGTGGTAGCGTTCTTCGATCTTGCTCCACCACTCGCGAAACCCGATGCGGTCCAAGGCCATGCCGCGACCGACAACGGCGACCAGTCGCCCGGCCGGCTTTAGCCGGAGTAACGCTTGCTCGATATACCAAGCCGTCTTGCACGCATGCATGCCAGCAATGTGGCATGCCTGGCCCGGACAACAAAAGGCTCTTGCGCTCCCGGCTGAATGCCGTATTCTTCTGGTGTGACTAACTGGTGGGAGATCAGGCGCGTCGCCACCCCGGTGGAGGGGTGTGACGCTGCTTGCTGAAACAGGAGAACAGTAGCGGACAAGACCAAACACACGGAGCGGATGGCGACCAGGGCCACGGTCGCTTCTCCGGGCCACGATTCGGATCGGTGAACCATGGCGTGCGTGAACTCAACACGCCGACCATAGCACGTACCGCGCCCATAGCAAAGACCTAATCATCGAGGCGCGTAAGCGGCCATGCTGATTCCTGACTGTTTTTCTCGATCGTGAGCAACGGGCATGATCCCCTGCCCGCTGTCTTCGAGGAGAATCATGAGGGAATCAACGAAGTTGAGGGAAATCAACACGTCTGCGGCGATGCCGACAGGCGGCTTTCGGATGATCACGAATCTGCAAGTCTGCATGGCGTGGCACGCATACAAGTCGGGCCTGCTGCGAACGTACCGAGACTTCCGCGTCTACTTCGCGCTGCATGAAATCGACGAACGCCGGCAAGCGGAAAACCGCAAGCGTCGGCGCCGAAAGCAGGCGCAACGCGAGTTCGCATTCGACCCCGAGAAACTGACCGATGAGGTTCATTCCCTGGTGGGTGGTGCCGGCGGAAGGCACATCCGGTCTTCGCTCCGGCGTTTGGAGCAGGCCGGTCTGATTCAGGTTGCCGAAGGGTCGCTCACGTTCGATGAGACGCCGGCCCGGATGCCGGATGACATCGGTGCCGGCGTACTTGATATGTTCAATCGAATCGACAGCCGGAAACGCGTGCGGGCACGTTCGTTGCCGCTCCCACGTCGGATGGTCAGGCACATTGCGGGCGAGTGCCCAGCAGCCCGCGCGGCAACCGTGCTGGGCTACGCCATGCGGTGTCTGTTCTCTGCCAGGGACGGCATCAGCGCCGAGGGTTCGTGCTCGGTCTCCTTCGTCTCTGGCCTCTTCGGTGTCCATCCCCGCACGGTGAAGCGCAGTCGTGCGGAGCTCATCACCATGAATTGGCTGGTCCTCCGCCCGGCCGATCACTGGCACGTGCAGCGGTTCGGGGGAAGGGCAACGGTCAATCTCGCCTGGGACGATCGAAACGGTAATGCGGGCAACGTGGTCAGCACCCCGAGTTGCACCCGTTTACCACCCCGCCCGCCGAGAATCGACACCAAGACGCCACCCCCAGTGACAAACGGGAATCTCCCTTCTGGAAGAAACCAGAAACCAGCCGAACGCAGACCGGTTGGTGTTTGGCAACGGTTTCCGCCCGGCCCTGATCGGTGGCTGGGGCATGTCGCTCTTGAGGATCTGCGCGATGATGACCGGTTGGCAGCGTTGTTCGAGCGTGCTTGCATGGCTCGTCTGCTCAAGAACTGCGAAAGCGACCGCCTGCGGTTCTTCGCGGCCGCCGAACATGCTCTGAGCGTCGGGGCCACGAACATGCCAGGCTTGTTCGTCACGATTGTGCGGCGAGACCTCTGGCGTTTCATCACACAGAACGACGAGGAGCGAGCCGTCAGCCGGATGAAGCGGATGCGCGGCGGTGCGGGTGTTATGAGCGGAGACCTTACCCCGAATCATGCTGGTCGCATGCCGACCACGTTCCCCCCATCAAGCCGTAGTCCCTCGGTTTCGATTGAATCACTCGTCAGGACGGTTGCCAACCAGCGGTCGATTGCGCTGGTCTTGAAGAACGGGGCGATTCTCGACGCTCTCCCTGGTCTGTCGCAGCGGCTCTCCATGGGCGATAGCTGACATGTCAAGTTTTATCGCAAAAAAACTTGACACTATCTGCGCAGTCGCCGACACTCCCTGCATGGCATCTGGTCCGAAATCATCGTCGAATGCCCAACGTGTGGCCGCCCTTGTCCGCCAGCGCATCGAGGACGGCGGCGAACGCCTGTGGCGATTGGAGGACTTCAGGGACTTGCCCTTTGCCGCTGTGGCGAAGGCGCTTTCACGCTTGGCTAGCGCAGGGACGATCGAACGGCTGAGCAAGGGCGTCTACTACCGAGCGCGAAAGACGGCCTTCGGCAAGAGCCGTCCCAACCCTGCGGCGATCCAGAGGCTCGCGGCCCGCAGGAAGACCCTCTATCCGTCCGGCGTCGCGGCGGCCAGCCTGCTGGGGTTCACGACCCAGACGGCCAGCCGGCGCGAACTGGCTACAAGTGCCTTGAGCCTGCCGCGGAAGCTCGTGGGCCAGGATACTGTCGTGCATGCTCGCCGGCCTGAGGCTTGGGCCAAGCTCTCTGAAACCGATGCTGCCATACTCGACTTTCTCCGGCGCGCGGGACGTACCAGCGAGCTCAGTCCGCAAGAGACGGTCGACCGAGCCTTGGACTTGTTGGCCGAGCGCGGACGCTTTCGGCGTCTGCTTGCCGTGGCTGACACAGAACCGCCACGCGTGCGCGCCATGCTTGGTGCTCTAGGACAGCAGCTTCGAAGACCGGCACGGGAGCTTATGCAACTGCGGGATTCCCTGAATCCGTCGTCACGCTTCGAATTTGGAATGCTCGCCGATTTGGAACATGCCAGGGCCTGGCAGGCAAAGGAGCGCCGCTGACGTGAGGCTCTGCGAACATCCAGACTTCGAGCAGGCGGTTGTCCGGGCGGCGGAGCACTTCAGCGCCCGGCGCCTGCGCCCGGCCATCATCGAGAAGGACTACTACGTCACCGAGGCGCTCCGCGCGATTGCCGACGCCGCCGGCGACAAGGTGATCTTCAAAGGCGGAACCAGCCTCTCCAAGGGGTGGGATCTGATTGAGCGATTCTCAGAGGACATCGACCTCTTCCTCGATCCACTCGCATTCAGCCCGCCCCTCAAGGGGCGCGCGATCGACCGTGGACTGAAGCGGCTGCGCGATGCCGTTGGCCATCATCCCGCGCTGACGTTCATTGCGGACGAGAGTCAAACGATTGGCGGCTTCGGGAGGAATGACCACTTCGCGTATACCCAGCATTTTGGAGGCCCCGGTGAGGTGCGTGACCGTGTGCTGCTCGAAACCGGAACGGCCAGCGGCCGGGAACCGACGAGCACCGTTGCGTTGCGGTCGTATCTGGCAGAGTTCCTGGAAGACACCACGCAATCGATCGGCGCGGAGGATGAGGCGAGCTTCTCGTTGCGACTGCTGCACTTTCGGCGCACGTTCGTCGAGAAGATGTTCGCCATCCACAGCAAGGTCGAGTTGCTCAAACGCGCGGGGGAGCCGATCGGCTCATACGCCAGGCACTACTACGACCTCTACCAACTCGCGGCCCGGCCGGAAGTCCGCGCGATGCTCAGTTCCGATGAGTACGCGACCATCAAGGCCGACTACGACAAGATCAGCCGCGCCCACTTCCCGAAGAGCTACTTCCATCCCGAAGACATGAGCTTCGCCCGCAGCGACGCGCTCTTCCCACGGGCTGACCTGGCGGCCCTCATTGGCCCGGAGTATGAGCAGCAGTGCCAGACACTCTGCTACGGCCCGTTCCCATCCTGGAACCAGGTGCAGGCGCGCTTTGATGAACTGCGGGATGTGCTCTGACCGCTCGCGAACTCACCCTTCAGGAGCGTAGTATGGCCATGTTCATCATCCGACCGCGGCGAGCGCTCGCGCGAGGCGTGAGTTGGGCGGGTCTCGGCGCAAAGCCTCTTCGAGTCTTGCCCGGCGAACGAGCCCTTCGCTGAGCGATTGCACAACGATTTGGTTCAGTTAGTTAGTTACTAAACCCACGGCCTTTGGCCGTGCGACCCGAAGAGCTTCGGAGCGATCCGGCGTTTACAGGCGTCCGTTGGCGCGTAGGTTCTCCTTCCGGGAACGCCCCGTTGGGCAGAAGGAGAACCTGAACAATGC
>JAUVGW010000282.1 GCA_030593565.1 Phycisphaerae bacterium | reverse complement strand
GGCACTGTACCGGCACCGGCGAACAAGAGCCGTGTCCGTCGCTGCGCCGGAGGTTGGGCGTACAGTCCTGTCACGAATGCGGCTGCACCATCTGGGGAAAGACGCGGCTCGCCACGGCTCAGTGTCCGCGCGGCAAGTGGGGGGAGCAAGCGGACACACCGTGCTCCATCATCTGCGCGCTACGCTGTCTCGGCTTGGTGCCCCGGAAAGGAGGGTGCGGCTGTGGCCGTTGACGTGCTGCTCAATCACCGCCAACCCACGCTCCGCTTTGTGCGGCCGCTCGATGTCGAGCCCGGCTGTGAGGTCGCGGGCTACTGGAACGGCAGCGTAGCAGGCAATGGCGACGGCCTGCCCGGCGGTGACGCCGAGATCGACTACGGCAGCCGGCTAATTGCACCGAACAAAATCTGGACGGCCGCACAGCCGCAGTTGTTCGCCGGTCGTTTCGGCCGTGGGGGCTTCGGCGAACCGGGTGCGGCGGTCAATCAGGCATTGGGTTATGCAACCGGGCCGTTCGGCGGCGGCGCTTTCGGCGTCGGCGGCGGGTACTGGGAGTGGCGGTTTCCGTTCCCGCTACGAGACGGCACATACAAGATCGCCCTGCGGTTGCTCGATTTACTCGGCAATGAGCGCGGTGACGACGCGGCGAGCCTGACGTTGTGCGTGGAGGACATCCCGCGGCCGTGCTCGCGAGCGCGATTCGAGAACTACGACGACCAGGCGGAGACGCTCACATTCGCGTGGCGACATTCGCCGGACCTGGAACTGGCAATCTGAGGATCGATCATGGCAGAGCTCAATAGATCACAGCACGAAGACCTCGGCGGTAGTTGGAGCACCGATCCGTTCTTCGGTGGATTCACCGCATTGCTCAACAACCTGTTCATGCCGACAAAGGCTGAGCAGGTCGACGGCGCCCACTACCCGAGCATGATCAACCTACTCGACGGCAACGCCCGCCAACTGTCGTGCGTCCTGGGCGTCTACGTCTACAAGGATTCCGCGGACGCCGCCGCGGAGTTCTCGGTTCGGGCCGCCGTTGTCCACGTGCGTGGGCATTGGTGCACCTACGCCGGTGAGACGGCGCTCGGCAGCTTGTCCACCGGCGACAACCACATCTGGCTGGACATCTCGTCCGCGCCGACGATCACCGCCGCCTTCGGAGCGAGTTGGCCGACCGCGCCGCACATCCGGCTCGCGACCATCGCCATGCCGGCCAGCGGACCGTGGCTGCCACAGCACATTACCTATCTGACCGGCGCGCAGGCGATCGCCCCGCTTGGGGTGCACGCCTTCACCACACGGTCGGACATCACCTACTCCGACGACGGCACGATCGACCTGGCCACCGTGCCGGCCAATGCCGTCGTCGGCAACTGCCGTGTCTTGGTCACTGAGGCATTCGACGGCACCGCGCCGACGCTCAAGATCGGTGACAGCGGCGACGATGATCGGCTCGCCGCGACGACGGAGATCGACCTCAAGACGGTGGACACCTACATCATTCCGCGGCTGTACAAGTACGCGGCACAGACAGACGTCCAAGCAATCCTCGACATCGACGGCTCGACGACCGGAGCGGCCGTCATCCTATTGGAGCAGATCCCATGAGACGCAGAATCACCGTAACCGCCACCATCTTCTTCCTGCTGGCATCAGCGCTGCCCTGTGCGGCGCAGGTCATGTCGCTCAAGGGAACGACATCGGCGACCTTCACGCTCGGCACCGGAGCAAACAAGATCACACTGACCAATTCGTCCGGCGCTCTGAACCTCAGCGGCGGATTGACGGTCAGTAGCGGCACCGTCAACCTGACCGGCTCGACCGTCATCAGCAGCAGCGACATCGACGGCGGCACAATCGACAGCGTCGCAATCGGCGCGGCCACGGCATCCACCGGCGCATTCACAACGATCAGCGCTTCCGCTCAGATCGCAAGCACGGTCAGCACCGGCACGGCCCCGCTCTCGATCGCGAGCACGACCAAGGTTGCCAACCTTAACGTCGACCAGGTGGACGGCATGAGCCTCTTGGCCGGCAGTAACGGCGGCGTGGGCTACCAGAGCAGCGCGTCGCAACTCTCGTTCTCCGCCGCGGGCACGACGGGGCAACTCCTGCTATCCGGCGGGTCGGGCGCTCCCACATGGGCGGGGCTGACCAGCTCACAGTTGTTCGTCGGCAACGGCTCGAACATCCCGATGGCTGTCACACTCAGCGGTGACGCCACGATCGACAATGCCGGCGTCTTGACCGTCGCATCCGGCGCGATCACGGGTGCCGAGATCGCGGGCGACGCGGTCACGCCCGCTCGCATCCAGCAAGGGACGGCTGGCTAGGTCCTGATGAGCAACGCCACGCCTGACACCGCGTGGTTGACCGTGTCGGGAGACTTGACCGCCGCGGGTTCCGGCGCATTCACGATTGCCGCCAATGCCGTCACGACGGCCAAGATCAACGACAGCAACGTCACCGCCGCCAAGCTCGCCGACGCGGTCGCCGACGCCGTGCTGACCGCCACGCTATCGGCCGGCTCAGAGACCGCCGACACGATCACCTGCACGCTCCAAATCAAGGACGTGCAGGGCAACAACCTGGCGGCCGTCTGCATGGCTCATTGGAACATCGCGGACAGCGACTACGGCGCAGGCGAGACCAGCCAGGCGGTAACGGTCGCCTACACCAACGGTGCCGAATGGCAGCAACTCACACAACACAAGAAGGCCGTCGCCTTCACCGACGCGACCGGCAAGCTCGAGATCGACGTGACCCACACCAGCGCAAACACCATCTACCTGATGTGCTCCGTGGCCGGCAAGGTCTACCGCGTGACGTTGGCTTTCGTGTAGCGACGACGACTGAGGCATAGTGCATCATGCCCCCCTCGATCATCCAGGCGACCGTGCCCGTTGCGGCTGACAACCGCTTGTGGTCCGGCAGCCCGACTACCAATTACGGCAACCTGATCTCCATCCAGATTGCCGCGATCGCGCCCGGTGACATCTCGCGCGGGATACTGAGCTTCGACTTGGAGCCCTACGCTCAGCGGCGGGCCGCGATGGCAACGCTTGGCCTGTTTGCGACTGGCCCCGTTTACCCATCGGTCGCGTATTGTCTCGCGCTGATGGATGAGACGTGGGCAGAACTTGCGTCGTGTTGGGACGACAAGGACGCCGGCACTCCCTGGCGGGGTCCGGCAGGTGGCGGGAACTTGGAAGCCGGTTATGAGCAGACTTTCATCCGACCACCCGCCAGCGGTCCCTTCGAGATTGCCGGCGTCGGCAGCACGGATCTGTGCGGCATGGTGAACCGGCGCCTTGGCGGCAGGCTGGACCTGTTGATGCGGCGAGAGGACGAGAGCGGCATGGCCGGCACCTTCGATGTGCTTAGCCGCGACTTCTTCATACCCACTCACCGCCCGTATTTGCTGATCGCATTCGCGGCCTACGAGATTCTGCTCAAGGTCGGCTCTCCGCCGATTGTCGGTGTCGACGAGCCGGTGGCCATTTCGGCCGACGCAACGATTGACTTGGCCGAGGCGGACTTGGACTTGGCGGCCGACAGCATCTACCACGTCGCGATCGCGCCGTTCAACGCCTCGGGCTACGCAGAGCAGGCGGAGAGATTCACGTTCCGCACGGACGGCGACGGACACCCGTACACCGTACCGTCGCCGGTGCACAGTCTGACCGTCGATCCCCGAACCGGCGGCAAGGCGATGATTCGTTGGCAGTACGACGAGTTGGAGAGTTGGGCGACGGCCGATTCGTTCGTTATTACTTTCGAGCCCCTGGCCGGGCAGCGGCCCGATCAGTCGCCCGTGATCGGGCGCTCAGAGCCCGCCGCCCGGTCCTACGCTCACGAGGCCACAGTCGTCACGGACGGTCCGTGGCGGGTCCGCGTGCTCGCGTTTCGCGACGGCAAGGCGGAGCTCAACGTAAGCGGCGTCGACGTCATGATCGACAGCAACCCGCCCGCGGCCGTGACGTTGCCGGGCATGACGGCGGTCTGAGCGATTGATTAGGAGGGGTGTAGTCCAGGATTCGACCCTCATTCGAGACCAGCTCGAACGAGGGTGGAAGCGACATTCGAGGCTCGTTCAAACGACCGTGCCAGGTTGCACGGTTTTTCCCTGCGCCCGATTCCTGTGCCAAATTGGCTGCGCGCCGTGCCATTTTCGGCTGCGCGCACCAATGGAAGGAGAGGGGGTTTGATGCGGGTCGGCTTCGTGGCATGGCACTGCCTCCAAAAGTGTAGTGATAAGTGTAGTGCCATGCTGATCGGTGGGGATGACGGAGGGATGACCCCCCGCAAGCCTTTGGCTCTCAGGGGGTTATCGAATCGGGGCGACATGATTCGAACATGCGACCTTCTGCACCCCATGCAGACGCTCTAAACCAAGCTGAGCTACGCCCCGGGTGTTTCTTTCTGTCTGTCCTCTGGTCGACCATTACACACAGGTGGCCGCGGGATGTCAAATCTCATCATGGGCGGGTTCGTGGCCGTCTCGGCGGGCGCCGGCCTTAGGCCCCGAAGCGCCGACGCGGGTTCTTCGCGGGCGAGCCGTTCATCTTCGGACCCGTTGACCAGCGGGACGCCGATGCTCCCCAGCGATCCAGGGGGCTTTGATCGGGTGCGCGACGCGGGCGTTGTCAGACGCCGTATCGCAGGTTTGCGGGCCCCTGTAGCTGCCACGCAGGCGGCTCGACCGGTTGCGGCGGGTCCGTTGACGCTCACACCGGCAGTTGATAGGTTGTCACCCCCCCCTGAATCGTGGCAAAGACGCGGGTATTGTCCTGGGCCGCGTCTGGAAACGGGGGCCGATTTCCAAGGGAGACCTCGTCATTCACACGTGGGTCATCGTCATCCTGGTTGCCTATGCGGCAAGTTTGTTGGTGCTGTGCTGGAACCTCCGGCAGACCGCCTTGCTCGTGCGAACACAGCGCGCCTTGCCGCCGATCGAGGCGGACGCCGCGGACTGGCCGACGCTCGATGTTCTGATTCCCGTCAAGGACGAAGCCGACAACATCGGCGAGTGCATCGAATCCGTCCTCGCCCAGAAGTATCCGAACATCCGCATCACGGTCGTCAATGATCGCTCAACCGACAACACGGCCGAGGTGGTCCAGGCGATTCAGGATCGTCATCCGGAACTGCACCGCGTCGATATCCGGGAGTTACCTGAGGGCTTGTACGGCAAGCCGCACGGGCTCCACACGGTGGCCAAGGACCTCACCGGCGATGTCGTCGCGTTTGTTGACAGCGATCTGCATTTGAAACCCGGCTGCCTGCGGACGCTCGTGCATCATCTGATGTCCAACAAGCTCGACTGGATCGCCACGATGGGCGCCCCGGAGATTCACCGATTTTGGGAGAAGCTGATGGTTCCCATCTTCGGCGCGGTTGCCTTCGCGTGGTACGACCCACGGAAGATCAGCGACCCGGACTGGCCCGATGCCATCGGCAGCGCGTTCATGGTCGCTCGGCGGGATTCCTACGAGGCGATCGGCGGGCACGGCGCGGTCATCGACATCTACGACGAAGACAGCGAACTGATCCGAATCGCCAAGCGAGCCCGGCAGAAGATCAGCTTCGTACTGGCGTCCGAGCTGTTCACGCAGCGACATTACGGAAGCCTCGCGAACACCGTTCGCGGCCTGACGCGGACCTGCATCGGCGGCATCAAGACGGTGCCCCGGCTTCTGTTCACTGTCAATGCCCTGAATTTCGTATCGCTGCTGCCGCTCCAGATTTTCATCCTGTTGGGCCTTGCCGCGCTGTTCGGATCGCCGCTATCGTGGGGGCCAGTGTGGCTCGGCATGGCCGCGTTTCACCTGGTGATCTCGACTGCGCTGGCCTGGCTGGTCTTCCGCACGGCCAACGCTGATACGTCATACGCCCTGCTGCACCCGCTTGGCAGCATTGTCATAATGGCGATCTGCCTTCGCGCCGCCGTACAACTGATTCGTGGGACGCCGATCACGTGGCGAGGAACGACCTACGCCGAGGCGCAGGAAGAAACGGCGGGCGACTAGGAATGGAGCGGTCAGCGGCCCTACAGCGCGAAGTCGTCATGTGGGAGTCAAACGGGGTGGCATGGGTTAGCGGAGCCGCGTTGAGCGGCGAGCTTACCCGTGGGAAAGGAACCTTGAGGTGTTCCCACGGGTAACGAGTGGGCCACCCTGACGGGTGCCCCACTCGTCACCCATGCCACCCCAGCTAAACACGTACGACAAGCCGGTTCGGTGGAAGACCGGCTCGAGACGAGCCGGCTCGCTGGCTTGTTGCGGAGGTCGCATCACCTTGACCGGGTCATCGTCGACAGCCAAGGATCACGATCGGGGAGAATCGGCCGCGCCACCGCAGGCCGACGGCCGCACCGGTGAACAGCGCCTCGAATGCAACGTTTGCCAATATCGCGTGGACCCCACGGACGAATCCGCCTTCACGGTCTTTCCGTGTCACGTCCGTGCGTTCGAGGGCCAGCAGTTCAAGGTGTGGCGTTGCCCCACTTGTCGGACGATTCACTGCCTGGATGTGGTCGATCTCGATCTGTACTACTCGAAGTATCCGTTCGCGGGCATGGAGCTTACCTGGCCGTTCCGCATCTTCTACCGGAACTTGACGCGTCGCTTCACCAAGCATGGTTTCAGCCGGCGACGCTCGCTTCTTGACTACGGTTGCGGCAACGGCACGTTCGTCGAGTATCTCCGCGGTCGCGGGTTCGACAACTGCCATGGCTATGACCCCTACGGCAAGCCCGACGGCACCGGCGACGCCGCGATCCTCGACCGTGGCCCGTTCGACTTCGTCTTGTTGCAAGATGTCCTCGAACATGTGGAAGACGGCCGCGTGCTGCTGGGCGAGATGGACGGGCATCTCAAACCGGGCGGGCACATACTCGTCG
>JAUVGW010000042.1 GCA_030593565.1 Phycisphaerae bacterium | reverse complement strand
CGTGTCCGTTGTGGCCCGCGTAGCCGATTTCGTATAGCGAGCCGTCCGGCAGCCGGATGAACCCGGAGCCCTGCACGCTGATGACATATGCCTCGAAGCGGTCGGCGAGCCAGACGATCTCGTTGCCGTCGAGCAGCCGGCCGGTTTCGATTTCCTCGCGCGTGTACCACGGCCCGCCGACGGGATCGCCGGCGGCGTCTTTCTCGAAGTCGGGCGGCAGGCGGTACAGGGGGTGCCGGAACTGCTCGTCCGGTTCGAGGCGGCCCTCGAAGATGGGCGAATAGTAACCGGTGAACAAGACCGTGCCCTCGTCATCACAACCGACGGAGATATAGACGTCGAAGTTCTCGCGGATGATGTCGTTGAGCGTTTGCGGGCTATCGGCGTGGTCGAGCAATTCGAGGAACAACTCGACGCTGGCCAGGGCCTGGGCATGCGTGATCGGGCCGACGGGGTACTTCGTCCGGCTCGACGGCTTCTTCAGATAGTCGATGCTGTGCTGGACGGCCTTGCGAAGATTGACGCCTTTCGCCCGATACCAGCCGTCGCCGAAGTTCGGATACATGGATGGATCGGTCAACCTGCGGAGGGCGAATTGCCCGGGCGGCAGCGGACGATCGTAGTCCTTCCCGATGTGGGGCTGTGGGAGCGGCTCGGCGGGCTTCTGGCAGCCTGAAAGGGCGAGGCCGAACAGGGCGAGGCTTGCTGTGGCGAAAGCGATTCGGATAGACATGACCGACTCCTTTCCGGGTCTAGGTTCCGGGCTGATCGCATGCTCGGGCGATCACGACCGCGAACTCGGCGGTGCTGCCGCGCCATCGATTGACGCCGGACTTCGAACCGCGCGGCGGCCGCTTGGCGTCTGAGCATAACGCGATTCCGCCCGGTCGGCCAATGGTCAATGAGACGGTTGTCCGCCGAGCTTTGACTCAGGCCGACGCCAGGCCATACGATGACGCCCATGGACGGCGACCGAAAGGACGATTCGACGGGTTTCTTCACGCGTCACGTGCTCTATCCGGACCACTATGCCTGGTTCGTGCTCGCCTCCGCCATGGACCTGCTGATGACAGGCATCGTGCTCTATCGGGGCGGGGCGGAAATGAACCGGCTGGCGGAGTTCGTGATTCTTCATTTCGGCCGCGGTGGTATCGTGGCGTTCAAATTCGCCCTTGTGGCGGTGATTCTTGTTATCTGCGAAATAGTGGGACAGCGGCGGCGCGACCTGGGACGACGTCTGGCGACCTGGGCCGGCGATCGCCGTGACAGCGGCGTTCCTTCAACTCCTGCTGGTCGGTGGGTGACGGTGCGGCGTTGGCCTCCGGCACGTGGGAACGTACGCGCCTGAGCAAGCTGGGTCCATGACAGATTCGGCGGGCTGCGACGCCAAATGTAGCGTCACTGAAGCGTCCTGCCGAATCTGACATGGACCCGCGCCACAGTTCAGGATCTGCGCCGAGTTGCGGGATATTGGCGATTCGGCTACCGTGCTTCGCGAGGTTTTGAGGGGAGATGCGGAGCCCGCCGGTGCCAGGCGCGCTTGTCCTGTCATGGCGGTGGTTGACGCCGTTCCCATCCAGGTGGATCGGCTCGTCTCCGTTTGCCATCCGTGTTGATTCCATAAGGGCATAGTCTCGAGGTGCATCCCAACCATGTCAGATGAGCCGAACTTGAACAAACCGAAGAATCCGATCCAGGAGATCATCCAGCCGTTCATAGACCTGGTACATGCACCACGGGCGCTGTGGGGGATCAACCTGGCGTACGTGCTCGAAGGCATGGTCTACTTCGGGATGCTCGGCTATCTGACGATGCACTTCGCTGACTTCATCTTTCAGCGGGTCGAACATTCCGACGAGTGGGCGCACCAGATGGTGATGATACTGACTGGTGGTATCACTCTGGCGATGGCGCTGCTGGGCTTCGTTGCCGACAAGCGTGGTGTGCGGTTTGCCCTTCTTGCAGCCTTCATATTCATGCTCCTCGGCCGCGGTTTGTGGGCGGGTGCTCCCAACGTTCTTGGGCTCGAGCCTGTCCGTCCCGGCGTATTCGCCGGCGACACGATTAGCCTGCACGTGACGGAACTCGACACGCTGGGGGAAGTAAAGGCCATCAAGAAGGCGTCCATCATCGCCAATGACGAGGGCGTTGCTGTCGTAGGGGAAGACCTCGCGGTTGATCTTGCGGCGGGAGAGGGTACGGCCCCCAGCGCGGCGTTCGAATCCCGGCTGGTCGGTGTGAATCGGGCAACCGTAGTGGAGGGCAAGGAACAGGCCTGGAAGATCGAGTATGGAAGCAAGCCCGTCACGGCCCACCTGTTTGCGCACGCGGCAGAAAACCTCGGACTTTGTGTGGGGGCGGTCGTTTCCATTGACCGGGCATACGTCAGCCACCGCAAGTGGAATGGGAAAATGGAATGGGTGATCCGTACTCACTGGTCCAAGGATGTCGGCCTTGTTGACACGTCGACCTGCGCGGAGGAGGAGAAGGAGAAGGCCAAGAAGATCAAGGATGCCGCGGATAACTTCGAGCCGTCGCTGATGAGCACAGATCGGTCGCCGCTTGCGGCTGAAACCGCTGCCGCCAAGGCGGCGCAGACCGTTGGAATCGCCGAACTTCGTGGGATGAAAGACGGCAAGGTCGACGTCGTCCTGCGCGATGTCCACGTAAGTTATGTCCGCAATGGCGGATATTTCCTTCAAAACGAGCGGGACGGGCAGGCAATCTATGCCGTTGTCAGTCCGATCTGGTCCTCGCTGCACATCGTCACGATTTGTGGAATGCTGCTTGTCGTCATCGGCTACGGCATGTATCAACCCGCCGCCTACGCAGCGGTCCGGCAGTTTACGACGCCCAAGACAGCAGCGATGGGCTTCGCGATGCTCTACGCGTTGATGAATCTTGGAGGTTGGTTCCCGACGTTCGCGTTCCTCGTCCGCGACGACGATTGGCTGGGCTTCGGCATTCAGGGCACCTATTGGGTGTACGCCGGGTTTACGCTCATGGCCCTGCTCGTCACCATCGTGATTCTCACCCCCAGGATCGTGCGGAAAGCAATTGACTCCGCCAAGGAAGAAACGGCCCGCATAAAGGCCGAGAAGGAAGCGAAAGAAGGCGAGGCCAAACCTGCGAAAGCCGAACCAGCGAAGGCAGAAAAAGCCAAGGGAGCGAATCAAGACACAATTCGGGAATCGATGCAGGAAGAGGTGCCGGAGCGTGTCCAGCCGCACATGTGGCTGTTTTGGCTGATTGCGATGGCGCTATTCCTTTTCAAGGGAAAATCCCCCTGGTACCACAACTGGGACGACGCGCTCTGGCGGTGGGTTATTGCTGGGTTTTTCTTCATTTTGCCTATGGTGTTTGGCTTGATTTCGCCCGCCCGGCGCTGGCTGGCCCGCTACCCGCTTAACAACGGCAAGTTCGCGTTCTTCATCTTCATGCTGATCCCGGTCCAAACACTATTCACATACAACTGGCTCGTGTTGCCACACTACATCAAGCGAGCATATGAAGGTTGGATCGGCGAGTACTTCGAGGTTGCGGCAAATGCCAATCCGATTCTGATTTTCATTGCTGTCCCACTCATCGCGGCCCTTACTCAACGAGCCAAGGTCTACAACATGATGATCTATGGCACGTTCATCATGGCGGCCCCGGCATTCCTGCTCGTGCTCGGTCCACACTGGTACACATTGGCCGCGTATTTGCTCATCATGACCATCGGCGAAGCGATGTGGCAGCCGCGGTTCCTCCAGTATGCCGCCGAGATCGCGCCGGAAGGGCGAACCGGTGTGTACATGGGCGTCGCGCAATTGCCCTGGTTCCTGACAAAGGTGCTTGTGCCGCTCCTCTACTCCGGCCAGATGATGGATCGATACTGTCCAGCGGAAGGGCCCAAGAATACCGAGGCCATGTGGTTCATCTTCGGCTGCATCGCAATTGTGTCGCCTATTCTGTTGATCCTCGCCAAGGGCTGGGTTGGCAAGGACTTCAAGACCAAGGCGGCTTGATCTTGGAGCGCGTTTGAGAAGTCGCGAATAAGATCCGGCTCGTGCCGAGCCGGTCCGGGGCGACACGCCCCGGCTCGGAATGCGCGGTCAGCGGCTGCCAAAGCACGTTCGCACGGGCTGGTCAGGAATGCAGGGTGTTGATCCAGCGATGCTTCATGGGTGCTCCGCATCATGATGCGGCGTGATTACTACGTTGACAAACTCGCGGCCGACCGGCTGCGGAGGTGCTATGAGATCGCCACGCCGAGCGTGCGCCGGTATATGGAAGCCGAGTTGCGGCACGTGCTGAACAAGGTTCGCACCGGCGACGCTGTCTTGGAACTCGGCTGCGGATATGGGCGCGTGCTGGGACCGTTGGTGACGCGGGCCGGGTGGGTGGTCGGGGTAGATACCTCATTTGCGAGTCTGCAGCTTGCCTCGAAGGAACTTGGCGGCGTGTCGAATTGTCGGCTTGTTCTGGCGGATGCGGTGCGGCTCGGCCTGGGGGACGGGTGTTTCGATGTCGTCGTCTGCATCCAGAACGGCATCTCGGCGTTTCACGTCGATCAACGGGCGCTGATCGAGGAGAGCCTCCGTGTAACGAGAACCGGTGGGAAGGTGCTGTTTTCGAGCTATGCCGAGCGGTTTTGGGATGCGCGTCTGGATTGGTTTCGACTTCAAGCGGAGCACGGACTGATCGGGGAGATCGATGACCAGGCGACAAGCGACGGTATCATCGGCTGCAAGGATGGTTTCACGGCTACGACGGTGGGGACGGAGGCGTTCGACGCGCTGACGTCGGGGCTCGACGTCACCACGCACATCGAGGAGGTGGATGCATCAAGCCTGTTTTGCGAGATGGTCGTCGGCCAAGCGCGCTCCCCTTCGGGTCTCGGCTATAGCGTTTCAAGAAACCCTGTAGCGGCCGACCCCCGTGTCGGACGACGAATACTAACCACTCTTGACGGCCGACAGGGGCGTCGGCCACTACAGGGTTTCTTAAACTGCCATAAACAGTCGTGGGACTACCCCCGACCAAGGTCGGGGGCTCCTGTGTGTCTATGCCGTTGCGTCGGCAGGCTTGCCGCCCAGGAAGAAACCGCGGGCATGGGCGGCGGCGCGCTTGGCGTCGATGCTGATCATGTACAGGGCTGGCACGCCGACGAGCGTCAGGACGGTTGCGAAGACGAGCCCGCCGGCGATCGAGATGCCCATCGGAATCAGAAATCGGGCTTGGAACGAGGTTTCCATTAGCAGCGGGGCGAGGCCGAGGACGGTCGTGATCGACGTCAGGATGATGGGGCGGAGGCGCTGCTTGCCGCCGTCGATGATGGCCTCGAAGACGGGCACGCCGTCGCGCCTGCGGCGGTTGATGAAATCGACGAGGATGAGCGAGTCGTTGACGACGATGCCTGACAAGGCGACGAGGCCGATCAGGGACAGGATCGTGATGGGATAATCGAAGACATAGTGGCCCGCGACGACGCCGATGACGCCGAACGGAATCGCGCACATCACGATGATCGGCTGGATATAGCTTCTGAACAGGCCGGCGAGGATCATGTAGATTAGGAGAATGGCCGTGACGAAGTGGTGCTGTAGGGAGCCAAACGACTTATTGCGTTCACGCTGCTGGCCTCCGAATTCGAGCTGAATGCCCGGGTATCTCTGCTCGATGGTCGAGAAGTCCTTGCCGAGTTCGGCCGTGACGGCGGTGGCGCTGGCGACTTCCTCGTCCACATCGGCAGTGACGGCGAGGCTGCGTTTCTGGTCCTTGCGGTTGATCGTGGCGTAGCTGCGGCCTTCCTTGATGCGCGCGACCTCGGAGAACGGAACGAGAATGCCGTCCGGCGTGGCAACGCGCATGGATTCGACATCGTAGACGCGCCGGCGACAGGCCTCGGGATAGCGGACCATGATCTTGACGTCCTCGCGGTCCCGTTGAATCTGGCGGGCTTCGAGTCCGAAGAATGCCGCACGGACCTGTATGGCGAGGGAATGCGTGGTCAGCCCGAGGGCACGGGCGGAGTCGAGCAGTTCGATCTGGATTTCGCGTCGGCCCGCGCCGAAGTCGTCCTCGATGTCGAAGACACCCTGGAATCCGCGGAGTTTCGCCTTGATCTCCTCGGAGACCCGGACGAGGTCTTCCAGGCTATCGCCGCTGATTTCGACATGGATCGGCATACCGCCCGGTCCGTGGACGGCGCCTGCGAATTTCAAGGAGTTTGCTCCCGGGACGTTCTGGGTTTTCTCCCTCAGTTCTCGCAGGATCTCCTCGCTGTTGCGCTCCCGCTCGTCGATATGAGTCAACTCGATGATGCACTGGCCGAGGTGTGTGGCGATGCCGGTCTGGTTGCCCCGGTTTCCGTATTGGGTCCCGAGGAGCGTGTACATCGAGTCGAGCTCGGGCAGTGCGACGGCCGCCTGTTCGACTTGCCGAATGGCTCGGCTCGTTCCCTCGATCGGCGTGCCCACGGGCATCTTCAGGGCGGCAGTGATGGTCTCGGAGTCCATCTTCTGGATGAACTCGATCCTGACGCGCCTGCCCACGACAGCGCTAATCGCCACCGCCAGGATGCAAAGCAACGTGGTGACCGTGACGTAGCGGTATGAGACGGCGGCGCGGAGGAGACGTTCGTAGGCCACGAGCAGCGAATCTTTCAGGATGGCGGCCTGCGCCTTTCGAATCCGCGCGATCCACCCGCGAATGCCGGACACGGATGTGGCCCGAGCGTTCGGTGAGATGGGTTTGAGCCCCTCGGCCAGGTGGGACGGCAGGATGGAGAGCGACTCGAAGAGCGACACACTCAGGGCTGCGAGCACGACGACGGGCAGGATCCCCAGGAAGTCGCCGATCTGGCCTTCGATGAACATCAGCGGTGCGAAGGCGACGATCGTCGTCAGAATGGCGCACACGACGGGCCAAGTGACGGCTTCCGCGCCGGTGATGGCGGCCAGCTTGGGCTCCATGCCGTTCTCGACGCGCGTGTAGACGTGCTCGCCCACAATGATCGCATCGTCGACGAGCAGGCCCAGCACGACGATCAGGCCGAACATGCTGATCAGGTTTAGCGTGTAGCCCATGCACGTCATGACGATCAAAGTGCCGAGGATCGCGACGAGCAGACCGATCATGACCCAAAGCGCGACCCGCCAATTCAGGAACAGCAGCAGCGAACAGAAGACGAGGCCCAGGCCCCACATGCCGTTGCGCTTGAGAAGATCGAGGCGCCCTTCGATGAAGCGGGCGAGGTTCGTCGACGTCTTGAGCGTGCCGATCTGTGGGTATGGATCATTGTAGGCCGCCTCGTAGACTTCACGGACCTCGTCTTGCATCAGGAGGCGAGCCTTCAGGCGGTCGAGCCAGTCCCGTTCGAGCGGCTGTCTCGTCTTGCCGGCGACGAGGGCCTTGACCTTCTTGGAGATGTCGATGGCGTCCTGATCGGCCGTCTTGTACACGGTGACGAGCGCGGCGGGTTTCGCATCGAATCTCGATACGATGTCCGCGTCTTCGAAGCCGTCGATCACCTCCGCGATTTCGTTGAGGCGGATGACCTTTCCCGACGGGTCGCTCCGTACGATTATCTCGCCGATGGGTGTGGCCTGTTCCTCCTCGCCGAGTGTGCGAACCGAGACATTTGCTCCGCTCGTCTTGACCTGGCCGCCCGGCAGGTCGAGGTTCGCCCGCGAGATCGCCTCGCCGACCTCCATGAACGACAAGTCGTACTCGAACAGCTTGTAAGGGCGGACCTCGACGCTGATTTCGTCTTTGCGGATGCCCGACAGCGCGACATCCGTGATACCGGGTACGAGGAGCAGGTCGTCGCGGAGTCGCTTGCCGATTCGCTTGAGCGTCTGGTCGTCCAGATCGCCGTGGAAGGCAACGTTGATGACCGGCAGCTTGGGTTCGGCCTTGACGACCTGCGGTTCTTCGGCTTCTTCGGGGAATTCGTCGCGGGGGATCGTGTCGATCGCAGCCTTGACGTCGGTGACAATCTGGTCCACGTGGTCCACATCGCTGTATAGGATCGCATTGACCGTGCAGAAACCCTCGCCGTTGACCGTGCGGATTTCCTCGATTTCCTCGATGTCCTTGATCGCTTCCTCGATCTTGACGGAGATGCCCTTCTCCATTTCTGCCGGCGTTGCGCCGGGGTAAACCGTGGTGATGACCACTTGGTTTGGGGTAGCCTCGGGGAACATCTCGCGGACCAGTGTGAACGCCGAGTACACGCCGCCGCCGATCGCGGTCAACATGACTAGGTTCACGAGGACCGGGTTGTTCACGCTGAAGCGCGGGAGCGAGGTCATTCGGCGCCTCCCGCTTCGGAAGTACCATCTGTACTACTCGTGCTGAGGATCTTCTCAGTTCGCGAGGCAAACTGTGGCACCGACGTCTCGCCGGTGGAGCCACAGGCGGGACGCCTGGGCCACAGTTCGGTTGCGGCCGGCGGCCGCGCTGTGCTCGATTGGGTTTCGGGGCTCGCGGCATCGAACGCTTGATCGTGTTGTGCGGACATCTGCTTACCGTCTGAGGGATCGACACGCACGACCACTCCCTCGTACAGCATGTCGAGGTTCGTGAGGATTACCTGATCACCCGTCGCGAGGTCACCTGACACGACCGCCCGATCGCCGATCAGGCGATCGACGCGGATGGACTTGCGGTGCGCGGTGTCGCTGTTGACCACAAACACGTGGTCTTCGACGATCGCCCCCCTCGGGATGGCGAAGACCTGCCGCAACATCGGGCCGGACACTTCGGCTTTCAGAAAGTAGCCGGCGATGAGTGGCGTTTCTTGCTCGTCGTTGTCCACCTCCGCGTAGGCCGTGAAGGTGCGGCTTTGTTGATCGGCGTTCGGCGCAAGGCGGGAGATATTGACCTTCCAGGAGACACCCGGCATGCTGTCCATCGTCAGCTCGCAGGCCGAACCCGTCTTGGCACGGGAATAGACCGACGCAGGTAGCTCGATCGGGACCTCGATGTGGCGTGGATCGGTGAGCCGCAGTATCGGGCTGCCGATTTGGACGCGGTCGCCGACGTCGACCAGGATTTCTTCGACCTTGCCTGTGAACGGCGCGAGAATCGTGCATCGTTCGACATCGAGGTCGGCAAGCTGCTTCTCAGCCAGTCTGACGCCGCGCATGGCCGTCAGTCTGGCCCGTTGGGGATCAATCAGGGTGACGGCGTTATCCAGCGCCTGCCACTCCCTGCGCGATCGCTGAAACGCCAGCCGTGCGAAATCCCATTCCTTCTTGGATGCGTGTTTTTTCTCGAACAAACCTGTCAGCCGCTTGTATTCCGCACGGGTGACATCGACTTCCTGAGCGCCGATCTCGGCAAGCCGCCGGGCGTTTGCATGTTCGACCTCGAGCTGCTCGAGCTGGGCGTCGGCATCGGCCAGTTGGCTTTCGGCGCGGGCAAGCTGTCGGCCGTATTGTCGGTCGTCGATCCACACGAGAGCTTGGCCTTCCGTGGCGGCGGAACCGTCTTTCAGTCCTTCGCCGACAGCCACGATTCTCCCGGAGACCTCGGCGGCCAACATGACTTCCTGATCGGCCCGCGCGCTACCGTAACCGACGAAGGTCTCGCGGATGTCCTGCGGCGCCAAGGTTTGGACCAGGACAAGCGGAGGCAAAGACGTCATCGGACGTCGAGCCATTTCCGGCTTCGAGCCGACAAGATAGGCGGCGGCACCGGCCCCCACCACGATCAGGGCCATGACGAGTCCCACCGACCATACGATTCTTCTTGAATGCCAGGCTGCCGGCGGATCGTGGCGTTCCATGCCCTGTCTCGTCTTGCCTTCTGTACTCGCCGTTCGTTCCATTTGCGTCTTTGCTCGGTTCTCTATCGCTTCGTCGCGGGGCATCGGTCCGTCCATTGCACCGGCCCCCTTCTCCGCCGTCGGGTTCTTTCAATGGGAGGCCGGCTGCGCCGAAACCCTCCATTATAACCCAGGAAGTCATCGTCGTGGAGTCCACGCGCGGCGCATGACAGCTTGGGGCAGGGCAATCGCAAGAATGGCGGATGTAGCGGCCGACCCCCGTGTCGGCCGTAGAACACCAGCGGTTTCCGATGGCCGACACGGGGGTCGGCCGCTACACGAGCGCGCAAACCGCTGCAAAGACCACCGCCCGGCCATTCTTGCGATTGCCCTGAGCTTGGGGTCCGTGACAGTTTAGGCGGCATCGCTCCGAAGGATCCAACGGGTGCCACTGGCGGCTTGTCCGCCAGTGCCTCAACAAATAGCGCCCTACACGGCCACTGGCAGGCAAGCTGCCAGTGACACCCCGGCAGCCGAAGCGACATTCGCCACCACCGGTCCCCATGTTCTCACGTGGCGACCCAGCCGCCGTCTTTTTCATCGGCAAAGCCCAAAACCTCAACGGCAAACAGCCTTGGCTCGATCCGCAAAGTGGGCGACCGCAGAAAAGCGGGATCTCTACGAAAGAACCAGCCGTTTACGTTAGCGCAGTAAAAAACCTTGGCAGACGCATTTCAGGTCGGGGCATCACTAGTGGGGCGTGGAACAGCCCCAAAAGGTGTGATGGCGACTGCCAAGGTGTTTACATAGTAGGCTAACGCCCATGTTAAGGCAAGCAAAATTCCGAACAGTTTTCCGGATGGTCACGATGCTCGGACGTCAGGCCCGTGTGGAGGGACAACGTCCGGATCGGCCGACTCCGTTGCCAGGAAGCAAGCCCAATGGAACGTCGCACATCCCGGGCGCAGGCCAGCCGAGTGACGTGCATGGCCGAAAAGACATGGCGGAGCCTGAACATCGCTTTAAAAAAATGTGACTGGTTGTGGGAGTGAATCATTCCTGTGGCGCACATTCGTCATGCGGAAGTCTCTAGAGCCCCCGCCCCACTGAACTGGCTTCTGAGGCGCTACCGGCTTGTGACGAGCGGGTCTTCCACTCGGAGGACCGCCAAACCTATAGCATTTCAAGAAACCCTGTAGCGTCCGACCCCCGTGTCGGACGACGAATACCAGCCACTCTTGACGGCCGACAGGGGCGTCGGCCGCTACACCACTTCTTAAGCTGCTCTAGTCGCTGCCTACTACGCGCGGTAGTAACAGGTAAGGCAGTTCATGGTTCGGTGTGACCGAATCCAGGCGGCGGACAGTCGGCGCTGTCCCTCCCCTTCTCGCACCCAGGGCCTAACCTCGATGCTTTTCGGCAAGGTCCAGATTCCCTGATTGCCTTGAGCGCAACCGCGACGGCCGAATCACAAGTTACAGCCGAAGATCGATCCGAATGAATCGCGAAGATTCGGCGGCGAGATACCGAACAGGGTCCCGAAGCCGAACACGAAGTTGTAGATCGCCTGCATGATGTCGACGGACAGGCCAAGCAGGGAGCAAAGAAGATCGTTCATCAAACGGACCTCCAGCAGTGATCAGTTGTCAGCAATCAGTTGTGACCCTTCATCCTTCTCTTCATCGGTCTTGCCGAGCAGGTGTCGGTCGAACCACGCAAGGTCCCATTCCATCTTGGCCTTGCGGTTCTTGTACTTCCTCAACCCATGGCCCTCGCCGGGATAGATGACCAACTCCGTCGGCACATTAAGATAGCGGTGCAGGGCGCGATAGAGCCCGCGGCTGTGCGCCTGCGGGCAACGTTCGTCGTTGCCGCCGACGTGAACGATTGTGGGCGTGGTCACTCCCGCCAAGCCGAAAATGGGCGAAGCCTTTCTATACGCGTCACAGGCGTCCCACGGCAGCCCCTCCATGTAGTTGACCACGTGGCCGGGTGTGTCTTCACTGCCCCACTGAATAACCATGTCGAGGACGCCGGCCCCGCTGCTGGCGGCCTTAAAACGATTCGTCTTGGCGATGACGCAATTCGTCAGGAAGCCGCCGTTGCTCCAGCCCATGACGCCGAGCCGGTCGGGATCGGCGATGCCCCGTTCGATCATGGCATCGACGCCGGAGAGGATGTCGCCCACCTCAATGTCGTTCTCGTGGCCGACGAGCCCGACGAGGAACTTGTCGCCATATCCCGTCGAGCCGCGGTAGTTCGGGCTCAGGAGGGCATAGCCTTTAGCCGCCATGACGGTGCGGCCGTAGATCCACAGGCGCAGTCGGTACATCGTCGCGGCGGTCGGCCCGCCGTGAAGCTCCACGATCATCGGCAACGGTCCGTCGTCCGGTTTGTAGTCGGGCGGAAGTTCCAGAATGCCCTCGACCTCGGCGCCGTCCGGCGCCTTCCACTGGACCAGCGAAATCTGCGGCAGTTTCCAGGTTTCGATCTGCGGATTCGTGTCGGTCAGTTGCGTCCATTCCCCTTTGGAGTCCGTAGGGCGCCACAGGAACAGGTCACGACCGTGCCGTGTGTCGCTCTTGACGAACGCCACGGTCGAGCCGTCGTCGGAAACGTCATATGTATGGACCACGACGTCGCCGGGCGTGGGGGTCACCATCTCCTCAGGCGTCTGCTTTCCCGGCTCAACGTTGAGGATGTGGTAGATTCTTTGCCTGGCGCGCTGTTCCGCGATAAACGCCAGTCCGGACTCACCTTTGGGCCATTGGAGGTTGCAGCTCACGGTGACTTCGCCCGGCCGCGTCAGCATCCACAGGTTCGGTTCATCGCCAGAAAGAACCGCGACGTAGATCTCGCGCGGGTGACCGTCGAAGTCCACGGTCCATGCCAATCGTCCTCCATCCTGTGACCACGCGAGGTTGCCCGCCCAGCCGTACGGAGATGGATGCTCATTCCGCCACCCGTCACCTGTGACGATGCTGATCTTCTCGGTCGTCGCATCATACACGTCCACGCGCGACCAGCCTTCGTTCGTAATCATCTCGTTATCCGGCGCCGTGATCATGGCGATGCGCTTCTGATCCGCGCGGACAGTCATCGATTTGATGGCGCGCTTCTCGTCGATGATCTTCTCGGCTCGCCAGCTTTCGAGGTCGAGCTTCCAGACCTGCGAGAAGTCGGTGACGCCGTGGCCGTATTCAAGATGCTTGTTTTTCTTTCGGAGCTTCTTGAAGTCGTCATCGAAGTGCTCGTCCGTGACCGTGTAATAGAGCGAGATGCCGTCCTTGCCGAGCTCGTAGAAGCCGATGCCGCCTTCGACCCGTGTGACGGCTAAGGGCTCGCCGCCGTCGCGTGAGACGCGCCAAACCTGCTTCTTGCCGTTGTGTGGCGGATTCTTCTCACCGGCCCGTTTTCGGGCGCTGGTGAAGTAGATGTACTTTCCATCAGGGCTCCACGCGGGTCCGCCGTCGGCGGCCTTGTCGAACGTGAGACGCCGGCGGGCTTTCGTTGCACAATCAACAACCCACAAGTCGGTGTTCCGTCCGTCCAGCGCTTCGACCCAGCGCATTTCGGTATAGGCGACATGGTCTCCCTGAGGAGACACGGCGCACGATGTAATCGTGGCAAGCCCGAAGTAGTCGTCGGGCTCGACGTCGTGGGTCCGTTCGGGTGGGCCCGCCAAGACCGGCGCGGCTGCAGTCAAAACGGCAAACACGAAAACAGCGAGGAAACGGTATCGAGGTTGCATAACGGCATCTCCATGTGGTTATGAGATCAACACAGATATGAGAGCCTACCCCAAGGCGGTCCCCAACCGCAACCGAGGTGCGTAAGCTCACCACGGCAAAGCAATAGCCCCCCGCGGAAGCGGGGGGTCCTCACAAACGCAAATCAATCCTTAAGCCCCCAGGCAACAGCATGACGCATGTCGCACCGCCGCCGATCAGCGTCGGGCCTTCTTCTTCCCCTTAGTGGGCCGCTGCTCGTTGATCGCGCGCTTCATGGCGGTCAACTGGTCCGCCGTGGGAGCCTGAACCGCGAGCATCGTCTCCAACATGGTCGATGGACAGCCGCCGAAGATGCGTTGGAGCATCTCCTTGACGAGAGCGCGGTACATGGCTTCGGGCTTCCGCGCCGGCCGAAACACAAACGCCTTGCCGACCGGCCCCTTTTCATGGACGACCATGCCCCTGTTCTCGAGACGCACGAGCAGCGTGACGACCGATCCATGCGCCATCGGTCGATACCGGTCCATCATCTCACGCACGCGCCGGGCGGTGGCCGGGCCTTCGCGCCACAGGCACGCCAACACGTCGAGTTCCGCCTTCGGCAGCTCGGCTACCGAGGACGTTGGAAGCTTCGCGGATTTCGGTGATCTTTTGGCCATGACATCTTCCTTATTATCAACTCGCGATCCCAAACACACGGCATATTATCGACACCGGTCGAGAAGTCAAGCGACGATCGGGTACCGGTATCGATGGGTTTCGAGACAAATCCAGCGAGGTGATTCAGCGATAGAAGCCCATGGATCGCAATCCATGGGCTTGTGGTGGACGCGGGATGTTCAATTGACTATTCAAGCGTCAATAACGGGACGATCCCTCAGAGCTATCATTTCGACTTGACAAGATCGTGGCTTTATGGTAATATAGCCATACAGCTATGAATAAGAAATCGAAGGTATCGTATGAGGCACGTGCGGAAATCGCCAAGGCGTTGGCCCATCCGACACGACTGCTGTTGCTGGACGTGCTGAGCGAGCGGGAGATGTGCGTTGGCGAGCTGGCCGAGCTGGCCGGGGCCGACCAATCGACCGTGTCGAAGCACCTGGCCATCCTGCGGAACGTGGGGCTGGTCGCGGCGCGCAAGGACGGATCGACGAGCTACTACCGTGAGACGTGTGTCTGCCTGGCGGGCTTCTTTAGTTGTATCGAGAAGGTCCTGCGGCAGAACCTGAAGAACCACAAAGCAGCGCTGGCGGGTGGTAGATGAAACAGTGGAAGATCTTTGCGGCTTTTTGTGCGATCTTTCTGACGGCGTATTGCCTGCCGCTGTCGAACGAGAAGGTCACCGGCGCGATCATCGAGGCGTTCAAGATGCTTCAATGGTACGCGCGCGAGCACACGCTGGCGTGCGTGGTGCCCGCGTTGTTCATCGCCGGTGCGATCGCGACGTTTCTGTCAAAGGCGGCGGTACTGCGGCATCTGGGGCCTCGTTCGAACAAGGCGGGGGCGTACGCGGTGGCGTCGGTCTCGGGGACGGTGTTGGCCGTCTGTTCGTGCAGCGTGCTGCCGATGTTCGCGGGGATCTACCGCCTGGGGGCCGGGTTGGGACCGGCCGCCGCGTTTCTGTACGCGGGCCCAGCGATCAACGTCCTGGCGTTGTTTCTGACGGCGCGGGTGTTGGGTTTCGAGATCGGCGTAGCGCGGGCCGTGGGTGCGGTGGTGTTCGGGCTCGTGATCGGGCTGCTGATGGCGATCATCTTTCGGCGGTCGGAGCAAGTGCGAGCGGCGGCGGCGATGCAGTTGCCCGAACCCGAGAAGCCGCGGCGGGCAATGTGGCAGACGGGGCTGTACTTTGTCTGCATGATCGCGTTCCTCGTATTCAGCGACTGGTACAACCCGAACAACGTGGTCGTTCACACACGGGACGGCAGGGTGTTCAAGGCGGTCCTGCTGCAGGAGACGCGCGACGAGTATCTGTTGCAGGCGGATGAGGCGGTGGGCACGATTGCCGTCGGCGATCAGGTTACGCTTGCGAAGGCAGATGTCGTATCCAAGAAAGAAGCGGACACGTGGGTGATTCGCATTCATCACATCCGCTGGTATCTGGCGGGGGCGATGGGGCTGGCGGTGCTGGCGATGGTCCTGCGATGGTTCGACCGGCGGGAATTCGTTGAATGGATGCAAAACACGTGGGACTTCGCGAAGATGATTGTGCCGCTGTTGTTTGGGGGTGTTTTCCTGGTCGGATTTCTCGGCGCGCTCGTGCCGAGCGAGGTGGTGGCGAGTTGGGTCGGCGATAACAGTGCGGCGTCGAACCTGATCGCGTCGGTGGTTGGATGTTTGTTCTACTTCGCGACGCTGACCGAGATTCCGATTCTGGAAGCGTTGATGGAACACGGGATGGCGGATGGGCCGGCACTCGCGCTACTGTTGGCCGGTCCCGCATTGTCGTTGCCGAGCCTGCTGGTGATCCGGTCGGTGATCGGAAACAAGAAAACGGCCGTATTCACTGTCTTGGTCGTGGTGATGGCCACGATTGTCGGCATGGGCTACGGTATGTTGAGTTGAGGAGCATGTGATGAAGATCGAAGTCCTCGGGGCAGGTTGTCCGAAATGCGAAGCCCTGGCCGCTGGTGTCCGGGCGGCCGTGGAGAAGCTGGGGCTGGACGCCGAGATTACGAAGGTGACGGACATCATCGAGATCACGTCGCGGGGCGTGATGGTGACGCCTGCGCTCGTTGTGGACGGGCAGGTCAAGTCATGCGGCAGGGTCCTGTCGCCGGATGAAATCCAGGGCATGCTGGCGTGAGTGGTGGGCAACGTCGGTGTTGCACGGGTGTCACGTGCCCGCGGGCCAGTGCTGTCTGCGGTTCCTGAAATCGGTGGCATGCTGCATGGTTGTTTGATGCTACGATGAGAGAGGAGTGTTGAGTCATGGCCAAGCACAATAATTGTTTCACCGGTCCCACGCTCTTGTTCGCGTGCTCCGGCGCGGCGGACGTGGGAGAGGTTGCCGATCTCGTCGCCAGGCAACTCACACGAGATGGCGTCGGGAAGATGTCCTGTCTTGCCGGGCTTGCCGGCCGGGTCGACGGCATTTTGGCGTCCACCCAAGCGGCCGAGCGTGTCCTGGCGATTGACGGATGTGACATGGACTGTGGCCGGCAGGTGCTTGAACTGGCGGAGGTAGAAGGATTTGGGCACATTCGCGTCACGGACCTCGGTTTCGAGAAAGGCGGAACAGACGCGACGGATGATACCGTGGCGAAGGTCGCTGAGAAGGCGTGGTCACTCCTGGATCAGGCTGACAATGGGGAGGACAAGGCGTGACACCGAAGCGAATCGCGTCCACAGTGCTGCTGTTGTTCGTCGTAGCGAGTGTGGTCTACATCGTGGTTGGCGAGTCGCAGCAGGAGGCCAAGACGAACGGCAAGGACGATCAGGCTCCGCCCGTGCAGGCCGTTTCCGACACGACGGACGCAGGACCTGCGGCCGGCGCAGAAGCAGGACACAAGCTGATCGCCTACTACTTCCACCGAACCAAGCGATGCCGAACGTGTCTGACCATCCAGAGGTACGCGGAAGAAGCACTGAAGGAAGCCTTCCCTGAAGCGTTGAATACCGGGGAACTCGAGTGGCGCACGGTGAACGTGGAAGAACCGGCCCACGAACACTTCGTGATAGATTACCAGCTCACAACCAGCGAACTCGTGTTGGTTGACACGGAGAACGGTCAACAGACCGAGTGGCGGAATCTCAAGCGCATCTGGGAACTCGTGCGTGACGAACTCGAGTTCAAGACGTATGTCGAAGCTGAGGCCATGGTCTATCTGGAGCAGGATTCGTGACGGATGGGTTGGCTCTCGGGATTGTCTCGGCGGCTTGGTTGGGCATTCTGACCTCGATCAGCCCGTGCCCGCTCGCCACGAACATCGCGGCGATTTCTTTCATTGGACGCCGGATCGACAATCCCCGTTCGGCCGTTGCCACCGGATTGCTGTACACACTCGGGCGGACGCTGGTGTACGTGGTCATCGGAACACTGCTTGTTTCCAGCCTGCTTTCCGCCCCGGGTGTGTCCCACTTCCTGCTGAAGTACATGAACAAGCTGCTTGGGCCGATCCTCATCCTGGTCGGCATGGTGCTCGTGGGGCTGATTCAATTCAACTTAAAGGGATCACGGCTCGGAGAAAAGGTCGGCAAGCGTGTGGAAACCTGGGGCGTGTGGAGCGGCCTGGCGCTGGGCGTGGTCTTTGCGCTGTCTTTCTGCCCGGCTACGGCGGCCGTATTCTTCGGCAGCCTCGTCCCGCTGGCGGTCAAGTGTGAATCGCCCCTGCTCCTGCCGACGGTGTACGGGGCGGGGACGGCCTTGCCGGTGCTCGTCTTCGCGATTTTGATCGTGTTCAGCACACGAGCGATGGGGCAGGCGTTCAATAGAATCACCCAGTTCGAATGGTGGGCTCGCCGTGTGACCGGCGTGCTCTTTATCGGCATCGGCGTGTATTTCTCGCTGGTGTTCATCTTCCGCGTGAAATGGCTGGTTTGAATCCTTACTCGTGTTTACGGCAGATTCAAGATGGCCGTAGCATCCAACCCCCGTGTCGGACGTTGAGAATCCCCGGTTTCCGACGGCCGACAGGGGCGTCGGCCGCTACGAGGTTTCTTGAAGTCAACAGATGGGCAGGATTGCCCATCCTACGTCTCGCTTGTCCGTGCCACACCTGCCTGTGGCTGAAGGTTAATCACAGGAAGTCGCATCGCCGTCGCAATCGCAGGTTGGCTCGGTGCCGCGGATCATACCGGTGATGATCGCTGCCGCACAGCCTACGCCGGCCTGGACGGACAGAGCCTGGGGGACGCAGTTCAGTGCGCACGCGCCGCACTCCATGCAGGCATCGCGGTCGACGATGGCGGCCTTGTCGTCTTCGATGGCCAGGACGGCATGCGGACAAACATCGACGCAGGTTCCACAGCCGATGCACTTCTTGGCGTCCAGGGTCAACGTGACGACGCCTTCGAGATACCTGAGTTGAGACATGTCGGTCTCCTGTATACAAGCGGACGATCGATCCGGTCGTCGCCTGTCGTGACCTGTCAAACAAATCGGCCCACCAGCCACATGCCGACGCCGATCGCGGCGCACGCGGCCTGAATCGGAACGGCCACGCGCATCTCGCGGCGGACGCCGGACAAAGACGTATACGTCGAAGCGCCGGTGAAATTCATGGCCACAAAGCTGGCCACCGCGGGAATCATCAGAAGCCACGCCGCGGTGCCGAGTCGGCTGTTGTCAAACGGCCCGTGCGCCCACACGTGTCCCACAACGGCAGCCACGATGATTACGCCGATCCACACGCCCTTGATCGCGAACGGCCGACCGGGCAGCCACGGCAACAGCGCCGGCGTCAGGACGACGGCCGTCACGAATGTGCCCAGGAAGAGCGCCGCGCTGCGAAGACCGACGCTGATCGCAGTGTCAACGGAGTAGATGTCGGTTCCGAGCCCCCCGAGGAGGAGGAAGCAGACCGCGATGATCGCGGCGAGCTTCGCGCCCATCACCAGTTCCACCGGCACGAGCACGATGCGGTCGCGGATTGGAAACCGCACGCGTCGCATCTCGGGCGTGGCCTTCATGTCGGCGTCGAGAAACGCGGGTAAGTCCTCGGCTCGGACGGGACCATACGCGACGTGAAAACGGCAGCGGCGTGTCACCTCGTGCCCGGCGACGCCCGGCGCGCCCAACTGCGGCACCACAAGACGCCGATGCGAGACGATCTCGGCGAGGCGGGCGACCTCGACACGTTTGACGATTTCGTCGGTGCCGAAGGTGCCTTTACCCGCGGCGCACCAGACATTGATGCCGCGCGTGTCGAGCACGAGGATCCAGGCATCGATGCCGCCGAGTTTCGAGCGAAGGTGGTCAAAGCTCAGCTTGAAATTCGCCGAGACGAAGACGTGGGATTCAGTCGTCGGCTTGCCGACGGCGTACAGGCCCGGCGGCACGGTGTAGTGCATTCGGCCGATGCCGCATCGGACCTTCCACGTGCTGAAACGATCGGCGCGTGTCAGCGTTGCCGGCACGCGGGGGATGCCGCCGACCGGCGTGTCCACGGTTCCGTCAATCCAAGGCTCGTCGATATCCGGCGGCGCGGCACACGGTTCGGCAACGACGGGACCGCAACAGCAGGACGCCTTCTGATCTTGACTGTCTTCCATTACAGCATATTCTCCGTTCATCCTGCTCCCCGACGGGTGCGACGCCGCCCGCAGTGCGCAACAGGGGTCGATGGGAGCCGCCGAGTTGACACCATGAAACTCGGCGATAACATATTCACCTGAGCGTATATGAAGAAACCGTCCGTGTCAACCAGCACCATTTTTCGAGCGATGGCCGATCAGACACGGCTGCGGCTGCTGTGCCTGTTGCATCGGGGCGAGCTGTGTGTGTGCGATCTGTGCGGGGTCTTGAAGCTCGCACAGCCCAAGGCCTCCCGCCATCTGGCATATCTGCACCGGGCGGGCCTGGTGAATGCCCGGCAGGTGGGAAAATGGAAGTACTATTCGCTCCCAAAACGACCGGGAGGCTTGCAGCGCAAGCTGCTGGAGTGCGTGGGCAGTTGCCTGGGTGATGGTGACATCTTCCGCAAGGATACGGTTCGCCTGGACAAGATCCGCAACACCCGAACAAGCGTCGCGCCGCAACGGATCGTGACCCGCGCACGGAGATGCAGTTGCTGTGAGTGACGGCACCGGCATGAACCCGAACGGACTGCGGTTCGATCGCGCTGAGGCCGGCGGGGCCTTGGGAGATCTGGGCGTATTCATTCCGCTGCTGGTGGGCATGGTCAACCGGTGCGGCCTGCAATTCGGCCCGGCACTGTTCTTCTCGGGGCTGGTCAATGTCGTCACGGGGCTCGTGTTCGGCATTCCGATGCCCGTACAGCCGATGAAGGCCATCGCGGCCGTCGCCATCGGGGAGGGGCTGACGGAATCGCAGATCATCACCGCGGGGATCGCCACCGGCTTCGTCATCCTGATCCTGGCCGTGACGGGCCTGATCGACTGGCTGAACAAGGCTATTCCGCGGAGTGTGGTGCGCGGATTGCAGCTCGCGCTGGGTCTGAAGCTGCTGTCGAAAGGCGTCATGCTGGTCGCCGGCACGAAGACGATCATCGCGTGGGACAGTATCGGCATGGGCGTTCTGTGTATCGTGTTGGTGCTGATGCTGTATCGGTCACGGCGTGTGCCGGCGGCGTTGTTGGTATTCGGCATCGGTCTGGTGGCGCTATTGGCGTCTCGGTCGGAAGACGTTTCCGGGCTTCGCCTCGGTATCGCGTGGCACATGCCCGACCTGTGGAATCACGAGGTGTGGCTGTCGGGCTTCTGGCGCGGGGCGGTGCCGCAGATCCCGATGACGACGTTGAATTCGGTCATTGCGATCTGCGCGTTGTCGGTCGATATGTTCCCGAAACGGCCGGCGGCACCGAAGAAGGTCGCGCTGTCGGTGGCGATCATGAATCTTGCCTGCTGTCCATTCGGTGCGATGCCGATGTGCCACGGCGCGGGCGGGCTGGCGGCCCAGTATCGTTTCGGGGCGCGGACCGGCGGCAGCATGGTCATGCTCGGCGGTGTGAAGATCGCGCTGGCGCTGTTGTTCGGCGGATCGTTGCTGGTCTGGGTGCAGCAGTACCCCGAATCAGTGTTGGGCGTCTTGCTGCTGTTCAGCGGGCTGGAACTCGCGCTGGTGTGCCGCGATCAGCGAGCCCGCGTGGATCTGATGGTCATGCTCGCCACCGCGGCCGTATGTTTGGCGGTGAATGCGGCCGTCGGTTTCATGGTTGGCTGGTCGGCGGCGGTGTTGGTGTTGCGGATCGTCTCGCGACGGAAAACGCGGCAAGAAGACGACGCGTCCTGATCGTGACCAGCGGGGTGGCATGGGTAACGAACGACACGCCCCACCGGGGCGAGTCGTTCGTTACCCGTGGGAACAGACTGGAACCGACGCCCACGGGTAAACTCCGCCGCCGTGGGCGGCTCCGGTTACCCATGCCACCCAACGCCGTTAACTATCTGTGGCCTCGAACGCATTCAGCACCCCATGGATACGGTGGATTTCGTTGCGATTGAGCTTGCGCAACCGCGGGGGACTCGGCGGCGATTCGTTCTTCTTGTGTGGCCAGT
>JAUVGW010000005.1 GCA_030593565.1 Phycisphaerae bacterium | reverse complement strand
ATCGACGAAGAGAATGAATACCTTTTTACCCGGGCGGATGGGAAACCCTTTACGCCGCAGCAAGTCAATGAATATTTCAAAGCCAAAAAAACCGCCGACGCCAGTCCGCTGATGCCAGTAGATCATGGTCATTTAGAATCGACTGCCGCCCGGCAGCAAAATCCCGCATTGGACTTCCTCGTTGCGCCATCTCCGACCTGCAACCATCTTATCCGAATGGGCGCTGGCGCGACCCCGTCTATTAGATCGTCATGACAAATTCACCGGCATGATGACGTACATGAAATCCGATCCGCTTTTCACAACCCCCGGCCTCCCGGAATCCTTCAGTAGGAACATCATGCTCTCCTCGCATACCTTCAGGCCATCCGCAAGGAATTCCGGGTTGAACCCGATCTTTAGCGGAGCCCCCGTGTATTCCACCGGCAGTTCGACCGTGGCCTCGCCTTGCTCGGGCGTACGACTTGACAGGACCAGCTTTCCCTCGCCTAGTTCTATCCGAATGCCCTTGGATTCCGCGTTGGCCAGTAGCGCCGCGCGCCGTACCGCACTCAGGAAGCCCACCGTATTGAGCGTGATCTCCTTGTCCTGATCCTGCGGAATCACATCCTCATGTTTGGGAAAGTGACCCTCCACCAATACCGTGCTGATAGTCGCAGCCTCCGTGCGCATAACCAACTGATTCGACGACAGTCGAATCTCCAACACTTCGTCCGCATTCATGTGCAGCCGGCCCAGTAAGCCTAACGCTTTAGTCGGGACGATTGCTCGGACGTCCTCCTCTAGCACTGGCTTCTCCAGCGACGTGCCTGACAGGGCCAGCCGGCGACCGTCCGTCGCCACCAATTCCAGCCGCTTGCCCTTCCCCTGCCATAATACGCCGTTAATCGCATATCGTGTATTCTCGCGGGCGGCAGCGAACAATGTCTTCTCCACCGCGCTGCGTAACGCACCTACCTTGACCCGCAAGGTCGGCTCACCCTCCAGATCCGGTACCGGTGGAAACTCCCGCACATTTTGGCCAACGACCTGAAAGTGGCTATCCGAGCCCCGTATATGCAGAATGTCCTCGACGGCCTCGAGCGCCATTGTTTCATCCAGCGACTCACGCACGATGGCGAGCAGGCGCCCCCCCGGCACGAGCGTCTCGCCAGGTTCAGTCACATCCACCTGACGTACGCGGCAGCGTAGCCCGACCTCCTGGTCATAGGCCGTGATGACGAGAACATCTTCCTCGGCGGTCAGCCGTACGCATTCGAGGATGGGCTTCGTGGTCCGCGTGGGGATAACGCTTGACGTGGCCGACAATGCTTCCAGCAACGCCTGTCGATCACAAATGCATTTCATCGCTGTTTCCTAAGTTATGCTATAAGAAATAAAATCTCGTAACAGTATTCTATATACCCTGTAAAACGTGTGTGTGCCTGTTGTACCTGGGCGCAAGCTACCGGGAAATCGTATGTTACACGGCTTAACTTTCCTCGTCTATCTTTCCTTCCTGTGAAGAACGTTGTGCGTCGCGGCCCTTTGACGTAAGACAAACACAGACGGGAACCAAATGCTGCCATCGGGTAGCACAACCGCCCGAGATTGGCTCATGTTGAACACACCCGTTGTGAATTCGCGTGTAGAGGCCTATCGTGTTCGACTACCTGGGAGTTATCGGTTTGCCTTGCCGTAGCGTCCTGTCCGTGGTTTCGGACTCCTGTAACGTCGTCTCCAGTTCCTCGAGTTGTGAGCGGAAAGCGAAATCGGACTCCCGGCGCCGGGTTATAAGCTTGTTTGCATGGAGCACGGTTGTATGATCGCGGCCTCCGAAGAAACCGCCGATTTCCGCCAAGCTGTGAGATGTCTGCCGTCGGGCGAGGTACATCCCGATATGCCGGGACAGCGCGATTGTGCGGTTCCGCTTTCGCCCTTGAAGATCGGACAGCTTGACGCCGTATCTTTCGGCGATCAGATTCATAATGTCTTGTATTCGCACGTGATGGGTAGCCGCCTCCGAAGGTTCTCCGAGCGCTTGCCTTGCCAGCGCCATGTCGATCGGGCGGCCATCTGCACATGCCAGGCCTCGCAATTGGTTTAGTGCGCCCTCCAGCTCGCGTGTGTTGGCCTTAATCCGCTCACCTAGGAACGTCGCCACATCTTCGGGTAGTTCCATCTGCCGCAGCCGCGCTTTTTTACGGATGATAGCTAGCCGTGTTTCGAAGCACGGGGAATCGATCCTCGCGACAAGCCCCCAATTGAAGCGACTTACAAGCCGCTCCTCCAGGCTGGGAAGCTCCGTGGGTGAGCAGTCCGCCGTCAGGATGATCTGCTTCTGGAGCTGATACAAGGTGTTGAACGTATGAAAAAACTCCTCCTGTGTGCGTTCGTGCCCCGCAAGAAATTGGATGTCGTCTATCAACAGAACGTCCACGTGTCGGTACCGGTATCGAAACCCGTCCAGCAGGCCACGTTCAACGGCCTCGATGAACTGATTCACAAACATCTCACAGGTCAAATACAGGATTTTAGCCGTCGGATAGTGTTCCACGACCTTGTGGCAAATGGCCTGCAGGAGGTGGGTCTTGCCCAAGCCGACGTTGCCATGAACAAACAGCGGGTTATAGCCTGTTCCGGGCGATTCGCTGACGGCCACACAGCTTGCATGGGACAAGCGGTTACAGGGTCCAACGACGAAGTTCTCGAATACATACTCCACATTCAGACAGAGCGCATCTGGTTCTGCGACAATCAACGTCGCCGGCAGCGCAGCGGGCTTGGCTGGGTCGCCAGTCGCTGATGCACAATTCTCCTTATTGCCGCCGCGGCAATAGAACCGGACGGAGATAAGCCGGCCTGTTGCAGCTTGAGCTGCCTCAACGAATGGCCGGACACAGTGTGAATCGAGGTAGTCGAGCTGTGCGAGGTTGGTGGCGGCAATGGCCAACTGCCCGCCAGTCAGATCGGCGGGGTGCAACTGGACAAACCAGCCCCTCGAAATCGATGGGTGCCGTGTCCGGACATATCCAAGGATATCTTCCCAGACAACGTCGCTTAAAGGATGCACCATTTCCATTCGTCTACCGTTCGAGTGAGCCCTGTTCGTCCTTGGATTCCCGCTCGGTTTGCGAGCGTAACTTCCTAATTAGAAAGCAGTAACAGAAAACCACCAGTATCCGCCCGCCACCGGGGATGATACCAGACACGGGGCTTGTTCACAAGTCGAAAACCTACCAGCAAATCCTGACGTACACCCCCCTATGGCACGATCCATAAAGGGTTCGGCGGGCTGCGACACGAGATGTAGCATCTGCCTCCCGTGCCCGACGTATGCGTAGAGGAACCTCTTAGTACTTCACGTCGGCCACGGGGGGCCGACGCTACATCTCGCGGCACTGAAGCGTCTCACCGAAGCTGCCATGGAGCTCTTCGTGACGCCATCGTTGTTGCGAGGCTTGCCACCCAGCGCCGGTCGGCTACAATGCGCGGCTTGCCGAATTCAGACATCGTGCGGCCCAACGGGTCATGCTTGGTTTGCGCCCAACAGTTTTGCTTGACGCGAGCGTGGCACCAGACTAGAGAACCCCACGGGAGTAATACCACAGACCATGGAAACGACCTTGCACCTCAGCACGATCCTACAGCAGGAAGACCTTAGCCTTGAAGCCTATCAAGCAGTCAAGGAGCTTGCCTTTGCCGGCACAGCGTCATTGAATCGACTTTTGGAACTTCTTGTGGGGATCGAGGATCAGGCCGAAAGCGACGGGAATGTAGCAGCGCATGCCGTGAAGCTCGGCATGTGTTATCTGCTGTTGGGCAATCAGGAGAAGGCTGCCCAGTGGCTCGAGCGGGCAGACGATTCCAGCAAGCGCAGCTACTTCCTCGGCTGGACCTTTATGGATCAGGGTCGATACGATTCGGCCGCGATGCAATTCGAAGGTGCAGCTCGACAGGGCTGGGACCAGATCGAGTGTGATTGCCTGCGAGCGGAGTGCCTAGCCCTTCTCGGCGACCATGATAGCGCGGAAGGCGTTCTCGAGCGAAACGCTACCGCCGGGGAGACCTCCGCCCAATGGCATTACGCCAATGGGCGCCTGGCCGAGCAGCGCGGAGAATTCTACCAAGCAATCGATCATTATGAGGATGCCCTGGATCACGATGATTCGCACGTGCATACCTTATTTCATCTCGCTTACCTGCTCGATCTTTACGGTAGTGATGAACGGGCAATGGATCTGTATCGCACGTGTGCCGACGCGCCGTTCGTGCATGCCAATGTCCTGACGAATCTCGCCCTCATTTTTGAAGACGAAGGCGAATTCGACAAAGCTGCCGAATGTCTCCGCCGTGTGCTCGCCGTCGACCCGAACAATGCACGGGCGCGGCTATATCTGAAAGATGTCAGTGCGGCAGGCGAGATGTACATCGATGAACAACAGGTCAAGGAGAAAGAAAAGCGTGATGCCGTCCTCGATATCCCTGTCAGCGATTTCGAGCTTTCGGTTAGGAGCCGCAATTGCCTCAAGAAGATGAACATCCACACGCTTGGCGATCTTTTGAGAGCCACCGAGAGTGAACTGCTCGCCTATAAGAACTTCGGCGAAACGTCGTTGAAGGAAATCAAGGCCATGCTTGAGCAAAAGGGTCTCGCCCTTGGACAGTATGCCGACGACCAAGGCGCAGTGAGCCCTATCCCATCGATAGTAGAAGAAGGGAATGCGGAGATCCTGAGTTCACCCGTCTCCGAGCTGAAGCTTTCGGTAAGATCCAGAAAGTGCTTGCAGCGTCTCGGAATCGCCACAATCGGCGAACTGGTTATTAAGACCGAAAACGAACTGCTCGAATCGAAAAACTTTGGGCAGACATCATTGAGTGAGATCAAGGGTCGGCTGACCGAGATGAACCTAGCCTTGAGGAGTGTTGGATAAGGCGTGGCGATCACGGCTATGCCGACAAACCTCCGCAACGCTGATCGAAGGAGCGAACGCGTTGCCGCTGAAGCCGAACAACCCCATCGCGAAGAACAATGGCTTTCTGCGGAGCCCATCGCAAAGACGGCGCATCGCGGGCATCGCCATTGTCTTGGGCTTGGTCCCATTGCTTTTCTTCGGCTGTCTCAAGCTTTCCAAGGTTACGCGCTCCTGGCGTCAGCCTGAACCGCCGCCTGCCGTTGAGGTTGACCGTCTTATCAAGGTGAGGCTTGGCGGGTGGAAGCCGCGCGACAGTGCCGCGCTGGAAGTCACCGCGCCGTTCACCATCACGAATAGTGCTACGGGGCGCATTCTCGTCCAGCGGGAGTCGAGGCTTCGTCAGTGCATGGTCCGTCCGGCCTCCGGATCAGGTCTTCAAATAGGCACAATTCACGTCAACGCGGATGATGTTCTGATTTCGCCAAAGCGCGACGCGGCCATCGTGCTCGACAAGAAAACCTATCGTGGCTTGCTCCGAATACAGTGCATGCCGGGCGGCGTCGTATTCGACAATCACGTTGATGTCGAGGCGTACCTCCGCGGCGTCCTTCGCGGAGAGTTGCCGAGGTACTTCCACCCCGGGTCGTTCAAGGCCCAGGCGGTCGCCGCCAGAACCTATGTCTTATACCAAAAGCGCAACGGACGACGAGACCGATCATTCGACGTCTTTGACCATGAAGGCAGCCAGATGTACCTGGGTGTGGTCGGCGAGGATCGCATCGCCGTTCGAGCCGTCGAAGAAACCGCCGGCGAGGTGTGTACGTGGAACGACGGGCGAGGAGATCAGATATTCTGCACTTACTACTCCTCGACGTGTGGTGGTTGCTCACAGCACGTCAACAACGTGAAGGCCAATGAACCCGCCGTGCCGCCGTTGGCCGGCGGCGTAGTTTGTCGTGACTGTTATCTGGCGAAGTTCTATCGTTGGGATCCGGTCACGTTGACAAAAGCGGAGGTTACGAAACGCCTGCTCGCGAGGTACCCGTCGCTTGAGCGGCTTGGAACGATCGTCACCGTCAAGCCGAAGGCCGAGACCGCCGACGGGCGTATCATCCGTGTTCAACTCGTGGGCGAGACGGGTGGAAATGAGACGCTCATCGGCGAGGATTTCCGGCTGTCGATCGGCGGACGCACACTCAAGTCGACGAATTTCGTCATCGAAGATCGAGGAGACTGTTTCGTCTTTCGGAACGGCAAGGGTTTCGGGCACGGGATCGGACTATGCCAATACGGAATGGAGACCAAGGCTCGTCGTGGCGTCAAGTACGTAGACATCCTCACGACATACTATCCCGGCGCGAAGATCAAGAAGATCTACTAGCGCAAAGTAGGCGGCGACTATGCCCAAGAGCCCCCGAGCTTGCTCGGGGGGCACACTTTCACCTGCCGCAGGGCTACCCCCCGACCAAGGTCGGGGGCTTTTCTGAGCAACACGGCTGCGGAGAATCATGTTTGGCCATCATCCCAAACTTCAAGGAACCCTCATCGGCGCAGTCGTGACCGTGCTCTGTAGCGTCTACTTCTTCGGCGTCAATCCGGGCAATGAACTCGAGTTGCTCACCTTTGATTACCGTGTTCGTGCGTGCAGCACCCTGGAGCCGAAGACGCCGATCGTCCATCTCGACATCGATGACAACGCATTGGAACGGGTCGGGCGTTGGCCGTGGCGCAGGGATCAGCTTGCCGACATCGTTCGCACATTGGATGAACTCGGCGCGGGTGTCATCGCGATCGATCTGCTCCTGAGCGAGCACGAATCCCCGTTCATCAGCCATCCACGGTACAGCAGGGACGCTGATGTCGAGCTCGATGTGCGTGTGGTGGGCGAGCTTTCAGAGCAAAATGTTTTCCACGGCGATCTCGAACTGGCCGACGCCATCGCGTCGGCGGGAAATGTCTTCCTTCCGATTCAGCTTGACGTTCGTGCGTCGGATGAACCCGGCGATGCGCGAGAGCGCATCAAGGCCATGTGGGGCGAGCCGGGCGGTTCGCCGCCCGGTACCGGGTCGGGGACGATCCGGCTCACAACACCGGACGCCCTGCGCAAGCTCCACATCGAGGATTCGCCGGCGAACAGAAAACGAGTAGACGACGAACTGCTGCGGCTGCGAATGCGCGACAGGCTGCTCAACCGTTTCACGCTTACCGATGATGAGCTTGCCGCCTTGCTGGATGTCGAGCTGTCGCGGATCGTAGCCGTTGTCGCGGGCGTCAAGTCCGGCGTGGCGCGAGAACTGGTTGGCGCGTGTTTCACGGGTGTGTCCCCACCGAAGTTTGAGATCGTTCTGGAAACCGTCCTTGGTGACCAGAAGGACAAGAATAATCCCGATCGCAAGGATGTGCTCGATGCCTACCGAAGGTGCTTGGGGCTTGCCGCGGCCAACAAGTTTTTTCAGCCGCTTGATCCTGCCGTTGCAGCTGTTGGTAGCCGTGCCGTCCAAGCCGATCCCCCGTACTTCTCGCTTGGGAGGGTCGCGCGGGACGTATGTGCCGTCAACTTCGAGACGGATGTCGACGGCGCGACTCGCCGCGTGCCGCTGCTGATCGACTATCAAGGTTGCGCCGTCAAACAACTCGGCTTCGCGGTCGCGTGCGATGTCCTCGGCCTCGACGCCGACGGGGCGACGCTGGCGGACAATCACACGCTTACCATCCCGCGCCGCGATGGATCAACCTCCATGGCCGTACCGTTGGACGGGCACGGAAACCTGATTATCAACTGGACGAAAACCGCGAAGCACTGGCGTGATTTCGGGGATTTTCCGCACATAACCGCCGCGAAGCTGTGGGCAATTATTGACGCTCGAAGAACCATTCATGGGAACGAAGTTCGTATAGCTCATTTCTATGCGGACGTCGTGGCGGTCTCAAAGGGTGAGATGCAAGTCGGCACGGCCGGCACTGAGAATGAGGACGCGACCAGGGTTCACGGCGATCATGCGTTTCGCGTCGCGGTGAATGATTACATTCGGCAAAGCCATCGGGTCCGGCTGGCCCGGTTGCGGGGCGAGCTTGCGGGAGACGATCTGGCCCGAGCGAGGCAGGAACTTCAGTCGCAGCAAACGCGAATCGATCAGGAGCATCAGGCTGCCGTTTCGTTCATCCGGCGGATGTGCGAGGAAATCGCGGAAATCCCGCCGGAGGAGTTCCAACAGGATCCGCAGCTTCGCGAGGATGCCGACCGATTCAAAAGGGCGCTGGGGCGGGTCGATACCGACATTGCCGCCCTCGAGCAAGCGAACCAAGCCCTCGAGGAGTCCATCGCCTCACTGAAGCGGGAACTTGGCCCGTTGATCAAGGACAAGTATGTCTTCCTCGGCTTTGCCGCGACGGCGGCCGGCGATATCGTGGCGACGCCCATTGACCCGCGAACCAACGGCGTCATGTGTCATGCCCATGTTCTCGATTCGTTCCTGCAAGATCAGTTCATCGCCATGGCCGACCGCCCACTGGAAGTCCTGGTTTGTCTGGTGCTCGGCATCTTCGTGGGATGGATTACCGCCGTAAAGGGCCCTCGGATTGCGCTGCTTACGACCGTGGCAGTCCTCGTCGCCTACACGCTGGTGAATTCGTATCTCGTCTTCATGTGGATGCGCGTGTGGTTGTCCCTGGCCGGCGTACTCGCGACGGTCGTCGCCACGTGGGCCGTCGTGACGCTGTTCAGGCAACTTACCGCCGAGCGAGAAAGGCGTTTCTTCGCGAAGCAACTCAGCCAATATACGTCGCCCGCCGTTGCCGCGAGAATCGCTGAAAGCCCCGAAGCCGCCCAAGCCTTCAAGACGGTCCAAACCCGCGAAATGACCTGCTTCTTCAGTGATCTTCAGGGCTTCACGACCATCACCGAGCAGGAAGATCCCGAGGTCGTCCAGTACGTTCTCAACAGCTACCTGGATCGCATGAGCCAGGCGATCTGGTCGCAGCGCGGTCTCGTCAACAAGTTCATGGGCGACGGCATCATGGCGTTTTTCAATTCCTCCGTCGATCCGTTGCCCGAGCACCAGCGCGTCGCCTGCGAGGCCAGTCTCATCACCCTCAGTGAACTCGACGCGCTTCGCACATCACAACGGCAGCACGCGGCCTCGCCGATCTTCGACAACCTCCGGATGCGAGTGGGCGTCGCCTCCGGCATGTGCAAGAACGGGGACCTGGGTTCCGACCTCAAGGCCGACTACACGGTTATCGGCGACATCGTCAATCTTGCCGCCCGGCTGGAGCCGGCCAACAAGGTTTTTGGAACGCAGATCATGGTCTCCGGCCCGACCCGTCAAAGCGTCGAAGACCGGTACGAGTTTCGCTACCTTGCGGAATTGCAGGTCAAAGGAAAGGCGAAGACCGTCCCGGCGTACGAACTCGTCTGTCGTAAGGGTGAACTGACGGACGATCAACGCGCCTACATCGAGCGCTTCGAGGCCGGTGTCGCCCTTTACAAGCAGCGAAAGTGGGACGAGTGCATCGTCCATTTCACGCGGCTGCTCGCCCGAAAGTTCGACGACCTGGGCGCCGGCCGATACATCGACGCCTGCCAGGAATTCAAGGTCTTCCCGCCCGGCGACGACTGGAAGGGCGCACTGGAGCTAAAAGAAAAATAGCCTCGTGGCACGGGGTCGCGGCTAAATAACGGAATCGAGCCGCGCGTGGTCGCTGTGACATTGATTCAGAGCCGGGGCTCCCTCGGCCAAGTGAGCCGGACCGTCCTCGGTCCGGACCGGCTTGGCACGAGCCGGCTCTGATGCATTACCAGGCAATAATATAGGTAGCGGTAGTTGAATATTGCCGACGTGAAGATGAAGCGGGGCGAAGGAGGGGTTTGGATAATCGCCCGTCGAGGCCTAGTCGTCGAAGTTGCACACAATGTGTGGCTATTGGATAGTAACGACGATGGACAAATGGCGTAACATCCCAGCCAACCGAATCCGAGGTGGGTGTGTGAGTGTCCGTGACAATTTAGGCGGGGAATGTTCCGAGCCCCAAGCACCAGCGCGGGGTCTTCGTGGGCGGATCGTTGGTCTTCAGACCCACTCGCTTGCGCTCGGGGCTCGGATGGACTGCCCATCGTGGGCAACACTCGTGCCCGCATTGCTCGTCGTCGGGCTCGCATTCATCGTCCTGGCAGCATTCTTGTTGACCGGATGTGTTGGCCGTCGGAAGGTCGCCGGCATCTTGCCGAAGCCGGTTGTCATCGGGCCGGCAATGCGTGCTGAAACCGGCAAACCGCTTTGTTCTGATACGTCCGTCTTCATCGAGGACGAAAACGTTGTCCGTCTGACTGCTGCGGTCAACCAAACCGTAGCCTTTCAATTCATCCTGGCGGCGGCGACGGATCAGGCCGTCGGCGTCAAGCTCGCCATGGAAGACCTCGTTGGTCCGACCGTCATTTCGCGGGACGTTGTTTGCCTGTATCGCCAGTGGCCGATCACGATCGACCGCTATCCCAATTGGTATTTACGCTCCCAAGGTCCCCGGCGCTCACGCGATATCCTTGACGTGCTGGTTCCGATCAATGCCCCGAGACACGGCCAGCCGTTTCTGATCCTTCCGAACGAGCAGTTGCCTATTTGGGTGGAAATCAACATTCCGCCCGACGCCAATCCCGGCACGTATAAAACCGCCGTTCTCGTTGGCGACGCCGACGGGCATACGGACCGCGTGCCCGTCGAAATCATCGTTCTCGATATCTTCTTGTCGCCCCATGACGCGCTCCCAATCCTCGCTCGTGTTCAGCTTGCGCCGATCCTCGCCGCGCATACATCGTTGGACCCGTTCAATCTCAAGTTAGCCCTTGCCGACGAGTCCGCCCGCCGCGTCATGTTGAGCGTTTTCACCCTGTTGCACGAGCACGGTCTCAGCCCGTACACCGACGAGGTCCGGCCGCCGGCCACGCAAAACCAGGATGGCACCGTCGAACTCGACTGGGCGAGTTACGACGCCTTCTGCGGCCCATTGATCGACGGCACCGCCTACAGTGACGGCCGGCCCGCCCACGCATGGCCCATGCCGACGGATTTGCACCAACCCGATCCGGCCTACTATGGGGGCCTGCGTTCCACGCTCTATGCGGCCGTTCTCAAGGATCATCAGGCTCGAGTTAGGGACCACTTCGAGGAGAGCGGCTGGCTGAACCGTGCGTTTGTTTCATTCGACCTGCCCGTTTGTGCGAACCCTAAAAAGCAGGACGTGACGCAGGTTCAGCAGCTAGCTGCGATCACCCACCTCGTCGATGACCGGTGCTCCTTTGTGTCGAAACTCATTCCACAGGCGATGACGGCCTTCGGCTGGCATGACCATGTCTTTCTGGACTTGTCCTCCGATGTCGACATTTGGGCGACGCCTGCCAGATACCAGCATCCACCGACGCAGCGATATCTCCAAATGCTGGGAAAACGGACGTGGCTTCCGCCGGATCGGCCGCCCTACAGTGGGTCGATCGCCGTCGAAGCACCCATCGTGCATGCGCGCAGTCTGGCTTGGCAGGCGTTCATTCAGGATCACGATGCTGTTCTTCTTCGCCACACGACCGACTGGCCGGATGATCTGCTCCGCCATTCAATCAGCGACCGGGAACAACCCACTGATGCGTGGCTTGTGTATCCGGGGACTCCGTTCGGGCTGGCAGAGCCGGTTCCGTCCATTCGACTGAAGCAGTTGCAGCTTGGTATTCAGGACTACCAGCTCCTGCGGCTTCTGGACGCGCACGGGCGCGGCGCCACCGCCCATCTTCTTGCCGAGTCCCTGATTAAGGCCGCCGGCACGGACGCCTATGGCGATAACTATCAAGACGGTCTGTTCGGTCGACGTGTGGATGACCCGGAGGTTTGGCAGCTTGCGGCATCCATTCTGATCGAAGAAGCGGCTGGCGCCCTGATCGAAACGACCGGCCCGACGCCCGCATCCGTCACGACGCAGGCAGCCTGGGCCAAGTTCCTCAGCGCCACCCGGCGCATCGAGTTGGGCGTTGAATCCGCCGGCCTTTCCGTCGACAAACGCCCCGGCAAGACAGGTTATCTAGTCACGTATGACGCGGCGATCCGTAGCGAGTTGAGGACGCCGCTGTCAGGCCGCCTGGCGTTCGGCGCCTTGCCGCCCGGGGCGCGGTGTGTCAGCGATATCGTAAAGGTAGGTCCGATTCCCGAGATGGGGATGGTCAGAAAGCAATTGGTGGCTGCGTTCGTCCAACTGCCGCCGACCGACCTGGATGGCCACTACGTGCAGGCCGTCGTCATGGATGCCGGGACATCAGGCCGCGTCGAGGTCGGCGCCGTGTTGTCCGTCGTGCAAGTCCCGCGCGTGCCAAACCCGATCACCGTCGACGGCGACCTTGCCGATTGGCCCCCCAACGAGTTCAACATCGCGGGCGATTTTCGCCTGATGGGGGCAGATGAAGGCCGATCGTCAGGCGCGTCCACCGCTGGCCGGGGGCACGGGCCACGTCCCAGGGCGGAAAGTCAAACCGTCGCCTATTTCTGCCGCAATGATGATACCCTGTATATCGCCGTTCATGCCGCCGCACCGCCGCGCAAGGCCGGCTCGGGCGACCGCACGTGGATGCGAAACTTCGTCGAGTATCAAGACCTAATGCCGCTCGGCGAAGATCTCGTCGAAATCATGATCGACCCGACTAACACCGGTACCCAAAGCGGTGACCTGTTTCACATCGTGCTCAAGTCCACGGGCAACCCGATCTTCGAACGTGGCGTCGGTACCGTCCCACCTATCGGAAAGCATCAGACGTGGCCTGGCGTCCCGCCGGCCTGCTGCGTGACACATGCCGACTACGGATGGTGTGCCGAGATCGCCATCCCGATCGCCACCTTCGGTACCGACGCCGGCGAGAATCCTATTTGGGGCGTCAATCTTGCCCGTTTGGAGCCGGTTCGAGGGGAGTATTCCGATTGGGCCCGCGCCGCGCGCTACTGCTACGACCCGCGGACGCTAGGCAACCTGGTCTGGCCGGAATAGGGAAGGACTGAATGCGACCAAGGCGGGAGTATGAAGGATGAAACACCGGCGAGACGCCGGTGCCACAGTTTGGACGACGCCGGCAAGACGTCAGCGCCACAGCGCAACGAGAAGCGCCGGGATTCACGGTCGGATGGTGAGGCACATGATGGCAACGCCAAGTATCATCTTCCTTTGTACGGGGAATTGCTGCCGATCGCAGATGGGCGAGGGGCTGATGCGCCGATTGGCGGGAGACCGTTTGGAGGTCTATTCGGCGGGTTCGCATCCAGCGGGGTATGTGCATCCCGTCGTCATCGCCGCGATGGCGGAGATCGGTATCGACATTGGCCATCAGTGGTCGAAAGGGCTGGAGGAATTTGCGGATCGGACATTTGATCACGTGGTAACGGTGTGCGACCACGCTCGTGATGCGTGTCCGACGCTGATCGGGCGGCGGGAGACGTACCATTGGCCGTTGGACGATCCAATCGCTGTCCATTGGGATGAACAAGCCGCGATGGCCGTCGCTCGGCGGGTGCGGGACGAGTTGGCGCAGAAGCTATCTGGCCTGTTGCGGGACGTGGGGATCGAATCCGCGAAGCTGCGCGACGGCCCCGGGGAACGGACATGAGCAAGTCGATCGCGGAGGCGGCGCGGATGTTAGCGGGTTGGCTGAGGGAGACGCGGGCCGGCGTCGCGTTTACCGGTGCGGGGATCAGCACTGAGAGCGGGATCGCGGATTTCCGTAGTCCCGGCGGCGTGTGGTCGCGGCATCGGCCTGTGATGTACCAGGATTTCCTGGCGGATGCGTCGGAACGGCAACGGTACTGGCTGATGCGAAAGGAGTCCGCCCCGGCGTTTCTGGCCGCAAAGCCGAACGCGGGCCATCTGGCGTTGGCGAGGTTGGAGGCGGAGGGACGGCTGACGGCGGTGATCACGCAGAATATCGACGAGCTGCACCAACGAGCGGGCAGCCGGCGCGTGCTGGAAGTTCACGGGACCGCGATGAAGGTCCATTGCCTGAGCTGTGACAAGCGGTACACCGGTGAGGAGATTCAGACGCGGCTGGAGGCCGGCGAGGAGATGCCGCAATGTGATGACTGCGGGGGAATTTTGAAGTCGATGACGGTGTCGTTTGGGGAGAATCTGCCACAAGACGTTTGGCAGGAGGCCGCCCGACTCGCGAGCGAGTGCGACCTGTTTCTGGCGTTGGGGTCCAGCCTCGTCGTGCATCCCGCGGCGGGTCTTCCCGAAACGGCGGCGAGTGGCGGAGCCAGGTTGGTGATCATCAACCGAGATCCGACGCCGTTGGACTCGATGGCGGATCTGGTCGTGCATGGCTCGATCGGGGAGACGATGGAGGCGGTGATGGAGCAGATGAAAGCCGAAAGCCGAAAGTCGAAAGTCGAAAGTCGAAAGCCGAAAGCCGAAAACTGAAAACCGAAATGTCGAAACTTGGCATGATGCCGCGCCTTGACGTTTAGCCGCGACCCACAGGGGAGCGCGTGGAGGGCGCGCGCTCCCCAGCGGGTCGCGGCTAAACAGTGTGCTGGGTGTAACTCGTTTCAGTAAAGGACAAGAACGACGGCAGGAAGGCCGGCTCGAGACGAGCCGGCTCGCAGACCCGGGCGGGCTGTTTTATGGGGTGGACTCGGCCGTGTCATCCAGGTCGTGTCGAGGATGTCCGACCTCGGCGTAGTATTGTTCGCGTTCCTTGCGAAGGTGTTGGTATTCCTTGGGGTGGGGGGAATCAGATTTGGGGATCTGCCATACGGCGCGCTCGGTCGGCCGGGGGGCCAAGAATCGGAATCCGAGGACTCCGCACAAGAAACCCAAGACGGCCAGCGTGAGATACCACCATTTAGATTTGGTCTGGGCGCTCATGGATCAACCTCCATACGTTGGCTAATCGGTTCGGCGGCGGCGGGGCGTGATGTCTATCCGTTCGATGCGGCCAGGAACTTGTGGAGTTGGTCTAATCGGACGTGACCATCACGGGCGGGCTGTAACGGGTTCCTCGATACGGTCTGATTTGTCTTGCACGAAGATAGAGCAGATTCAGGGCGACCGTAGCGTCCGACCCCAGTGTCGGACGCTGAAGACTAACGGTTTCCGCTGGCCGACAGGGGCGTCGGCCGCTACGAAAGCAGACAAACCGCTATACCATCGAGCAGCAAACCAGGAGTTCGCAACCCAAATGCGGCAGCGGAGTGTCAGCTATATTGGCGCCGATAACCGGTTTTGCGGTGGCGAGGCGTGTGTGGTTGGCAACAGGGCTATGTCGCGCCGAGCGGCGGGGGGATGCGGCCGTATTTTGCGAGTTGCGCGACTGCGGCGCGGAAATCCTTCGGCGGGGATGCCTCGAATCGCAGGTGTTTACCCGTGGCGTCATCGTCCAGGACGACGGTGGCGGCATGGAGGGAAAGGCGCTGGATGAGGGGGCGTTCAGCGTGTTTTCGGCTTCGGCGGTAGTTTGCCTTGAAGGACGACAACATGAGTTGGGTTGCGCCGCCGTAGGTGGCGTCGACGGCGAGTGGGATGCCGGCGGCTTCGAGGTGGAGGCGGATTTGCGCGCCGACCGGCGTGCGGGGGCGACATTCCAGCAGGGCGAACCCGACGTAGCTGTCGAGGACTCGCCATTCAGTGACGGCCCGCGAGCCGCCGTCTTCGTCGATCTGTGGAAGGCCGGCATCTTGGCGCAGGCCGATAGGGCGATCGATCGTGCCGGCTTCGTGTGCGACCGGGCCGCGGACGATGGCGTGGTAGCGGATGTCGAGGGACCCGTCGGCGAGGCGGGCTTGGAGGCGTCGGGCGGAATCCGTCGTTCGAGCCAAGACGACGAGGCCGCTGCCTTCGGGATCAGGAGGATAAGCCGGCCACAACTGGTCGCCCTCTGCGATGGCGCCGTTCTTGACAAGGTAATCAACGATACTCGGCTGGTCATCGAACTTGGCATCGAGCCAAGCGCCGGCCGGCTTGTCCACAATGACCATTTCCTGATCGCAGTGGAGCAGGCTGAACCCTCGGCGTTGCACTCGTGCCTTGCGGCGGAGCGTGTCTACGTCGTCGGCGTGGGCGTCACGGGTTTGTTTCGATTGTCTTTTCATCGTTTGATCGCGGGATTCTATCAAGTCCGGCGGAATCCGACAGCGTGTTTTGTTCGGAAGATCTGGAGGGAGGTCCGTGGCAGATTCGACGGGCTGAGACATCGAAGGTAGCGTCGGCCCCCCGTGGCCGACGTGAAGTACTGAGGGGCTCGACCGCGCATCCGTCGGCCACGGGGGGCCGACGCTACGTCTATTCCGGCGTCGGCAGGTGGTCGAGGGGAATGAGCGGGATGATCAAGACTTCACGCAGTTGGTCGATCGACACGGCCGGCTCGATGACAAGGTCGACGACGAGCCGTTTCCGCGGGTCCTCGATGAACTCGGCGATCTTGCCGATCACGAGGGGCTCGGGAAGGCCGAGTTGGCCCGGCGCGCTGAGGACGAGGTCGCCGACGCGAATAGTGCGATTGACCTGATCCGCTTCGTCGTGTTCGAACCCCTGCACGTATCGGCAGGGGACGTCCTCGATGGTCATACGACCGGAGCCGAGGCCGCGGAGGCTGCACGGGTAGTCGACGAATGTAGGGTCGGTGTTATCCGTCAGGCTGCCGATGCGGACTTCGATCCTGGGACATGCGACATCGGTAAGAAGCTGGACGCGCGCCATGTAGGGGCTGACCTGCTCGATATGCCCGAGAAGGCACTCGCTGGCGAGGACGGCCTGGCCTGTCGTGACGCCGTGGATCTGTCCACGATCGACGAAGAAGCGGGAGGCCACCCAGTCCTTGTGCCGGACGCCGCGTGACGAGCCGCGCGCGACGAGGATGGAGTCTCGGGAGGCGATGATGTCGCGGGCGACGATCTTGGCGGGAAGGATCGGAACGGGCAGCCCCGAGGCGTCGTTGCCTACCAGACGACCGGCCGATCGGAGTCTGGCGTTTTCGTCGCGGAGCGCCTGTGCGACGAGGTTCTGCGAGGTAAGCCGGTGCCGGAGGGCGTCGCGCTCGATGGTGTCGTCGTTTTGGGCGGGATCGAGATCGGAGACCGATGCCGCGGCGCCTTGTGCGATCCGGTACGCCGGGTGCTCGAATGGGACGAGAAACTGCCCCGCGTGTTTAAGGCTGTTGCTCCATCTCGCGGGCAGCAGAAACAGGGATGCGGCGGCCAGCAGCATCAGGCTGACGAAGACGGCGCGCTTGCTGGGCTTGTGTCGATGCCAAGGCATGGGCGTATGATAACGGAATAGCGAATGGCGAATAGCGAATTGTAGCGAGCCTGCCCGTCCTCGGCCCCGGCAGATGGCGACGCGCCCCGAATCAGAGCCGGCTCGTGCCGAACCGGTCCGGAGCGACACGCCCCGGCTCTGTTGGCGACACGCCCCGGCTCTGAATCAACGTTGTCAACGTAGCGGCAACGTTGGCGACATCTGCGGCAGGCCGAGGAGATCGGCGGCCGATGGCTGGGCTACAGGCGGATTCATCAGCAGGTGTGCCTCCGGCAGGGCCATCCAGCACAGCGGCTTGGGTGACTGTGCGAAGAAGCGAAGCTGATTGTCGAACGAGATCCGGGGCGCCTGCGATTGCGCCTGCATCAGCATCTCCATCGACATGCCCAACCCGGCGAAGTCACCAACGAGTTCACCGATCGAGACAGGCCGGGGATAGTGAACCAGCTTGATCTCGGCACTGGCGGGGATATCCACCATTTCGCGCACGGCCGCCACGGCATCTTTCAGACCGCCGAGGCGATCCACCAGACCGATCTCGAGCGCCTGACGACCCGTGTAGATGCGACCGCCGGCGATTTTTCGGATTTCGTCCTTGGGCATCTTCCGCGTGGCGGCGACGCGATCGAGGAAAATCTCGTAGAAGTCGAGGATGTACTTCTGCAAGAAGGCGCGGTCTTCGGGCAACATGCCGCGATGACCGGAGGCAAACAAGGACCTTGCGCCGCGTTTCATTTCGTACAAGTTGATGTCCCGCCTGTTGATTGCCGAGGCTTGATTGGGAATCATCGTGATGACGCCGATGGATCCCGTGATCGTCGTCGGCTGGGCGAAGATCAGCCGGCCGGGGCACGCGATGTAGTAGCCGCCAGAACCGGCAACCGTGCCCATGCTGACGACGAGCGGCTTCTCCTCGTCCAGCTCACGGAGCTTCTGCCAGATAACGTCAGAGGCATAGCCGGACCCGCCGGGACTGTCGATGTGCAGCACGACCGCGCGGATCGTCTTGTTCTTCCGAACCTGATCGATCGTCTTGACGAACTGATCGCGCATAATGAGTTGGTTGGCGAATGACGCCCCCATGTTCACGTCGATGATCGGTCCACGGGCATGGATGACGGCGATCTTCGGACCGACCTCGGCATAGTCCTTCTGAGCCTCCTTCATCTGCTTCTGGATGGCGTTGAGCAGGTCGGTGAAGGAGGTGATGTTCGCGAAATCCGAGTCGTCGTCGCGAGCCTTCTTGAACTTGTGGCGTCGCACGACACGGTCGCGGTAGTCTTCGTAATAGGCGATGACGTCGACGAGGTCCCGGTTCTTCGCCCGTTGCGCGTCGAACAAGGCGATGTCGATGGCCTCCTTGGCCTTCTCGATCGGCATGTCGCGCCCCTCGGCGATGAACTTGACGTAGTCCTCGTACCAGTCGTCGAGAATCTCGCCGAACTCCTGGACGAAGTACTTGTTCGGTTCCCGCCGATTGACGAAACCGGGATACTTGAACCGCCCGGCAGTGATGACGTCGTACTCGATGCCACGCATCTGGTACATGCCCCGCATGAACGGGAACAGTCGTCCGATGCCCGGTATCACCAGGCCGCCCGTTGGGGCGACGGCGATCTCGTCGGCCTGGCACGCCAGCAGATATCCCATCGGGCCGCCGCCGTTGAGATAGGCGAAGACCTTCTTGTCCGCTTTCTGAAAGTCGGCTACGCCTGCGCGTAGTTCCTCGACGTCGGGCAGCGCCAAGGCGAGGCCGTCGAGGTTCAGTAGGATCGCGCCGACTTCCTCGTCTTCGGCGTGCTTCTCGAACCGTTCGATCAGTTCTCGAACTGTCCGCGTCTTGCCGGGCAACGGCAGATTGATCGCCTTGGCCGACACCAGGAACCGATCGAGTTTCACCTCGACGAGCTTCTTGATCGGGCTGGGCTTTGCCTTTGGTTTTTCTTTGTCGTCACCAGACTCGGCCTTGTCCTCGGCGAGCTTCGTCTTGTCCTTTTTCTCGTCGCCCAGGCCGCGGTCGGCATAGGCAACCTGCGCGGACGTCGACGTCAGAAACAGTACCGCAATCAGGAATGGAATGATTCGCTGCATGTTCAGGCTCCTTGGAGAAAAAAGGGGTCAGGCTACTTTATCTTGGCTTGCCCCTTGAATAGGGCGATGACTCTGGTGATAAAGTAGCCTGCCCCCTTTTTTCTCCCTGTTTAGGCTCACGGTGGATTTCACCGTCCGCATCGATGTAGATGGTTAGGTATTGTTTGAATTCATCATCCCGGAATCGCAATTTCCACTCGCTCGGGGACCAGTCGATGACGTACAGCGAGTCGTCGATCACGATCTCGCCCTCTTCATCCACGGGTTCGTCTTTCTCGCCGGTCAGCTTGGAGATCAACCCGGCGGCAATGCCCTTGTGCTGTGGACGCAGCCTCAGCAGATACCGATGAGTGTCGAAATCGACGTATCCGTCGAGTTCGGCGACCGTGGCGGGCCAGCGGCCGTAGTCCTTCTTGAACAGCTTGGCATGGTGGTGCAGCACGCGAAGGTGTCGACAGGCGATGCGCTCGCGACCTGACTCGGACGACCAATCGTTGGCGGCTGTAAGCGAGGCAATCATGACAATCGGCACGTAAGCCGCACCAAACGGGATCGGGCCGACATGGCGAACCTGGACCCCGCCAAACTGAACGCGAACGTCAATGACGGAATCCGGCAATGCATGGTCCAGCTCCTCCGCGTCGGGCGGCAGCGTTGCATCGTCTGACATGCCGGCGAGCAAGGCCAGATACGGTTGGGCCAGCTTGTAGATGTGTCGCCAACTGATCCTCGCCTGCCAGTGCGCCTTCTTTCTGCTCGGAATGGCAATCCGCGACTTGCGCGATTTCATCAATGCGTCCCAATTGTGAACGGCGTCGTCCGCCCAGGTGGATGTTTGGGCAACGATCAGGCGTATGCGGTCCGACTTATCCGCGTCGTCGGGCTCATCGAAGAATATCACGGTTCGGTAGGTGACGGGCATGATCCCGGTGGGGCCGTCGGCGGACGGATCGTGCCAGAAGACGACGCGGCCGTCGATGTCTTCCTCATGCCAGGCGAGGCCGCGGTCTTCTTCCTCGCGCTCTTTCCGGTCTTCCTCGATGAACGTGCGGATTTTCTTGACGATGCGCTCTTTGCTTCGTGTGTAGAACTGGAAGAAGGTGTCGGGTAGCGGCAGAAAACCCGTGCCGGGCACGACGGCGACCGCGGCCTCGTTGCTCGCGCGTCCACCAATCGTGCCGGGAGGGAGACCGGTGAGGCTGTCAGCGATGCTCTCACCGAATCCGACATTAAAGGCCGCCGCCACATAGGCATCTCGGGGACAATCAAACGGTGTGTCCAGCTTGCCCAAGGTCGCCTTGATCGCGATCCCGAGGATAGGATGCCAGCGGACGGCGAATTTCTCGTTCCATTGGCCGTTCTTTCGGAGCGTCACGGCGTACCGGATGTCCTTGACCACCGAGAATCCGGCAAACGGAGAATCGCTGCCTTCCTCCTCGGCGGCAAGATCCAGGCGGCAATACAGGAGTGAGGGCTTCTTTTTGGAAGGCTGTGTCGTTTCTTGCTTCTTGCCGAAGACGGCTTCGGGCGGTTTCAGGTCGGCCGTCGAAGCGACAAGCGAACCATCGCCGTCGCCTCGGAGGATGGCGAGGATCAGGTCCGGTGCTTCCAGGCGCGCGGTTCCATCCGGGCCGTCTTCCACCGTGATGTCTTTGAGGAGTTTGCCCGTAGCATCGAGCGCGAGTAGTGTGTCGATCCGTTTTCGAAGCTCGGCCAGCGGCCAATCGACTCGAAGCGCCCAGCGCGAACGGCCGTCCCGATCCATGGTGTACGTCGTCAGGACGACCGAGGTGTCGGGCCAATTGCCGATTTGTTCAATCAGCTCCAGGACGGCGTCGAAATCCAGGTCTTCGTCCGATTCGTCGGTCGGCAACGTCACCATCCCAGACACCGCCCGGCCGATCTCGGCGGTGTGTGACCGTTTCGCCGCGTCGATCAGCGCCGTGACGGAGGGAATATAGACCTCGACTCGCGGCGCGTCGGATTCATCGTCTTCCTCGTCCGCTGTTGCTGGTTCCGTTGATGGCGTCGTCGACGGTTGGGAGGCGGCCTGGCCGCTCGACGGCTCGTCCACCGTGGCAGCACTGCCACCGTTTTCAGCGGCATCATCATCGGACGACTTTTCGGCATCGGACTGCTTCGGCGGCAGTTCGCCCTGCGCGGACGAATCGACGTTCGGCCCGGCAATGTTGGCGACAACACAGACCGCCGTACCGTTCGTGGCGTCGAGGCGCGCAGCAGTCGCGGTCAGCGCGACAGCAGCGATGATCAGTGCGATGTACGGGATTCCGGGCGAATCTGAATACGCCACGTTTCCATCCTCCTGACTGAGCCCCACCACCTCCGACTGGGCGAGTCCCGCAGCATATTGCTTGCGGGATTATCGGATTATCATCCCAGATCGTGCCGCCGGCTGTCAAACCGTGGCACGAATCGCCACGTTAAGCCGCCGGGCAGGTCGTTTCGTAGCGGCGTTCACTCCGCCTTGAATGTATTTCGCCCAGGAGCGTCGTGGGCTGTAGTTACGACAATCCGCGGCGTGGCGGCATGTGACTGTCGTGGATATAGGAACGAGCTGCGGGCCGCCCTTTCACGCGATTCCGGCCGCTTGGTCCGAAAATGGACATCCGCGCGGGGCGCAACCTTGGGCCTTCTCAGCCTCGATATGACAGGAAACCGACGCTGGATTGGAACATCCGCTCGGTGACATCGACCTCGGGCGCCTGCTCCGTCTCGGCGGAAAGGTCCTCGAGATTGGCCCGGCACATCAGGCACTTGACGGCATCGAGGTGGAACGCCGTATAGCTCAACCAAGGTTCTTCGAGAACGCCCAACAGGTAGGAGCCAATCGTGCTGCGTTTCAGGCAACTCAGTCGCCTGCCGCGCCAGACGCGGGCGATCGTGGCTTCGCTCGATACCTGCTGATCATCGAGGAGGCCGCGGTCGTCGGCCTGCAACTCGTCGACGAACTCGCGAAGTCGCCCGAGCGCCCGAAACTTCACGCCGGCGACGGCCTTCTCGTCACGGCCGAGGCGCTCGGCGGCATCCTTGTTGCGGAGCCCGACATAGAACAACAGCTCGATGACCTGCAAGTCTTCGAGCTTGCCCCGGTCGCGGAGTTCCTCGATCAGCCGGCGGAGGATCGTCGCTACGACGTCGGCTTGTCGCTCCGTCCGTTCGTGCTCGGCCGCGAGCCGGCTGGGCGTCTCGGAGACGGACGGCTCGACGAGCCCCGGCGAGTCGTCGTCGATGTCGAAGCCCTCGGTGTATTCGGGATGGCGCTGCCTCTTCGTAAGGACTTCGCCGATCTTGTAGCGGAGAATCGCGAACAGATAAGTCTCGAGCGGGCGATTTTCGTCGAAATGCTTCAGGCTTGTCACGAAACCCATCAGGGTTTCCTGGAGGGCATCTTCCGCGTCACCGACGCCGCGCAGGCGGCTTCGGGCGAAGGCCAGCAATCGGCCCTGATAGCGCTCGATCAACTGGTGCCAGGCGCGTTGATCGCCGCCTCGAATGGCCTCGATCAGGAATCTGTCGGCGTCGTTCGTTTGAGCCAAGTCCGCAAACCCTCGATGTAGACGGCCGCAAATGCCTATCTGGCGAAGGTGGCACGCAACGGGAGAGGCATACAGTGGGGGTGGCATGGGTAAGCGAAGCCGCCTTGGCGGCGTAGCTTACCCGTGTGCGTCCACCTTCAGGGCGCCCGCCTACATCAGCGGGTACACCTCAGCAATCAGAACGCAGACGGCGATGAACGCGGCGGCCGCAGTGGTCCTCACGAGCCAAGTATAGCGGCGGCGCCGACCGGCGTCGACGAACAGATATGCCAGTACGATCAGAACAGAAATGCCGCTAAGACCCGTGATCTGTGATACGATCGTGCTGTGCTGGATAACTTCTGATGACGTGCAGGACTGGAAGGTCAGCGTGTCCACATCATCTGGGTCGGGAACACGAACGGTGGCGTCAAACGTCGGATAGCTCGTCGCCTCCCCGGCATCGTCTCGAGTCCCTGCATCGGCGGTGCAACCGCGCTCGATGGTGGCAAGGGTGTATGCCTGCTCAGTTTCCATTACGCGAATACGCTCGGCAGTCACGCGACGTGCAGGGCTGGCACTGAGGAAGAAAGCTGAGACGGCACCCAGCAGAGCGAGGCAGAATACCGCGGAAATGAGGAAGCCGATGGTTCGCCCGGCTGTCGACCGTGAGCCGTGTCGCCGCCGGGCGAAGAAGACCAGACCGATGACCACCGCGAGAATCACGGGGAGCAGGAGCAGCCCCAGGACGCCGACCGCTGAACCGTGGACGTTCATGCCGGTTCTCCCTGGTTGCTTCGCGCCAAATCGCGGCCGCCAAGGAGTTCCTTCATGTCGTTGAGTTCATCCTTCAACACCGTGAACATCTTCTGGTCCGGCTGGTTGAAGGCGGACTCGACGTCGACGTAGCAGGTCAGACGATAGCCGCCGTTGTCCAGCACGTAGGCCGCGATGTTGATCCGCGTGAGCCATTGGCGGATGTTGGATTGCCAGAACTGGCCCGTCCAGTTCCCGCGCGCGAACGACCACAACAGATCGGATGAAGACGTCAACCGGTACCCGAGCAGGGTCATGTGCCGCTCGATGAGACCGGCGAGATTGGCGTTGGCGTCGATCTCGAAGACGGCGCGAAGTGGGATTTCCAGCTTGGCTGGTTGGGGCTTCCGGGGGCGACCTTTTCTGACGCCGATGATGAGGAGCGCCGTCGCCATGCCCACGACCGGCACCATCACAGCAGGAATCACCTCCTCGTCCATGCCCTCCTCAGTCGCGGCCACAAGGATCGGCAGCAATACAATCAAGGCTGCGCCCATGAGAATGCCGCCGACCAGCTTGAGTTGCCTGCCCTTTCGCTGCTGCGGTGTGGTGTCGCCGTCCCGGGCGGCATCCTGCGGCCGCATGTATGCACCCACGGGAACGAACCAGACAAACAGGCTCATGAGCCCGCCGGCAATGATGCAGCCGATCAGTATAAGATCCCCCTCATTGCCCAGGTATGAAAATAGCCCCAAGGCGGCACCACATCCGCCCGACAGTCCCGCACCGGTGAAGAAGACCGCCTTGCGAAAGATGCCTCGCCACAGGCCCTTCTTGAACCGCGCGGCCGCGCACCACAATGCAAACAAGAAGTAACTACCGGCAACGATACCACCCACGATGAAGCCCGCTTCGTCGTCGTTGCTCAGCCGTAACGTACCGGACGCGATGAACAGCATCGCTGATGTCAACGCGAGGAGCACCGCCACGAACAGCCATAACGTACGGACGCCGCCGCTTCGTCGCACGTATTCCACCGCAGGGGCCGCGGCATAGGCCATGGGCGGCGCGGTTCCACCCGCCTCGACGGCCACACCCGGCGAAGCTCGTTCGCCGTACCTCTCGGCATACGCGGCATTGGCGGCATCACGAGCAACCGCGAATGGTGTCTTGTGGCCTGGGCCGCCATGACCGGGAGAACCGCCATCGGGCGCCACGCCGGACGCTGCCCGGGCGATCATCCTGGCGCTGCGAAGCGGCCAGATACCCGCGATGGTCTGCAAGGTGAGCGACGTGGCCGCGACGATCGCGGCGATCGTCAGGCCTTGATTACCCTGCGTGAAGATCATGCCCACAATGAACGCGAACAGCCCCGCGGAAAACGCCGAGCCAAGGTGGACGCGTCCTTTCCGGCCTTCATGAAACCGCCATGGCCAATCACACAGAAACAGCGTCAACAGGAAAGGCGTGACCCAGTGCTCCACGCGCAGGTGCAGGACATTTGCCGCAAACGGGCTTATCGGGACGATCCCAATGCCAATGCCAACCGGAGTAAGCAGGATCGCGGCGCACGCCGTGATGACAAACCGCGGCAGCCATTTACCTGCGAGTTGAAGCCGATCCACGCAAAGCCAATAGCCGAAGCCAACGCCGACCACCAGGGCAAGCACGTGAAGGAAGCAGGCCAAGGTGTAGTCAAAACATCCGCCCGCCGCGATCAGGCTCGCGCCGAAGGAGATTCCGGCCGAAATCAGAAACGCCACGAAGATCCGCTCGGCCCAGTGCGACGGCCGCCGGGCAGCGGCCGACACCTGTTGCCCTATGGTGCTGTGATCTATGCGCTCCGCGACGTGGCCGACGCGGGCGCTGATCCGACCATGGATACGCCCGAATCGCCCGCCCGCGGCGTGTGGTGTCGGGTCGATCACAGGCGGTGGGACCTGCTGGCCGACGTTGCTGCTGCCCGTGCCCAGCGGCCCCGGCCCCGGTCCGGAGATCGTCGCGCCGCCGGCAGGTTGAGCGCCCGGCGCAACCGCTTGTTGAGCAACGGCAACCTGCGCCGCAACCCGCGCGGCGACGGCGGACAGTCCAACCGGCTCGAAGGCCGCCACCGACCGATCGAGGTCCTCGACGGCGAACACCTCGGCGAGCATCTCGTTGATCGTCTGGTACCGGTCCTTGGGGTCCTTGGCGAGCGCCTTGCGGATCACGTGGGGGAACGGTTCGGGCAACTCGTCCACCTCAGGCTGGGCCGTCAGGTGTTTCATCAACACTTCGCCCATCGTCGCCCCCGAATAGGGCACCCGGCCCAGCAGCATCTCGTACAACATCACGCCCATCGCATAGATGTCGATCGTCCGATCGTAGTTCCCGCTGCCGACCTCCGGCGCCATGTAGTGAACCGTGCCGACCGACACCGTCTGCCCCGAATGCTGGCTCGCGGCCATGATTTTCGCCAGACCGTAGTCCCCGATCTTGACGTAGCCGTCCTCGTAGAAAATGTTGCCCGGCTTCAGGTCGCGGTGAACGATGCCACGATCGTGCAGATAGGCCAGGCCCTTGCCGATCTCGCGTAGGAAGTAGGCCGCCTTCTGCGCGCCGAGGCCGTCGGGCTCGTTGTTCATCAGGTCGCGCAGCGACGGACCGCTGACGTATTCCATGATGACGAAGAAATCGCCGTCGGCATTCTGCTTGACGTCGTGGAGGTCCACGAGGTACGGGCTTTTGAGATTCAGACAATGCGCCACGCCGCGAAGCTCGACCTGCGGATTCTCGCGGAGGTACTTGAGCGCGACTTCCTTGCCGCCGTCGCTTTTGGCGTAATAGACCTCGCCGAATCCGCCGCGGCCAACCCCGCGCTCGATCGTGTAGCCGGGCAGCGGCCGATCACCTTGGTTGAATTGGAAAGCCATCGCTATCGTCCTTCATCTTCCTCGCAACGCGACCTCGATATTCTGTGGCACCGGCGTCTCGCCTGTGACCCCACCGGCGAGATGCCGGTGCCGCAGTTTTGTCATGGGCTACTAAACAGTGCTTTCCGACGTCGTCGTCAACGCCAGCGCCGCGGACTTACGTCGATATTGAGCCTCGCTGATCGATCCGACAAACAGCACGCCGAGCAGGCCGAGCGCCACTGGCATCGCGTTGTACGACGGCGCGGGCCCCCGCTTGTCCACGCGGATTCGCCTGTACCTGTTATCCTTGATCTCCGGGTCATACACCCATTGGTGGTCCCACACGCTCACCGACGAGAAGACAGCCTCGTCGGAGGTTTCGAAGACGCGGCCGGCTCGATTCCATGACCGTCCTGCGGCGGCCATTCCGACAATCGCTGCGATCGACAGCACCACAAAAATACGTGCCCAGGCGACGTTCCAATAGTGATCGCTCGGTCCTATCGCAATCTTCGGCCCCCGCAGCAGCCAGACGAACAGGAAGGCCAATGCCGCAACGCCCATCACGATGAACCCGGCAAGCTGAAATTGCCCGACGCTGAAGAAACGCGCCCACACGAAGCCGGCCGTCATGATCGTGAACAGGCAGCATAACAAGGCGGGGCGCAAGGTCGCCCGCCAGGCCGACAGCCCGGCACGGTGTGCCGCCTTCCAAACTGAAAACACGCCGAGCGCAAGACATGCCGCGGCAAGTCCATAGAAACAATGAAACACATTGACGTAATAGTCGGGGCTCAATCCCGTGCTCATCTCCTCCATCTCGGCAGGTGCGAACATCCCTCCCAACAAGAATCCGCACACCGCCAACAAACCGAGCACCGCCACAATCCCCCAGATCGTCCTGGAAACCGCCCAGCGATCGACCTTTCTGGCCTTCTCCCGAACGTCTTTTGCCAATCGCCCGATCCCATCGCCGATTTCCCTGACCACATCATCAACCGCCTCGCCCGTGCCGCGCCGTGAGCCGGGCTGGAGCCCCCGCTCAAGTAGCGGCCGACCCAGCGAATCACGAAAATCGAAGCCGGCCAAGATACGGATGCCTTCGATGAAGCCCCACAGACCGCCAAATCCCGTTGTGCACGTCAAGATGATCTGAAGCACGCCGACACCGGCGTAGCCAGTATAGAAGCGGTGGGCGCCCACGGGTCCCAACACCACGCCCAACAGACCCGTCGTCAAGCGCGACTTCTCTGGAAACCAGCCGTCCTTCACAAAGCCGCGAAGCCGCTGACCGGAGGAATCGCGCATGCGGTGTTCAGCCGCGGGCATCGCGTGCGGCAAGCGCCTGGCGCCATCTGCTGCATACGGCTTCCCGCCCCGCGCTCGGTCGATAACCGGCGGTTGCGCGGCCTGTGTTTCACCAAGCGGTGGCACATTGCTGCTGCCGTCCCGCATCGCCCCACCCGCGCCGACGGCAACGCCTTGCCGAACCTTCTTCGACACCGCGGCGGCCATCCGAGTCAGGCTTAACGAATCCAACGACGCCACCGACCGCTCGATGTTCTCGACACCAAACACGGCCGACATCATCTCGCCGATGCTCTGGTACCGGTCCTTCGGGTCCTTGGCGAGTGCCTTGCGAATCACGTGCGGAAACGGCTCGGGTAACTCGTCCACCTCGGGCTGGGCCGTCAGGTGTTTCATCAACACCTCGCCCATCGTCGCACCCGAATACGGTACCCGGCCCAGCAGCATCTCGTACAACATCACGCCCATCGCATAGATGTCGATCGTGCGATCGTAGTTTCCGCTGCCGACCTCCGGCGCCATGTAGTGAACCGTGCCGACCGACACCGTCTGCCCCGAATGCTGGCTCGCGGCCATGATCTTCGCCAGACCATAGTCTCCGATCTTGACGTAGCCGTCCTCGTAGAAAATGTTGCCGGGCTTCAGGTCGCGGTGAACGATCCCACGATCGTGCAGGTAGGCCAAGCCCTTGCCGATCTCGCGAAGGAAGTAGGCCGCCTTCTGCGGACCGAGCCCGTCGGGCTCGTTGTTCATCAGATCGCGCAGCGAGGGGCCGCTGACGTATTCCATAATGACGAAGAAATCGCCGTCGGCGTTCTGCTTGACGTCGTGCAGGTCCACGAGGTACGGGCTTTTGAGATTCAGGCAATGCGCCACACCGCGAAGCTCGACCTGCGGATTCTCGCGGAGGTACTTGAGGGCGACTTCCTTGCCGCCGTCGCTCTTGGCGTAATAGACCTCGCCGAACCCGCCGCGACCGACCCCGCGTTCGATCGTGTAGCCCGATAGCGGCCGATCGCCTTGGTTGAATTGGAAAGCCATGACACTCCGACCCCGGTGGTTGTTACGCGATCACCTTGCCGCCGCCCGACTCATCAGACCAGGGCTTGGCGGTCAAGCGAAGCTCACCCAGTTCCGTTTGGACACCCAGCTCGACAGGCACGGCCTGTCCGCCCGGTCCCATGGGTTTGATGCACAGTTGCCCGTTACGTTCCATCAGAATGGCCCCACCCAGGCTCGGGCTGAGGCGGATGTGACACTCCCGCGTGCCACCCATCAATAACGGCCCACCCCACAGGATCACACGCCGACAATCGGTGGTCGTGCGAACGCCGTCACCTAGATCAAGGATAGCAGTCGTGCTCTTGAGGCTCGGTCGCCGGAACTTCAAACGGATCCGGTTTCCGAGCCTGATTCGGTCGCCATCTTGCAGCAACGCATGATCCACATTGCGGCCTGCCAATTCCACGCCCGACTTCGACACGACGAAGTAGTCCTCACCGGCACGAATCACCTCCGCCTGCCGCTCCGACAAATCGCTCACGAGCGGCAGATCGGCGGTCGCGCCGGGGCCGCTTCGGCCGATCCCGATGCGGTCGCCGCGCAGCAGCAGAAAACTGCCGGCACCGTCGATACGAAGCAGCAGGCGACGGGGCAACCTGCCCCGACGTGGCGGGGTGGCACCGGCGTCTCGCCGGTGGTCCATGGCAGGCTTGGCAACCGGCCGTTCGGCAGCGGGCAAGGTTGCGTCGCCGCGAAACGGCTTGGCCGGAGACAGTGATTTCGCCCCAACCGCGCTTGGCACATTGTGGCCGGAGATCAGCCCCAGCGGGCCTTCCAGAAGCGCGCGGCGATGGTCTTCCAGCACCGACAGGTGCTTGCGGACATCGCCGATCCACGCCGCCTTCGGACCAACCTGCGTCAACCTGCCCAGCAAAACGCTGGCTCGGGCGTAGCGGTCGTCCGACAGCGCCTTGGCTGCTTCGCGCGCCAGGCGCAGGGCTTCGTCCATTTCGATGCGCTCGGGCATCGTGCGCCCCGCATCGTCGAGGAGGTGGAACTGCTGTTCCGCTCGCTCGAGTCGACCGTCTTTGAAATCGGCCGCCGCCAGTTTGACGGCGTGGGCAACGAGCTTGGTTTCCATATCGTGGACTCCGTCCAATCCGGAGTGCAGGGCCTTGGCAGCGCGCCAGCGCGCGACCGCCTGGGCGAGTTGACCATCCTTCAACGCGGCCTTGGCGGCTGCGAGCGCTTCTTCCGCCCGTTTCGATCGGCGGGCGATCTCGTCGGCGATCACGGCCCGGTCCGGGTCGTCGTCCGGCGCCTTGGCGAGCGCGTCCGCCGCGTTGTGCAGACTGCCCGCGGCCAGGCGATCGCGAGCCGCGGCAATGGCCGCGTCTCGCTCGTGCCGAACCTGCTGGTCATCCTGCATCGCGTCCATCGCCCGCTTGCGCCATTCGGCGACCTTCTTTGTTTTGTGGCCGCAGCGCGCGGCCCGTTCGAAATCCGCCAGCGCCTCGGTGAATCGCATCGAAAGGAGATGATCCTGTCCGCGCTCCAGGAAGGGATCGACCAGCTTCCGAAGCAGCCCACGGGCACGTCGATGGTTCGCAAGGTCCACGGCCGAGGCGATTTCGAAGGATTCGTCGAACCGTCCCCGGTCGAAAGCGTCCTCCGCAGCCTTGATGCGAATAGCAGCCAGTCTGCCAAGCATGGGTGAACTCCTTGAGAAGCGGCTTGTTTCGGCGTCCGGCTTTCCGCCTTCGTTTGTCCGCGTTTAGCTACCGATACCTCGCCAGGGCCGATTCTACCACGGCACCCGGTTCTGAGTGGTTCTCGGCCCACCGAGAGCCCGTCTGCCGAACGGCTCGACACACGCCGAATCCGGTTCTCCGCCCTCATATTGGGGCTGCTGCGGGGAATATTCCTGCCGCGGCCCACACAAGACGCCGAATCTCGATAATTTGGGATCAGAGCCGGCTCGTGCCGAGCCGGCGCAGGGCGATACGCCCCGGCTCTGCTGCCTACTTTGTGCGGTATTACTAACCTCCCGGCCGCCGCTGTGTCTATCCTGGTGAGCCCCAACGGCCCGTCAATGGGCGAGATTGGGACAGCCTCGCAGTCCTTCGGCACTCGGCCACGGCCAGGCGCCAGACACGACAGGTCGAGAGCCCACACGGCAACGACCATCGAGAAAGGAGACAGTCATGAACGGAAAACTGAGCAAGATCGCGTTGACCCTGTTGCTGGCAGGAATTCTGCTCCCGGCTGCGGGATGCAAATACAAGCCGGGCTCTCACGGCGGATCGTCCACGGACGTCTTCTTCGGTCTCGATTGGTTGCCCGGCTACGACTATGTGGACGTGTACGAAGACGTCTACGTCACGGACACCTATTACGAGGATACGTATTACGAAGACACGTACTACGAAGACACCTATTACGAGGACTCGTATTACGATGACTTCTACTACGAGGACGACTACTACGGTGACTACTACTACGAGGATGACTATTACGACGACGGGTACTATGACGACGAGTACTGGGACGACTGGAAGAAGAAACGGGGCGGTTAACCACGACGCCTGACGAACCGACCTCCGAAGCGCAGCAGCCACCGGATCCAACATTCGATCCGGTGGCTGTTGTACATAGTGGCCGAGGAGCGATCATCGGCGAATCAAAGCCGGCCAGCGCCGAGGATCAGAGCCGGCTCGTGTCGAGCCGCACCGGGGCGACACGCCCCGGCTCTGAAGGAGGAGCGCTCCGTACACCAGCTTCATGACGCTTAGCCGATGGTTCTCGTGGTTTTCCTTAAGGGTCAAGAGCACTATCCGTCCGATAACCGGAATAGCGACACCGGCTTCCCCTACGTCCTGGCTGAGGACCCAACAATGCGGAATCTACGCCATCGAACCGAAATCGTTGCATCCTGCCTCATCCTGACCGCCACCTTCGGCATTCCCGCCGAGGTCTCGGCCCAATTCACCGTGACCTTCACGAAGATCGCCGACGCCGAAACCCCGATCCCGTGTGGTCCAGGGGACTTCACACGCTTCGGCAAGTCTGCACTCAGCAGCGGACGCGTGGCGTTTGAAAGGTCGGACCAACCCCACCGCCATAGCGGCATATACCTTGTGGTCGACGGCACACTCAGTTGCGTGGCAGACACAAACACGCCGATCGCAGGGAGTACGGCAAGGCTGAGGTTCTACGGTTTCCACTGGCCATCGATCAGTGGTGCCGCCGTGGCCTTTCTCGCGTCGGACACCACATGGCAGGAGGCCATTTACGTCTATTCTCAAGGCAAGCTGAAACAAGTCGCGAACACCAACACACTCATCCCGGGCGGAACTGGGCATTTCGTGGACTTCGGGGAACCATCCATTGACGGAGAGAGAGTGGTGTTCTGGGGAGATCATGCTGAAGGGAGTGGTATCTACTTGTGGGCGAACGGGGAGTTGAGCGTCCTTGCTGACAACAACACGACCATTCCTGGCGGAACGGGGACATTCTCAAGCGTCTACTGGCCAATGATCAAGCAGGGAAGCGTGGCTTTCCATGGTGACGGTCAGGATGGAAGTGGCATTTATCTACTCCGGGACGGCGTACTCAGCGTGCTCGCCGACACCAACACATCTATCCCAGGGGCAGAAGGTACTTTCACCGGCTTTGGTTTGCCGTCTCTGGGCTGCGGGAATGTCGCGTTTGTAGGCTATGGAGCTTCGGGGTTCAGTGGCGTCTATACCTACATCGACGAACAACTCCATCTTGTAGCCGACGAAAACACGAGCATACCGGAAGGCGAAGGGACGTTTGAGAATATTCGGGATGTCTCCATCAGCGGCCGTTACGTTGCGTTCTCACATGACTATCCTTTCGGAGTCTATTTGTACTGCGACGGAGTTCTGAGAAAAGTGATTGCTCAAGGCGATCCGTTCGGCGACGGGACCGTCAGCTATTTGCAAATGGGGCGAGAAGCCCTCGATGGGAATCAACTGGCCTTGATCATCTACGGCGGGGATTTCGGGATCCACATGGCCAAAGTCACGGGCATCCTCCCCGACGACACTGATGGTGATGGCGTTCCCGACGTCAGTGACAACTGCCCAACGCTCAACAATCCCGACCAGGCCGACTGGGACGACGACGGCTTCGGCGATGCCTGTGACCCGGACATCGACAACGATGGGCTTGGCCAGGATGAAGATATCTGTCCACACTCCACGGTCGGATGCCCGGTCGACAGTGAGGGCCGACCCTATGCCGACCTTAATGACGATTGCAAAGTGGACGGACGTGACATTCAGGTATTCGTCCAACAGAGGTTGCTCCAATGAAAGTTAAACAAACGCCTCTCGCGGGCTCGGTCGAAATGCTTTGCGAGAACATCCTTACCGAGATAGCGCCATCTTCCGCCAACGGTTCACCATCTGACGACGAGTTGGACCACCGGCAAGACGGCAAGAGAATCCGACGCGGCTTTGCGGTCATGCTGTTAGCGGCCTTGTTGTGTCTCTATCACGCTCAACATACCTATGCCGACCCGATTGTGGGTTCGACCTCTGATGAGAACATAACCGTCCAATGGGAATACGATCTCGAGCAGGGCACCGGAATGTTGTTTCTCATCAACTTCGACCTCTCGCTGTGGTGGGACGAGGCCATCTTCTTCGACGACCTGCTCCCCATCGGTGCCACTAACATCCAGTACGCCCCGGAGATGATTACCATTGACGAATCCTGTCCAGGCGCTCCGGCGTCTCCCCGGATCATCGCCAAGCTGCCGCCCATGCAGGGGGCGGTCATCACATTCGAGCATACAAGCCCGAATCTGAGCCTCGTCGTGGCCGATGCCGGTTACGGTGTCGGCGGCCTCGGCCTGTCAGCCTGCGCTTGCCTCTTGACCCCTCCACCAAGCATGTTTTTGGACGATTTCCTGGCCGTCCAAGCGGTCGAGTACGCCGACTGCGATGGCGATGGAATCATCAATCCTCTCGATATCTGCCCGGACACCGCCCCCGGCACCCTCGTCGATTCCGAAGGCCGTCCACGGGCTGACTTCAATGGGGATTGCCAAGTAGATGAGGCGGACACCCAGATCATTCTCAACCAACTGCTCGATCGATAGTCCGGCACACCGAGTTGTCCGCATGGTGAGTGACCGGGGGTAAGTTCATCATGGCTATCGAAACCGGCGACGACCAGCTTACACTCGTGCGACAGGCGAGCGCCGTGTCGGTGCAAACTGACCCCAGACTGACCCCGGAGGCCGATTCCGGCACACCTCTCACGGGGGCATCACCCCCGAAAGCCATATCTGATAAGGGGTTGGAAAAATCTGGCCCCGGAGGATTCGAACCTCCACAAACAGATCCAGAGTCTGTCGTGCTACCGTTACACTAGGGGCCATTCGCCGTTCGATCCGCTGGTCGAACGCACATTTACGAGTGTAGCATCCACACCTCTCGTGTCAAGACTGACGGGTTGCTAGTGTGCGTGGGGCGACACGCCGTTCGGCTCGGGTGCGGGCTCGTCTTTCGGGGCATCGGCCTTTTCCACCGGGACAAACGGCTCAACATCGATGTAGCCGAGCGGATACGTGCCGAGAAGCCTCGTGAGGTAGGCTATCATCGCCGGTCCGGCGGGCCGGGCCTTTTTCCGCACCAGCCACGTGCCGCAGAATAGATCGTGCATGGCTTGTCGCTTCGAGGACTTTCGGCAGCGAAAATAGGACGCGCCCAGCGGCATGATGAACAGAATCGCCAGCCCGAAGCGTTTGACGAGAACCCGCCACGCCGGCGCCTCGCCCGTCTTGTCGATCAGGCGGATGCCCATGATCCGATAGCCCAGCGTCCCCCCCCGTAACCGGCGCAACGCGACATGGTAGAACACAACGCCCGCCATCCACACCAAACACAGCGGGACCTGTGCGGGCTTGATGTGTTTGCTAATCTGCTTCTGGGTCTCGGGAGTACGCGTCTGGGTCCGCAATTCCCTCGGAACATAAAGCAGGCCTGCGGCGATACCCAGTGCCCAGAAGGCGACGAACAGCACCAGTAGATCAGTGGACCATGCACCCGCGCGCCTTGCTGGCGAGGCATAGTCCGCGTCGGCGTAATAGACGGCATTCGGTTCAGCAGCCATACCCGCAGTATACCTGCTCGATGACCGCAGCCAAGCCCTCAGGATCGGACGATGATCGATTCACGCGTCGATTTCGCTGACGATGTGTTCCACGAACCCCTCGCTCCCGCGAGGGGCTAGAACGGGTTCATTCCAAATGTAGCGGCCGACGCCCCTGTCGGCCGAGAGCGTCAATAGCCTTTTACGTCCGACACGGGGGTCGGACGCTACAGTTGCGTTTAATCCGCCATAGTATTGTGTTACTGCTCGACGCCCCCCTCGCTTCCGTGAACCCGGAGCCGATCTGTGCGTAGTCCTTATCGGTGGGTCCGATCGCACGGTGCCCGAACCCCGAAGTCGCCGGCGAAACCGGCCGATGTATTCAATGGCTTGGGATGCGCATCAGCGTCGGCTTGGAATACACCTGGGCGTCGGATAGAATCCGGTGCTTGGCGTGTCGAGAGGCTGTCGGCGGCCTGGAGGGAATGAACTGTGGGGATCGCTCACCGAAGATTCGTCTTCATCGTGGCGGCACTGGTAGTCTTCGCCCTTGGCAAGGAGGCCTGGGCGTGGGGACCGGGCACGCACGTCAAACTCGCTTCCGACCTGCTCTCGAATCTGTGGATGTTGCCGGCGGGGCTCGCCGCGCTCATTGCGCGAAACCGCCGGGCCTTCCTGTTCGGGAACGCCGCCACTGATACCGTCTTTGCGAAAAAGATGAGCCGGATCAAGCAGGCGTGCCATCATTGGGCGACCGGCTTCTCGTTGTTGAACACTGCCGAGACGGACATTGGCCGGGCATTTGCGTACGGCTATCTGACGCATCTGGCTTCGGACACGGTCGCGCACAACAAGTTCCTGCCGCATCAGATGGCGGCCTGTCGGTCGACGGTTTCCTTCGGCCACTTGTACTGGGAGATGCGTGCTGATGTCCCCATCGACCACGACTGTTGGCGACAACTTCGCATGACGCTGCGGGGCGATTACCCCGAGCCTCAGAAGATGCTAAGGGCTCATTTGCGGGAGACCATGCTTTCGTTCCGCACCAATCAGGTGATCTTCAAACGCGTGAACCTGCTTTCCTGCGAGCAGGCGTGGCGGCGTTCCGTCAACCTTTGGTCGCGGCTGTCCCGATTCGAGTTGGACCCGACCGTCATGGCCGACTACCACAGTGAAGCGCTCGAACGAATCGTGGACGTTATCACGCGTGGCGAGGCGTCGAGCGTGTTGCATGAGGACCCCAACGGCAATGCCGCCCTCGGCTACGCAAAGGCTCAGCGCAGGCAACTCCGCCAGATGAAACGTGCCAGGATGTCGCAGGCACACGTTATCGAAGAAGCGCTGGCCGGGCACGCGCCGCGAGTCCCATCACGCGCGCTGCCGCGATTGAAGCGCGGCCTGGATGCTCAGTTCCTTGCGGAACCAGGGGATTGTCTCGTGTTGGATGCGAATCCCGAACCCCTCGCTTCCGCGAGGGGCTAACTGGTGTTGTGTCACTACTCAACTGGATGGGTGGCCCACTGCTAAAGTGATGGGGCACCTTCTTCCTCACTTATGTAGCGGGAATTTTTCCAGCCCGAGTTTTTCGACGGGGCAAGTTACCTCCATCGGGTAATCGCCCGAGAAACATGCCGTGCAGTAGTTGCCCGCGACTTGTTGGGCGCAGTTCAACATGCCATCGAGCGATAGATACGCCAGCGAATCCACCTCCAGATAGTCGCGGATCTCCTCGACCGTGCGGTTTCTGGCCGCCAGTTTCTTCTTATCAGGGAAGTCGATGCCGAAGTAGCACGAATGGCGAATCGGCGGGCTGGCGACGCGCAAATGGACCTCCTTCGCGCCGGCCTTGCGGAGCGCGCCCATCTTGCCGCGCGTCGTCGTGCCGCGGACCACGGAATCCTCCACGACGATGAGCCGTTTGTCGCGAACCACCTCACGAATCACGTTCAGCTTCATCTTCACCGTCAGATCGCGTTGATCCTGGGTCGGCATGATGAAGCTCCGACCTATGTAGTGGCTCGTCGTGAAACCACGGTCCAGCGGCAGGCCGCTTTCTCGCCCGTAGCCGATCGCGGCGCACCTGGCACAGTTCGGAACGGGAATGACAAGGTCGGCTTCGACCGGCGCTTCGCGGGCCAACTGTCGCCCCGTCGCCACTCGAAACGAGTGGACGTTTTGCCCGAACACGTTGCTCGCGGGATCAGCGAAATAAACCTGTTCGAAGATGCAGTACGCCGGTCGGATGGCGGTGGGCTCCGTGAACTGCCGGCTCGATAGCCTGGCATCGGACAGCGTCACGATCTCGCCCGGCTCGACATCCCGCACATACGTCGCCTCCACGATATCCAACGCGCATGTTTCGCTCGCGACCACGTACGTTCCGTTGTCGAGTCGGCCGATGCACAACGGCCGGAGCCCATGGACATCGCGAACCGCCTCGATGCGGTCCGGGAAGATGAAAATCAGGCTGAACGCTCCGCGGAGCTCGCGCAGCACGCTTGCCAGTGGATCGGCCGATTCGCAATGCACCGGGCTCGCGAGCAGGTGCAGGATCACCTCCGTGTCGCTCGTTGTCTGGAAGATCGCGCCGCGCGCCTCATAGGATGCCCGCAATTCGGCGGCGTTGATCAAGTTGCCGTTGTGGGCGACCGCGACCTGGCCGCCCGCGTACCGCACCAGCATCGGCTGGCTGTTGACGTCATGGCATGAACCGGTCGTCGAGTAGCGAACGTGGCCGATGGCCGCGTCGCCTCGCAGCTCGGAAAGCAGATTGCGATTGAAGACCTGCGTGACGAGGCCGAGCGCCGCGTGGCGGTACAGCCGTTCGCCCCGCATGGAACAGATGCCCGCGGACTCCTGCCCGCGATGCTGCTGTGCGTAGATGCCGAGGTAGGTCAGTTCGACCGCTTCCGGGTGGCCGAAGATGCCGAACAGCCCGCAGTATTCCTTGATCCTCCGGTCGACCGGCATGTCTGGGCGTGTCACCTGGCGGGCTCCTGACGGCGTGGGGTATGTCGAGAAAATCGAATATCACAGGATATGCATTGTACGGTCCGACTGCAAGCCCGCCGGCGATATCGACACGCGGGGGCGGGGACGTCACGATTGTAGGTAGATTTTAGCCTCCTCGGAATAAAAGCCCCCGGCAGAAAGACCGGCTCGAGACGAGCCGGCTCGCTGGGTCGCGGCTACTGAGTCCGATGCTCGACGTACCGACCGTCAAAATGTTACCCTGTCGGGATGAAAACGACACGACAGACCCCATCGCTGCTGCTGTTATCCGTCACGATCATTGTGTGTGTCGGTGACGCGAGCGCCGACGACCGGACGGGCACCTTCATCGACCGACGCAGCCCCGCCGACCTGCGGCTCGTGAGCTACAACGTCAACTGGGACTCGATCTTCCCGGCGGGCGATCGCAGGAACGACCACCGACGCGACCATTCCTCGGCGCAGGCCTTCCGCCGGATCGTCGCGGCGCTCGCCCCGGACATCATGTGTGTTCAGGAGATCAATCAAAAACGTCCGGCCCAGCAGGTCGCCGACATCTTCGACGATGTCTTGCCGCTGGCCGATGGTGCGCACTGGCACGCAACCATCGGCAACGACTGCGTCATCGTCAGCCGCTATCCGCTCTCCCTGGCCGCCGACCAGACCGTCCCGCCGGGCCAGCGGAAACAGGCGATGGCCCTGGTCGATCTGCCGGACCGCCTGTCCGACCGCGATCTGTATATCATGAACGAGCACTACAAGTGCTGTAGCCAGCGCGGCAGCGAGCGGAAACGGCAGCAGCAGTCTGATGCCGTTGCCAACTGGATGCACGATGCCCGCACCGCCGGCGGCTCCATCGACCTGCCGCACGGCACGCCGATGATCGTGCTCGGCGACCTGAACCTCGTCGAAGGACCCGGCCCGCTGAAAACCCTGCTGACCGGCGACATCAGGGACGAAAAACGATACGGCAGCGATGCCCCGCCCGACTGGGACGGCAGCGACCTCACCGACTGCCATCCGTTGCACAACGGCATCGGCCCGAACGACTACACATGGCGGCAAGATAAGGGCCGATACAAGCCTGCCAGGCTGGACTTCGTGATCTACACCGACAGCGTGCTGACCGTCGCGCACGAGTTCGTACTCAATACGACGACCATGCCGCAGACGGCGTTGGATGCCGTCGGCCTTCGGAAGTTCGATGTCGTGCTCGAGCCGCCGGGCGGCTTCGACCATCTGCCCGTCGTCGTCGATTTTCGGTTTACGCTTGCGAGCAAACCAGATGGTGACGTGAATCTCGACGGGCGTCTTGATTTTGATGACATTGCCGTGTTCGTCGATCTGTACATCGCCGGCGCGTCCGCCGATGTCACGCGTATCGCCCACGGCGACTACGATGCCGACGGCATCATCGACGATGATGATCTGCCGATCTTCCTGGACAACCTGTTGATATCACGCGAGAGCATTTCACTTTTGTCTGTGGCGGCCGACGCC
>JAUVGW010000330.1 GCA_030593565.1 Phycisphaerae bacterium | reverse complement strand
CGACGCCACGGATGATCCCGCAAAAACCCGGGCTCTCGATGGGGGAAAGGGGGTCTTGTGCGCCTGCTCGGCAACCCTGGCACACAACACGTCCATCCACAGTCACGATACGCGAGATACGGAACGTATGAATAATCCGGGCTATTGATCTGAAAACGGCTGCCGACGCACGGCCAAGCCCATGGATCGCGATCCATGGGCTCTCGGTGGATGCGGGGTGTTCAATTGGCCATGCAGCGAGCACGCGACGCGACGCGACGCGACGCACGACCGCTCTGCCAGCGTTGCCGGTAACTTCCCCGTAGTTATTGGACGCTCCCGTCGATAGCCGACCGGACCTGCCGGCCCGTTCCACACTTATTCGACCGACGGGAACCGCCGATATGAGTGTGCGGCGGATTGCGCCCTTGTTCGGGCGTGGCAGCGCGTACCGACGGAGAATCCGCCTCGTGCGAAAGCGCACGGAGATTATCCGACACGACCCGCCGGTTGGGACGGGTCCGGTTTGGGAGAACAGACCATGCGACTTCGACTCAGGGCGGCTGGAACGTTAGCGTGCGCAGGCGTGGTGTTGGGCTTATCGAGTGGGGCGTATGCACAATTCGGAAACCTTCAACAGATGCTATTCAGAGGCGCCGAGTACGCCGGCAACTACAACTACCTCTCGAGCCCGCAAGGTGGGCCCTTCTTCGATTTCAATATCTTTGAGCAGCGGCTCGAGTTCAACAGAGCCGGACAGGGCTACACATACGAAGCATTCCGATTCTTCGGGCCTGATTCGTTTGGCAATGCCAATGCCCTGGACCTGGGTCCGTTCAAGATCCAGTTAGGCAGCGACGCGTCGATCCTTCAATCCGGGCAACCCGTCGGCATCCACAATCGCGCCGGCTTCACGACGACGCTCATTCCCGAGGTGTTCTTCGAGTCCTCGACCGGGCAACGTAGCTTCAACAACTTCAGTGGCATCTCGACATTCGCTCCCGTCCCGGTGAACTACACCGTATCCTTTAATGCAGGCGTACAGGATTTCGAGTGGACCGGGAACGCGCTGATCGACATGGACGGTCGCATCAACATCCTCGGCTTCTATGATTTCAATCTCCGCTTCACGAACGTGGGAAACTACGAAGCCGACGGGCTTCTTGTCCATGACGAACAGGTCACGGATTTTGATCTCGGGCCCATCAGCGCGTCCGGGAACATCCTCTTTGATGTCCTCGGCGCGGTCCTGCAGGCCGATGGGGCCGTCACGGATGCCGTACCGGCCCGGATCGGGTCCGGCGCCGCCCAACGCGGAAAAACGGTCGACCAACTCCTGGCCCAACTCGATGGCGGCGAACCGCTGACGGAAGCCGAGATGCAGTTCATCGTACAGCAGCTTTTCACGAGTGCCTTCGTGGCCGACCCGCTGGGTGTGCTGACCAACGGCCTGCCATCCGAGATTCCTGGATTCGAGGGGCTGTCGATGGAGATGATCGTCACACCCGACGGCGCCGGTGAAGGTGACTCCATGCCGGCTTCCGTACCGGAACCAGGCACGCTGGTGCTGTTGATGGTGGTCGCCGGGGCGGTGTCGGCCTTCCGGCCGTTCCGCCGCAACCGTCGGCGTTAAGCTGGTTCTGCTAATGTCTGACTAGTGAACTGCCACACATGAATCTGCGGGTAGCGTCGGCCCCCCGTGGCCGACGTAAAATGTGGAGGGGTTCCTCCTCGCATACGTCGGCCGCAGGGGGCCGACGCTACCCGCACGTTTTCCCCGTGCCGCGTACCACGTTCCTATCGTCATTCCCGCGTCGCCGAAGGCGCGATCGGGCGCGTTGCGGCGAGTGTTGACAAGACACGCCATGGAATCCGCCCGTCAAAGCGGATAGACTTCTAGTGACAAGGCGTTCATCGTCGCCCAGAATGTGCGGCGATTGTTTGCCGATGATAGTGTCGGCACGTGATATGGGAATATGCGAGCCGCGTGCGCGCACGACGTTTTCGGGAGGGAGTTCGCCCGATGGAAATCGAAGCCGTCAGAGCCCAAATGCCGATCGTCCGGGAGTACAACTTCATGGACCACGCCGCGGTCGGGCCCCTCTCCGGTCGCGCCGGGGCGGCGATGCGGCGATTCCTCGATGAAGCCGAAAAACACGCGTACGCTCGCGGCGGGCTGTTTCCCGAATCTCAACGCGTACGCCAGTTAGCGGGGAAGCTGCTCAACTGCCATTCAGAGGAGATCACGTTCGTCAAGAGCACGAGCGAGGGAATCAGCTTCGTCGCCAACGGGCTTCAGTTCTCCCATGGCGACAACATCGTCACGACCGCGGTCGAGTTTCCCGCGAACATCTACCCATGGATGAACCTGCGGGAAGTCGGCGTGCAGTTGAAGATGGTGCCGGAGGACAAGGGCCGGATTCCGCTGGAACGCATCATCGATCTGATTGACGAACGGACGCGCGTCGTGGCGATATCGTCGGTCCAGTTCGCCAGCGGCTTCCGTACCGATCTTGCTACGCTGGGACAAGCGTGCCAGGAGCGCGGCATTCTGTTCTGCGTGGACGCGATCCAGAGCCTCGGCTGCCTTCCGATCGACGTTCGCGCCATGAAGATCGACTTCCTCAGCGCCGACGGACACAAGTGGCTGTTGAGCCCGGAAGGCGCCGGTATCTTCTACTGTCGCCACGAGTTGCTCGGTCTGCTGCGGCCGTCGCACGTCGGCTGGGCGGCTGTGAAGAATGCGATGGATTTCTGTGATTACAAACTGGACTTCCGAGACGACGCCCGTCGGTTCGATAGCGGAAGCTACAACCTGGTCGGCATCTGGGGCATGGGGGCGTCAATCGAGTGGCTGCTCGAGCTGGGAATCGAGAATATCTGGACAAGGGTGCAGTCCTTAACTAACCGTCTCGCGACCGGCGTCCGCGCGAAGGGATACCGGCTGGTCAGCTCGCGCGAGCCGTCCGAGGCCAGCGGCATCGTCGCCTTCGTGTCCGATACGCACGACCATGCCCGACTCGTGAACCATCTCCGACAGGAATACCGCACGGTCATCGCCTCCCGCGAAGGCCGCCTGCGCGTCAGCCCCCATTTCTACAACACGGAAGAAGAAATCGACCAGTTGATCGACCATCTGCCGGGGCATTGAATAGCGGTCCGCGTTCAGCAACCAGCGGTCAGTGATCGTTCGCTAGCAGTCCCGCTCGCTTGCGCTCGGGGCTCGGACCGAATGGGTTCGTGACACTATCGGCGGGGCTGATCAGAGCCCCAAGCGTCAGCGCGGGGTCTTCGTGGACAGACCGTTGGTCTTCGGACCCGCTCACTTACGTTCGGGGCTCTGATCCGGTACACAACGCGGGTAATGTCACGCAATACTACGCTGTTTCGCGAGCCGCCTAAACTGTCAGGAATCCTTCACGGCCATGCCGGCGGACATGCGCTTGCAGCGGACGCATAACCACGGTTCAATAATGGTCCGTCCCGCACACATGCGGACCACGTCATGGCACAAAGGGGAGGCGAATCGACATGACACCTGACGAACCGATCACACGGCAGCAGCTCGAGGACACTCGGACGAGCGCGATGATCCAGGCCGCCCACGTTTGCGAATCGCTGCCAAACATCGACGACTGCCTGCCGTACCGCAATTTCGGCGACATGTGGGCGTCGCTCGCGCGGCAATGGCCCGATCGGCGATGGCTGGCCTATTACCCGTGCCGCGAGGTGGATGAAAACCCCGAATGGTTCACCTTTGGAAGGTTTTCGGAACTTGTGGACCGCGTGGCGATTCTGTTGGCTCGGGAATACCGCATCTCCGCGGGATGCACGATCGCGACGATGACCGTCAGCCAGGCGTTCACGGCAGCGCTGTATTTCGCCGCGTGGCGTCTGGGAGCGCGCGTGGTGCCGATCAATCCTCGCTGGCCGGACCAACGTGTGGCCGACATCGTGGCGGGCGCTGAGGCGATTTTGCTGGTCCTCCACACGGCGACACGGGAAGACCTCGAGCCGCTCGATGCGGTCCTCGACGAGGACATGCAGCGCACACTGATTCTCGATGGGACACATCGTAACGGCGCGCTGGCGGCCGAATGGGACGACTTCAACGCCGCGCTTGACGAGGTGGACTTGTCGGGCACCGTGCCGCCGGTACCCGATGTCCACTGGGACACCGACGCGCTGGTCGTGCACATGGTCGCCGCCGTGGGCACGGGCGTGGTGCTGACGCAGAAGCAACTGTTCGCCGGGGCGTACGGCGTGACGCAATGGCACGGGATCAACGAACGCGGCGTGTTGATGACGGCACTGCCGCTACCCGACGTCGACGGCATGATGATGTCGCTCATCGCGCCCGCCTTCGTGGGCGCGCAGGTCGTCGTCAATCGGACATTCCGCGCTCGGGGCTTCTGGCAGAAGGTTGCGCGACACAACGTCGAGATCGTCAGCCTCGCCCCGCCGCTACTGGAGAAGCTGTTGGAGACGGGCGAGGAAATCGACCGTGGTGCGATGCCGAACTTCCGGCATTTCATCTGTGGCGGCGGGCCGTTGTCAACCGACCTGATACGTTCGGCGCAGGAGCAATTAGGACTGAAGATCGTGTACGGCCATCACCGCAACGAAACGGCCGGCTACACGAGTTTCGTGCCGGCTGATCTCGATTGGCACGAGCACGCGCGCTGGATGTACGGCCAGGAGGAGCCGTCGATCGGAATGCCGATCGCCGTCAACGAAATGGCCGTCCACGACGCACAGGGAATGCCCATCCCGGACGGTGAAAAGGGCGAAGTCGTCGTTCGAGGGCACAACGTCATGTCAGGCTATCTGAACAACCCGGCCGCCAGTGCGCGGGCCTTCGCGCACGGCTGGTTCCGCACGGGCGACGAAGGTATGAGGATTCGGGGCGAGGACGGTCGAACGTACTACATCGTGACGGAGCACTCGAACGCGGAGGCCTGATGAGGGACACGACAGTTCTGCTGGGCGACAAACGTGAATCGCCGAACTCGGCGCAATCGTGTATCCGGTGGTCAGTGAGCCGCAATCTTGTAGTGCCGTGAAAGTTCACAGGCATATCGCCTGCCCAGGCTGTCGGCATTGTGGTGCAACCAATCGGTGAATCGCGTCGCGCAAGTGGGCGTCTTGTCGGAGACGAGCAGATTCGACATCAGGCCGTCGATCTCCTGCCGCGTGATGACGACATCCCCGACATACCAACCGATCAGCCGGCCAATGGCGAGGCCGAGCGCGGGTGGGATGTGGATGATGCCTGCGCGGCCGCCAACGGCACGGCGAATCGTCCGAACAAGCTGTTCGTAAGTGAAGGTCTCGGGGCCAACCGCATCGAGGACGACATTGTCTGTGCCAGCCGCGTGCTTGACCGCCAATCCTGCGAGGTCGTCAACGTGCACCGGTTGCAGCTGATAGTCCCCGTGACCGAAAACGCCGAAGACCGGCAGCTTGCGCAGTATCCAAGCAATGTTGTTGACGAGGATATCGCCGTCGCCGAACAGTACGGCGGGCCGCAGAATCGCATGGGAAAGGCCCGACTCGACGATCGCGCGTTCCAGTTCGGCCTTGCCCCGGAAGTACGACAGTGGCGAGTCCTCGCTCGGATTCGTAATGCTGATGTGTACAAATCGCCGCACGCCTGCCTCGACAGCGCACCGGATCAGCGTCTTTGTATTCCTGACTGCCAGATCGTGCGTCGCGTCACCGCGTGCGAAGCGAATCCAATACGTGTTATACACGACTGCCGCGCCGCGGAGTGAGGCGGTCAACGATGCGAAGTCTCCAAAGCCCAGCGGAGCCACCTCGACATGGCGGCACAGCGAGTCGCCGTCGGGATTCTTGTTGGTCAGGGTCCGCACGCGCACCCCCAGGTCCAGCAGCCTGCGAGC
>JAUVGW010000148.1 GCA_030593565.1 Phycisphaerae bacterium | reverse complement strand
GAGCTCCAGTTTCGTCAGGTCCAGCACGATCCAGTCCCACGCGCCAGCCTTTGGGTGCAGGTAGGCCGAGAACCCAAAATAGGATTCGTCGGTCCGTGGCAGGCTGTCGGGTTTCGTGATGAGCGTGAAGACCAACTCCATGTCTTTGTCGGCCCTGACGCGAAACGCCACGTATCGGTACTGCGTGATGTCGTGGTTCTTCTTGGGAGGCGTTGTGGTCACGGTCCGTTGGCGGCCATACTCGCCCCAGTCCTCCTCCCGGCCTTCGGCGAAGCGGATCTTGATCACGCGGCCTTTCGCATCTTTGGCGTAGGTCCCGCCTTTGCCCCAAAGTTGTGTTTCGCGTTTTGGGTCCTCGGCGTTGTCGAACAACCACGTGTCGGGACCGAGTTTCAATAGCGGCTGCGCCTTGATCGGTTCCGGCTCCTTGCGCGCGGGGATGGGCTTGGCCGGCGGGACGTCGGCGGTCTGCTTGCCGCCGGCGCCCGTGATGCTCCCGGTGTCGCCGGCCCCACGGATGACATCCACAATTCGCTGGCAGAAAAGCGGCGCAACCGTCTTCGAGAATCGCTCATTGGGATGCGAATCGCCGGATGCATGAGCTGCTTTCAGATACAGCCCGCCTTCCGTCTCGAGCGTGTAAAAATCCCAGAGATGAATGTTGTCCCCACGCTCGTCCCACGTGCCGCGGACCCAGCCGAAGAACGCCTTGGCCCGGCGAGCGGCGCCCTCGTTCGTCTCGGCCTTCACCAAGGCCGCGCCTGTCCACAGGATGAACTTCGTCTTCGGAAACTCGCGCAGCTTCTTCTTGAGCGCCGCGTACTGGAGCTTGTAGTTCTCGATCCGCTTGTCTTCACCGGCCACGTCGGCCTTGCCGGTGTCGGGTTCGATCGCCGAAACAGGAAAGCAATGCTTGAAGACGATCACGTCGTATTTCGGCGCGAGCATCTCCAGCGTGGGTTCAGCCCTGTATGCCTTTTTTCCGGCATGTCGGACCCAGATGTTCCAGTAGTCGTAGGGGTAGTTGTTCCAGCCGTACGGATCGCTTTTGGGAAAGCTCTGCTCCGTGATTTCGTACTCGGTCTTGTTGGCCTTGTTGTGGGCGTCGAACCAGGCCTCGACGCCGCCGTTCCAAATACACTCGCCGGTGCTGTGATGGAGGAACAGGACCTTGGCCTTCGTCGCCGGGCGTTCTTGGCCGCCCGAGACGGTTTGGCCGTTCGCCGCCAGTGGGATAACCGCCGGAACGCCTGTGCAACATAGCATCAAGCCGATCATCATTTGCATTCCCAATCGTCGACGCATGATAACGGCCCTTTCCTTTCGAGTTGTTGACCCACTTGCTCCATCTGCCGCCGCAACGACCGCAAGCATACGCGAACCAGCCGCTTCATGGCCAGGGCAAAGGGCGCGAAGCTGGGATCGCCCCCGATCCCTCGATGCCCCGTCCTTTCTTTCAGAAACGATGGGCACCTTGTTTCACGCTGAATGAGGCTCCGGCCTACCTTGCGAAGTTGATGTTGCTCGACGACGATGCCATGTATGAGCCGACGTGCCGCCTCATGCCTGATTGCCGTGGTCATTCTGGCCAATTGCGCCGCGACCATCCTCTATTCCGGCATAGGCCCCAATGTCCCAACCGACGGCGAGCCGACCGGGAATACTGTGTTGCGGCGGCTGTCAGACTTCCTGACGCTGCCCATCGCCACGCCCGGCATTACCGACGTCCGCGACGTCGCGCTCATCGCCTCGCTCGGCCTCGCGGCGATTGTCGTTCTGATCGGCCGCGGCTCCCCAACGAACACGCATTCCGCCCACGAAGCTGACGGGCGCGGCACAGGATGTTCCATCCACGGCACCCCCCAAGACGCCGTCCACCAGGTCAATCCCGCCGCTTTTCTTGTCGCATGGTCGGGCCTCGGTGTCGTCGGCTTGGCAGTCTGCTCGGCCTTTGCCAACGGCACGCTCGACCTGTCCTGGGGTTGGATTCTGCGTTTTGCCGCCGGCGCCGCCTGGGCCGTCTTGATCGCACGCACCTTCACGCCGGGCATGATCCGCCGGACGCTGCTCGCCCTGTTGATTGCCGCCGCCTGTTGCATGGCGCTCGCCATCGCCGACCGGGCGGAACGGGAACTCGCCCACTTCCGATGGCCCATCGGACCGATCACCATCACGGCCGCCCTCGCCGCGGTCTGGGCCGCGACGGCCGGCGCGTGGGCGGCCGCACGGGCCGGCTTCCGAGCCTTCCGGGTGGTTCACCTGGTTCCCACGTGCGTCTGCCTTCTCGGCGCCTTCGTCATGCAACAGACGGGCCGCCGCTCGCCGGCGATCGGCCTGATCGCCGCGGCGCTCCTGACGGCCGCGATCTTCGTCTGGAACCGGTGGCGAAGTCGCCGCGTCCGAACAGGCATCGTGACGATCGGCCTGCTTGCCGTCGGCGCCGGGGTCGTCTTTGTCACGGTCCAACTCAGAAGCCCGGACCGCGAGGTCTCCGGCCCGCTCGCACTTCGCCTGGCCTACTGGCAACTCTCCGCCGGCTTCATCGCGGACGATCCCGTGCTGGGATCCGGGCCGGACACCTTTCCCGTTCGGATGACAAATGCCGTCGCCCCCCTCCGTGCCGAATCCCCCCATTTCTACCACGGCGATTTTAGTCAGTACGCCCACAACGAGTGGATCCAGGCGGCCGTCGAGTTGGGCGTCCCGGCCGCACTCGTTTACATCGCCATGCCGATCGGCGTGATCGTCCTCGCCGTACGACGACTCGGATGGCATCCCGATGAACCTGTACTAAAAACAGTCGATTGCTTCGCGGCTCGCGAAGGAAACTGTGGCACCGGCGGGACGCCGGTGGGCGCACCGGCGGGACGCCGGCGCCACAGTTTGGCTGCGACCGCTGGCACGGCTGTCGGAACACCCCCCGGTCCACGACAAACGCCATATGCCGAGACGGGTGTTTCAGATAGTGCCATCACGTTGGCACTTATCGCGGGCATCATCGCCATTCTGGTCAACGAATGCGCAAGCATCACCTTGCGAACCCCAATGATGCCCGCCTGGTATTGGACGCTGATCGGGCTCCTCGCCGCCCTGTGCCGGCGCCCGGTGACGCCCGACGCCCCGCCCGCCTCCGCGCGCTTCGGCCGCAAGACGGCAACGCTAGGGCTCGCACTGTTGGCCGCGGCCTGTCTCGGCGTTTCCACGATCGAACTGACGCGGGCCGTCGCCCAAGGTCGCAAACAGAGACGTCCCGACGGCCGCTTCGCGTCGCGAATCTACGCCGACAAGACGATTCCCGCCCGGTACACCGCCGCGGTCCTGGCATCCCAAGACGCCTTTCGAAGCCGCCCCCCGCGTGATATCGCGACGGTTGTTGCGCTTTGGCGAGACCTTCATGACACGATTCCGGCGCTTCATGACGTGCCCACGGCCTACGCGCAGGCCCTAGTCCTGGCAGGTCGGCCCGATGCGGCCCGACGTGTTCTCGAAGACGCCCTCAGTGAGCGTCTGAATCCATACAGCGTCGCCGCGAACACGTTCTATGCGAGCGAATTCACGAATGATCCCGTCGATAAGCTTCGTTGTGTCCAGCGGGCGCTGCGCGCCGGTTCGCTAAGTTCCACCCTGGAAGACATCCTCGACGAGGTGCTCGCGCATCCGTCGGCCGTCGAGTACCTTGAGCGCGAACTGTCGCAAGCCCGCGTCATCGCCGGCGGCAGCATCGACGAGGGCAACCCCCTGACGGCCGAACTCCTCCGTATCAGTGCGTTTCGACACCGACGCGCCGGCCGACTGGACGAAGCCGTGGCCGACCAGCGTCTAGCCGCCGAATATTACCGACGCATCGAGCAGCAGCAGGACCGCCGCCGCCGCGCCGCCGAGGCGGAAACAGACGCTTTCCTCGTCCTGTCGCAACTGATCTATGACGCCGACCGCGCGGATTATCGCGAGGCCTTCGACGCCGTCATCGAGGCGGAACGGTACGCCGTCCTCGGCATCATGCACGAACACCGGGCGAACCCCCAACCCGAATACGGCTTCGTCTGGGGCGTCGAGGTCCCCACCGAATTCCCCAAGCGCCTCTATCCGCTGTGGCGGTTTTCGGCACTGCTCCATATCGTCGTCGGCGCGGACCACTATCTCGACGGGCGTATTTATGCAAGCCTGCCGCCTGATCAGCGCACGCCGGCCGAACTCGACCTCCAACTCGCCCGGCTCGCCAGACAGGCGCACGCCGACCTGAGCCTCGTGCCGCAAGACCAGCGGCCGGCGCACTTCGACGTCCTGCAACAGATGGCCCGGCGATACCAACGGCCCCCGCCAGATGCGCCCGACGCCCCCATTCACAGGCCCTAGTGCTCTGTCAACGCTAATGTTGCGGGTAGAGCAAAGATCCTCTTTGCTCACCTGTGGCGACAAAGTGGAACTTTGTCGTACCCGCATACCCGAAAAAATAGCTGTGACAAAGCACTAGTGCTTTGTCACGCCTAAATGATCGGGTGGTACGGGCGTCCCGCCCGTGCGAAATCGGGTTGCCATGGTCTTGTACGGGCGAGACGCCCGTACCACCCAACCCGCATATTTAGGCGTGACAAAGCACTAGCAGCCTGTGATGGAAGTCACGTCCTTACCGCTGTTTTCACTTTATAGCATTTTACGTTTGCCTGTGGCACCGGCGTCTCGCCGGTGATCCCACCGGCGAGACGCCGGTGCCACAGGAGCGTGAGGCCGCCGCCTGGATTCGGTCACACCCAACCGTGAACTGCCATAGCCACGGGCTGCTACGCCAACCGACGGCGGATTCGATGGCGTTGTGGCAAGCGGCTGATGAAGAAACGCGGTGAGTTGACCGAGCGAAGTTTTGCACACTGTTACGAAACGGGCGGCATGCGGCGTACGCACCTGGGCCGACACGCGAACATCCTCAAGCGCCTGCTGATCCACGTGGCCGGGTTCAACTTGTCGCTGGTGATGTGCAGGGTGCTCGGCCGGGGCACCGCGCGCGACCCGCGGGGCCGTGCTGCGCGGATCGCGAATGTCATGGTGCGTTTCGGCGAACGACATGGAGGGCACTGACCCACACGGGAGCGAAAGGCGCTCCGCCGATGAGTCGCCGCTCTCAAATGCCGGCCGCCGCGTGGTTACTCGGACGCCCACGTCGGAAGGACTTCCACCACGGGCTGATAGGGGTTTCCGGCGGACGACTTGACACGTATCCTGAATAGTTGTTGAATACGGGTCGCGAACAGTTGCGACGACATATTGGGGCCGTAGCTCAATTGGGAGAGCGTCTGCATGGCATGCAGAAGGTCGTGGGTTCGAGCCCCATCGGCTCCATTATAATAGGTAGCGCCGAACGCTTGAGTTGGCGTACCTGCCTATGTCGGGCAGCGCCGCTCAGGATTCCAATAAAAACAGTGCGTACTGTTTCTGAGGATTCGGCGATCGCACCATGTCCAGTTGGTGAGCGCGCAAATAAACCGGAATGCTGGCGAAAATGTCCGGATGCTGTGTTGGTGCAGCAAAATGCAGCCGTCTCTCGTGGCCGGTTGTGACACCCTGTCGTATTGCCTTCGAGCCCCTCTTGAAACTGCCTCGATCAGGCCTCTGTTTGTCTGTTTGGTGGCGGTCCCGTGCCGGTTCCGCTCGTCTTTGCCTGGCGGTCCGCCGCCACCTTGGTTCTCGCCAGGACGACCTTCAGAAGCTCGATGACCTGTTGGGCGTCCGTCGTGGAGTCCATGCGGGTGAGTGGGCGCCCATCACTAAAATGCCTTTCCACCAGAAACCCATGAAGCCCGTCCGGGCTCTATCCCAGATCGACCCGCAAGGCTTCTATTTTCCGACGTTGGGCGTCTAACGCGAACGCATACACGCCCGCCGGCCGACGCGTCCGGCGTGGCGATCGGCGCGGCTGGGGCCAAGTGGACGATGTGCTTGCGGGCAACGACTATGTAGCTATCTCTGTCTCCCATACCTTCGGGCTAGCCCTGAGGGACGATGGCTCGATCGTTCAATGGGGTTATGGCGGATAATGGTCTGAGCACTGTTGTTCCCGCTGGGAACGACTTTATGGCCATCTCGGCGAGTGACAACCCCTTTGCCTTGGCTCTGAGGACGGACGGGTCGATTGTTGGATGGGGTTACAGGCAAGCCATCCGCGACGCGCTCACGCCGACTGACACCGATCAGCCACCCGAGAAGTCGTAGACCGCTTTTAGAGTCGACCGCCCCGAGCCAGAAACAGAGCGTCACGCCGCGCAAAGGGTCCACACGTAGATCGAGTCGGCTTCGGGGCGAAAATCGCCTAGAGGGATTTATTTGGCGTCTGAGGTCGGCGGGCCAGGTGTAGGGGCCTATCGGGGATCGCTACGGTCCGTCGTTCCCGCCCGCCGGCGATGCCTCAGCAGGCTGGGCTGACGATGGGATTGGCGGCATCGGGCCGAGCTTGAGGAGTTTCGGATCTGGCAACTTCTCCGGGTCACCATCGGGCAGCATTTGGTGTTGCCGATAAGCGTCGTTCACTAGGCGAGAAGCAGGAACTTCATCACCAGATTCATCGATCGTCCAGCCGACACTGGCACCCGGCCTGCCTTCGACAGAATACGCCAAATGTACAAACCGACCGGGGTCTCTGCTGAACGGCGCCGCGAGCAGCGGTCCGGAGATGTCTTCATTCGTGGCCGCTGCTTTGCCAAGATACAGGCACTTGTACCAGACGGCGCTGCACGCGTCGCTCCCAGGCTCCGGCGGCATGAAGTTCTTGTTGTTGATATGGCCGACCTCCGGGCGAAGGGCGAAGACGACCTTGGGATTAGGCTTCGACCGTGTGAGCCCGCCATAATCGCCTGCGAACAAGAGCAACCCTGCGTTTGACATCCAGTAAGGTGGCAATACGGCGCCATTGTGCCACACTTGATAGAGCAGTTCGCCCTCCAGGCTGCAGACGCAGATGACTCGGCATGAGAATTCGTTGCCGAACACCACAACTACCTCTTCGCCAGGATGGTCAGGATCAGGAAATACATCCGCGATCTTGCCACAGTGGACCCCAAACCGTTCGCCGACGAGACTTTTTTCCCGACGAAGCTGTGGCAAGATGTCATTCGTCTCGATGCGATGGCTCCAGATAGGCGTGTCGTGGTCGCCGTCAAGTTCGTAGGCGCATAGCGAACCTCGAAAGGCATTGGTTCCGCCTTCACCATAGCCTATCAGAGCCAGATTCCCGCCGCCGAATTCGGCCGATCGCTCGACCATCCCGGCAAATTTGACCCGGCCAGGAGGATCAGCGGTCCATGTGTGTAACGGCTTGCCGTTAAACGCGAGTAATAATGTCTCGCGGCCCTCTTTGCTCAGTTCCACCTTATATGGTCGGTAGTTGACTAACCAGACGGCCACCCATGTCGCGGTAACGATCACTGTAATGAGAACCAGCCAAACCACGGACGTCGTGATCACAGGATGTCTTACCACCCAGCGCAGGCCGCGGGTCCAGGCCGTCGGTGGCCGGGCCTCGATCGGTTCGCCGTTCAGATACCGGCGCACGTCTTGGGCCAGATCCGCAGCAGATTGGTAACGGCTCTCGCGGTCCTTCTCCAGGGCCTTCAGTGCGATTGTCTCCACGTCGCCGCGGAGCTTACGATCGATCGTGCTCGGCCGAGCGGGGGTCTGATCGCGGATGACCTGGGCGGCTTGGTAAACTGTCGAGCGGGTCACGTCATACGGCAATTGCCCGCAGAGCAATTCGTACAGCACAATCCCAAGCGAGTAGACGTCGCTGCGGGTGTCGATTTCGAGGGGGTCGGCGTCGCACTGTTCCGGGCTCATGTATTGCAGCGTACCGATGATCTGACCCACATCCGTCTGCAAGGTCGTGAGCGCGATATCCGAATCGGTCGAGCGGGCGACGCCGAAATCGATGATCTTCACGTGGCCGGACGAATCAACAAGAATGTTTCCGGGTTTCAGATCCCGGTGGATGATGCCCTTCTGATGTCCGTGGTGGACGGCCTCGCAGATGTGAGCGAACAGTTCCAATCGATCTCGTGTGGAAAGCCCCTCCTGCTCAACGTGCTCGATGATGGTTCGGGCCTCAGGAATGTACTCCATTGCAAAGAACGGCAGCCTCCCGGAGCCGTCATCATGCATGCCGGCGGCATATACTTGCGCGATGCCGGGATGCCGCAGGTGGGCAAGAATCTGTGACTCGAATTGAAATCGACGAAGCGCCGACCGCAAGGCCACGTCGCGATGCAAGATCTTCAATGCAACGATCCGCTGTGGCTCGTCCTGTATAGCCTCGTATACGATGCCCATCCCGCCGCGGGCGATCACGCTCTTGATCAGGTATCCGCCGATGCGTGTACCGATCCGAGGATCCGGCCCGTCGGTAGGAATGGTCAGCCGTAGCCTAGCATCTGGCTCGGGCGGCTGTAGGAAGTTGGGCGGGGCCACGTTGTCGTGGGTCAGCAGCGATTCCACGTCTGCCCGCAAGCTCGCATCGCCACCGCAGGCTTCCTGGAGGAAAGACGCGCGCGATTCCAGCGGGCGCATCAGCGCTGCTTCAAAGAGCTCCTCCAAGCGTTGCCTTCGATCTGACGTCAAAGCCATAACCTCGGTCGCCCCAAACAGCTCATTGACTCAGTTCCCGATGCAGCCATGCACGGGCGAACCGCCACCGGTAATCCACCGTCCGGGGCGAGATGTCGAGCACCGCCGCACATTCATCGATGCTCATGCCCGCAAAGTAACGCAGCAGGACCACCTCTGCCTTCTGCGGTTCTTCCTCCTCCAGCCTGCAAAGCGCCTGGTCGATCACCTCTGCGTTCTCCAACGCTTCAGCCTGACCAGCACCAACGACAGCGGGTTCCTCCCGTAGTTGGACGGGGTCTGCACCGCCGCCGCGTTTGAGCCTCTTTCTTGTACGGGCGTCATCCAGTCGAATGCGACGCATCGCCTGAGCCGCCGTTGTAAAGAAATGTCGACGGTTGGCCCATTCGGGACCCTCTCCACCCATCAATCGCAGGTAAACCTCGTGCACGAGGGAAGTTGGCTGCCGCCGATGCCCCGCGGCCTCGTCCGCAAGCTGATTCCGGGCCACGGCCCGCAGTTCATCGTAGATCAGCGTCCAGAGCTTCTCCTGCGCAGGCCCATCCCCACGACCGACGGCGGCCAAGAGCTGTGTCACCGGGGCCCGCGGATCCATGACGATCGTCTCCCTGGCAATCCCCGTATCTTATTATAACAAGCCGTTGCCCCTACCCCCAGGCCCAGCCGCCGGACCCGTGACGTACGGTCGTCAATCTTGTTGCGGCCCCATTGACCCGGTTCAGTGAGGGGACTGGGGGAATTGGGGTCTACAAGATCATGGAATCGCGGGCGACGCCCTCGCCCGCAGCCCTGATGCCGAGAATTCGTGATTGCCCGACGGCAATACCGAGACGGGTCCAAAAAGCCCGCAGATTTTCTTGCGTCGCCTCCGTATCTATATCGCCCATACAGGTGAAGCGAGCCTGGACGGTCCAGGTCTCGACAATCTCGGGGTGGCAATGGTCCTTGCGGTGGGGATTAACCCAGGCAGCGTCGCGCGACCCGGCCCGGCCCCGAGGCACAAGTAACCAACTTGAAAGGAGAAAGGAATGTTTACCCAAGACCAGAGGCAGATCGCGCCCCCCAGTTGGAGCACCTGCATAGTGAAGCGGCTTGTAGGAATCGTGTTAATCTGCGTGCTCCTCGTGGTGCTCGTTTCAGAACAGGTGCACGGGCAATGTCAAACCAACCAACGGCAGATACTGGCTCCTCCTGATCTCATGCCCAATGACGCTTTAGGTCAACAGATCTCCATCAGCGGGGATTATGCTGTAATCGGGGCGAACAATGCTGGTGGCACAGGGGCAGTCTACGTATTCAAGTACGATGGCAGTACCTGGAGTGAATTGGCCAAGCTCTCGGCGTGCGATCTTCCATCGGATGCTAAATTCGGCAGAGTGAGTATCGATGGTGACACCATCGTGATTGGAGCCGCGCAGGACGATGACGGTGGGTGGTATTCAGGCTCGGCCTTCGTTTTCACCAAGCCTGAAGGTGGGGATTGGGCAACCACGGATCAACCAACTGCAAAGTTGACGGCGTCCGAGCCCGCGACGAATGACCTGTTCGGCTGCGGCGTTGCCATTAGCGGGGACATAATCGTCGTCGGGTCTACAAACGACGATGACGCAGGTACTAACTCCGGCTCCACCTATTTGTTCGAACGACCGGCGGATGGCTGGGAAGACATGACCCAGACTGTGAAGCTCACGCGCCGGTACGCGGAAGCACTTGACGGATTTGGCCGAAGCGTGGCCATCGAGGGTGACACGGTCGTAGTGGGGGCTTTGAGCCAGAGCGGCGGAGAATCGTTCGCTTACGTATTCGAGAAGGGAACCGGCGGATGGGTCGATGGTTGGACGAACCAAGTGGGGATTCTCTTCGCCGCTGATGGCGGGCCGGGCCACAAGTTCGGACGGAATGTCGCTATCAATGGCGGAACCACGGTGGTCGGGGCCGAACAGATCCACCTCGGTCCGGGGGCGGCGTATGTGTTCGAAAAGGTTGCAGGCAGCTGGGTGCAGCAAGCCAAACTGACCGCCTCCTATGGAGCAATGAACGACCTTCTTGGGAGTAATCTGACCATTCACGGAGACATAATCGTAGCAGGGGCTCGCGGCTATGATGGCGCTGGATCGAATTCCGGCTCCGCATATTTGTTCAAACGGCCCACAGGTGGCTGGCAAGACATGATCGAGACTATCCAGCTCACGGCCTCCGAGCCTTCCGCTAGTGCCCAGTTCGGTCTCGACGTTGCTCTTGGCGACGGCGTCCTCATTGTCGGTGCACATGGCGTGGATCAGACCCGAGGTTCTGCCTATGTGTTCTCCGTGACCTGCAACCAACCCCCCGTCATCACCTGCAACGGCCCCGTCTCACTTTGGCCGCCCAACCATAGGCTGGTCGACGCGAGTTCGGCACTCACCGTGTGGGATCCGGACGGGGACGACGCGACCCTTACTGTCAGGGTTTTCAGCGACGAACCGGAGGGGCCGGAAGTGGGAGACGATACCGGTGACCACGCCCCCGACTTCAAGAACGAGTATCCAGACGGTCGCGGCCTGCTTGTGCGTGCCGAGCGCCAAGGCGATGAAGACGGTCGCGTCTACATCTTCCTTGTTACCGCAAGCGATGGCGTCGCCGAAACCACGGCGGTCTGCGCGGCTGCGGTCGTTCCGCACGACCGGAGCCCAGCGTCCCGGGCCAGTGCCTTGGCTCAGGCAGCGGATGCACAGGCTGTCATCCAGGATGCGGTCGAAAACGGTGATCCCCTTCCGCCAGCAGGGTTCTACGAGCACGGCCTCAGCGGGCCAATTGGGCCCAAGCAGTAGGGCACCAAGATCGGTTGATTGCAGAAACTGCGCCACAACTTAACGGGCCGAGCAGGAATGCTCGGCCCTCTTGATCTTTGGCTCTTTGCCCTAGAGTCCATCGCGGCATAGCGGCGAAGGCAGCAGCAAGACCCAAACGCAGAACATCACGGGCGTGGCGGTCGTCGAGGCTGTCACGCCCTTTTTCACGTTGCCGTGCCGCACTCCGGACACCGCCCCGACACGTTGCCGGTCAGGTCGTAGCCGCACTTCTGGCAATGTTCCGGCGGGATGCGTCGGCGGTCGCGGTTCCACAGGATGGCCGTGGGGATGGCGACGACGACGAGGGGTACCAACCACACGCGACTGATGACCGGAGGCCCCTGCAAACAAAGGCTACAGGATTTCTTAAACTGCTTTAGATGCGACGTTGTGCGACGTGATGCGACTGGGAACGAAAACGCGCCCGGCAGGACTCGAACCTGCGACATTCGGATTAGAAATCCGATGCTCTATCCTGCTGAGCTACGGGCGCAACCTTCTCAAAGATAACGACTTTGTATCCGATCGGACCGTTTTTGCAAGCCGAGTCCCAGGAGTCTGCCCGAAAAATGTGGGTAATAGCAAGGTCTTGGCCGGATGGTCCCTTCGCAACGAGTAGCGCCGGCCCCACGACCGACGGGAACCTGTAGGAGTAGCATCGGCAAGCCGGCCCGCCGCTTTCCGGTGGGAGCCCGAACAGCTCTCAAAACCACAGCTTGAAAAGCATGTCCAGCCGACCCGACAAGACCAGCCGCCGGCCGGAATAGCGCATCACCTCACGAATCCGCTCGCGATAGGCTGGGGCGAAGCAGTGCGTCGCGCATCGTTTGCAGGATGGTCTCCCCGTGAGCGGACAATGTGCCCGCTTCACGAACGCGTGACACAGCAGCTTCAAACAATCCTCGCACAGGGGTGTCAACCGAAGGCCCAGCGCCTCGAAGTCAAAACCCTTGAGCCTTGGCACCGTACGTTCGATGTTGCCGTGCCGGTGCCGGCAGTATGTCCGAATGAACAGCTCGAGCGTACGCAAGTCCTTCGCGAGCTTCGCCTGCGATCTCGACTCGGCGGCCTTGCTCGGCTTTTTCTCCCCAGCAGGTATCATGCGATTGGACATCACGCCCGGCACCATCACTTCCTCGCCCACGGTGGAGTCGCGTGTGACACCGTACTCGAATAATCTCACCGAACAAACACGGCCAAGCTTCGCTTGACCGTGCCACCCCCATTAAAGGTCGCGCAGGAAAAACGTAAACGGTCGATCCGCCAAACGGCAAGCCAGCAGGCCAGCCAAGCGGCACAATCGGTCATGTTATTCCCTCGCGATGCCTTAACCCGGATTATTCATACGTTCCGTATCTCGCGTATCGTGACTGTGGATGGACGTGTTGTGTGCCAGGGTTGCCGAGCAGGCGCACAAGACCCCCTTTCCCCCATCGAGAGCCCGGGTTTTTGCGGGATCATCCGTGGCGTCG
>JAUVGW010000323.1 GCA_030593565.1 Phycisphaerae bacterium | reverse complement strand
CCGGCACTTCCCGTGTCGATGAGAACTATCTCGCCTGTCTCCGCGTCCTCGAGTTCGACCAGGCCGACATTGGGAAGACTGACCTCCCTCGGGTCGACAACGGTCACGGCTACAAGGTCGTGCCGCTTCCCAATGACCCTCATCGGCTTCTCGAACCCCTCGGCCTGAAAGTCGGAGACCAGAAAGACAACGGATCGTTTCTTGGTGACTTTGCCCAGGAAATCGAGTGCACCCTCGATGTCCGTGCTCGCCTGGCGCGGCTTGAAGTTCAGGAGCTCCCTGATGACGCGCAGGACATGCTGCGTCCCCTTCTTCGGCGGGATATACATCTCGATCTGGTCGGTGAAGACGATCAGGCCGACCTTGTCGTTGTTCTTTACCGCGGAGAATGCAAGAAGGGAACAGAACTCGGCGGCGACTTCGTTCTTGAGCTTACTCACCGAACCGAACGCCCCGGAGGCGGAGAGATCGACGACGAACATCACCGTCAGCTCACGCTCCTCGACGAATCTCTTCACGTAGGGGGTGCCGGTACGAGCGGTGACGTTCCAGTCGATAGTGCGGATCTCGTCGCCGGGCATGTACTCGCGAACCTCGTCGAACTCCATCCCCCGACCGCGGAATACGCTACCATACTCGCCGGCGAGGACGTCGTTGACGACCTTGCGCGTGGTGATCTGCAGGATCCTGATCTTTTTCGCCAGTTCTTCGGATATCATGATCTCACCATCTAGGGAACCGGGACGTTGTCGAATATCGCTGTGACGATATCTTCCGGCGTCTTCTCCTCCGCCTCGGCCTCGTAGGTGATGATGACCCTGTGCCGCAGGACGTCCATCCCGATAGATTTGACGTCCTGGGGAGTGACGTACCCCCTGCCCTGAAGGAGGGCGTGGGCGCGTGAGGCCATGGCGAGGAAGATCGTCGCTCTCGGAGAAGCGCCGTACTGGATCATCGAAGCGATATCGAGCCCGAACTCCTCCGGCGTCCTCGTCGCCTGGACTATGCTGACGATGTAATCCTCGACCTTCTCGTCCATATATATCTCGTCGGTGAGCGCCCGCAGGCGGAGGATGTCGGATATATCGATCACCGATTCGACCGCTATCTTCGTACCTGATCCCGCCATCTTCGCGAGGATCTTCTTCTCCTCGTCCCTGTTCGGGTATGTGACCCGGATCTTCAGCATGAACCTGTCTACCTGAGCTTCGGGAAGCGGGTACGTCCCCTCCTGCTCGATCGGGTTCTGCGTCGCCAAAACCAGAAACGGCTCAGGCAACGGGTGCGTCTCGTCGCCGATTGTCACCTGCCGTTCCTGCATCGCCTCGAGCAGCGCGCTCTGTACCTTCGCCGGCGCCCGGTTGATTTCGTCCGCCAGAATGATGTTCGAGAAGATCGGCCCCTTCTTGACCGTAAACTCCCCCGACTGCGGCTGGTAGATCATCGTCCCGATCAGGTCCGCCGGCAGCAGATCAGGCGTGAACTGGAGCCGATGAAACCCCGTCTTGATGCCGCGAGCCAGACACGACACGGCCATCGTCTTGGCGAGCCCCGGTACGCCTTCCAGCAGGATATGGCCGTTCGCCAGAATGCCGATCAGCATGTGCCGCAGCATCCCCTCCTGACCCACGATGACCCGGTGCATCTCCTCCAAAAGCCGGGAAAACGGCTCACTCGCCGCCTTGATCGCCGGTCCGATGTTCTTTACGTCTAGCTGTGTCACAGGTCATAACCCCTTTTTCAAAGCAGGCTTACGGTCGAACCACTACAAGCGCGGAGATCCCTCAACTACAGACGAACCCCGAACCGGTTGCCTGTCAATTCCATGCAACAAAATAGGCAGCGCGGCCCAATTCGGCAACCCCCGTTGACTGGATCGTGCTGTCGCATTACTGCGGCTCACGATGGACCTCGATCACCGGTTCGGTCCTCGCAGCCGCAGGGCGCCGCCCGAAGATCAGGACGATCAGCAGCAGCAGCACGGTCCCCACAGCCAGTCCCCAGGCCCAAGACCACGCCCGATAGCTGTCATAGAAGTCGGGCAGCGTCCACCGCTCAATGGCGTAGTTCAGGCCGTCCATCGACAAGATGCCCACGATCGCCACCACCACCGCGTACGGCATCTGCGTCCAGACATGGCGCGACAGTTCGCACTCACTCGCGATCGACGAAAGCACTGTCGTGTCGCTGATCGGCGAGCAATGATCCCCAAACACCGCCCCCGTCAACACGGCCCCAACAGCCGCGTAGAACAACGGCTCCGCCTGATCAACGGGCAGGCCAGCCAGCATGCCGGCGGAAATCGGAATCACCACCGGACACAGGATCGCCATTGTCCCATAGCTCGTCCCCGTCGAGAACGACACAAGACCGGCCGTGATGAAGATCGCCAACGGCAACAACGTGACAGGGAACAGTTCGCCGCCCGCCTCTTGCTGCAAAAACGCGCTGGCCACTTGGCCGAGTTCCAGATCCTTGCCGCCCTGCGACAGCCCCCACGCAAGCACCAGGATGATGCACGCCGTGAACATCCGGGCCATGCCAGACACCACCCCATCCATGGTCTTCGCCAACGGCAGGGCGCGCGAGCACACAGTCGTCACGACCGCCACCACCGCCGCGCCCAGCGAACCATAAACCAACGCTGGATACGAATCCGCCTTGCCGAGAATCGTGCCGATGCTCTCGAACATCGCCCCCACGCCACCCCAGGCAAGCTCGACCGTCGCATCGGAACGGCAGGCAGACCAGCCAGAATAAAACAGCAGCCCAATCACCATCGCCACCAGGACAAAGACCGGCACGAATCCCAGCCACCAGCCCTCCCCGGTTTCTCGGGGCACAGACGCGGATTCCGTCTCGGTCGCAGTAGGATCAGCCGCCGCCCGCGCCTCCGCCTTGCGCATGGAGCCGAAATCTCGCCCCGTCACCGCGACAACAAACACCATCACGATCGCCAGCCAGGCATACGTTCGATATGGGATGCTCCTCCAAAACGCCGTCGTACCATCAACCCCCGCCAGAAACTCCGGCACGCTTCCGCCGATCGCCTTGAACCCCTCGTCCAACTGCGAGATTTCATACGCCAACCACGTCCCGATGAAAATCGACGCGACCGGCGCGGCCGTCGAGTCCACGATGTACGCCAGCTTCTCCCGGCTCAGCCGCAGCCGATCGAAGATCGGCCTCATGCTCGGGCCGACGATCATCGCATTGGCGTAGTCGTCGAAGAACACGACCAGCCCGGCGACAAACGCCCCCAACTGTCCTTTCTGGCGTGTCCCCACACGGCGCGTCACGCGCGCCACCATCGCCCGCGTGCCGCCGTTCGCCTCGATCACCCCAATCATCGCGCCAATGAACAGCGTGAAGATGATGATCTTCATGTGCCCATAGTCGACATGGCCGTCGTCGCCCAACGGGGCCAGCACCTCGAACAGATAGTGATCCACCGCATACGTCACCCACCCGACGGGGCTGTAGTTCCCCGAGCCGCAGCACATGATGACCGCCGCGACCAGGATTCCGATCGACAAAGCGACAATCACCTGCCGCAGAACCATCGCCAGGATGATCGCCACGACCGCCGGCGCGATCGCACGCAGCAGGTCCTTGACCCCGTACCCCCCCTTGGCACCGCCGGACGTCGCCGCCTGCGATGCCGGCAGCGCCGAGGCCGACGGTGTGGCCCCATCGGAAGATGCCGATGCCGCCTCCTCGACCGGCATCACCGGCGGACGATCGGTCCCTCCGGACTCGCCGGCCGGTTGCGTTTCGACAGGAACCTGTGTCCGCGGAACACCGGACGCGTCCCCCGGAACCGTGGTCTGGGAATAAACAACTGAAATACAGCAGGCCAGCGCCCCGGCGGCAAGGACCCACCGCAGAATGCGCTGCGAACAGCGACGGGACGGTAACGACTCGAACTTCGCGTTCACGGCCTGAATCTAACCAGCCCGCACCGCCCGGTCAATCCGCCCGAGGCCAAGCCGCTGCCGATAGCAGGGCAATCGCAAGAATGGCCGGGCGGTGGTCTTTGCAGCGGTTTGCGCGCTCGTGTAGCGGCCGACCCCGTGTCGGCCGTCGGAAACCGTTGGTGTTCTACGGCCGACACGGGTGTCGGCCGCTACATCCGCCATTCTTGCGATTGCCCTGCTGCCGATAGCGATACTGCGCTGGAACGCCCGCACAGAGAGCCGCGGGCTTCAGCCCGCGCGGAGCCTCTGCACGGGAGGCGCAACGGATGATCCAGGGCCGCGAACGCATTCAGGCTTCCTATTCGGTCGCCTTCACCCTGCGGCCAACGCGAAATACTGGGGGATTCCTCCGCACATACGTCGGCCGCGGTGGGGCGACGCTGCATCTCCAAGCACTGAGACGCCCCGCCGAATCTGTCATGCACCCCAAGTATGAGGAAGCAACACTCAACAATTGGCAATGGGGGAAAAGGCCTTGCAACGAGCGTCAGTTTACGGTTTACTATTGACGGCTGATTGCTGATGCCTGTGTGATCCTGGACCCTCGCCCCCCTTGACTGCGGCCGAAGGCCGCCTTCACCACCATGTAACCCACCACCGCTGCCTTGCCGGATGGAGAAACGCAAAATGGCCAAAATACTCATCGTTGATGACGAGGAAGGGTATCGGCTCTATCCCTCGCAGGTGCTCACTCACGAGGGACACAACGTGCGAACGGCTGCAAGCGGCCGGGATGCGATAGAGGTCGGCGCCGAATTCATCCCGGATGTCCTGATCACCGACTGGAGACTCCAATCGAGTTTCGACGGTCTCGCGCTCGCCAAAGCAATCCGTGCGATCAACCCCATGCTCCTGACAATCATGATTACCGGTTTCAGCGCCCATGACGTCGTAGAATCGGACCGGGCCGGCATCTTCAGAATTCTCGAAAAACCATTCGACCTTGACGATGTCGTTACCGCAGTTCACGACGCACTTACAAGCCGCCAGCCAGCCTGACACACACGTCGGCAATCACCGCCACCCAAAACGAAGAAACGCCCCGACCGAAGACCGGCCGGGGCGAGGATCCGCTGAATAACGATGATGACCTTGGGCAAGGAAACGCGGCTAGGCTGCGAGGAAATCCTCCTGGAGCTTGTCACGTAACTTGTCCAGGGCACGGTTCTGTATCTGGCGCACGCGCTCCTTCGTCACTCCGATCAACATGCCGACCTGCTCGAGCGTCTTGGGGCCTTCGCATTCCACCCTGCCGAGGGCAAACCGTGCCTGGATCACCTTCACTTCGACCTCGCTGAGGGAAGCGGAGTTTTTCCGGATGATCCCCCGAAGCTCATCAACGCAATCGGCCTCATGCTCCTCTCGAAGCAACTCGGCGTAGTTGCTCTTCTCGAGCATGGGATCGAACTCGGTCGGGAAACGGCCGCGATAACGGCTCGCACGCATGGCGACCCGGCTGAAGCTTTTCAGAATCGCACGGCAGGCATACGTGCTGAACTTGAAACCCCGGCTGCAATCGAACTTATCCGCGCTGCGGAGCAGCGCCATGTTCCCTTCGCTGATCAGCTCCGCGTAGTCGATGTTCCCCAGACGCGTCCGCTTGGCCATCGCCAGAACCAGCGGCATGTTTGCCGCGACGATGGCGGACCGAGTGGCATGCGTTTGATCGTGCCACCACAGCAACTCGCGCACCGCCACGGCTGTCAGCCGTTTACCTGCGAACCTGGCCAGCAGCTTGGCCGTTCGGAATCGCGTATAGTTGAAGCGAAGGAATAAATGCCGCTCCTGCTCGCGATTGAGCGTTTGCCCGATCACCGCCGAAACGTCGACCGCCGCCTTTCTCGCTTCGGAGCTGTTGGACCAGACTTCAGCGGACCAATTGCGGGCGACGCCGTCACCAAACAACTGCCTGCCTGTTACCGACCTATGGAAGGACTCGTCGTCCATGTAGTCGATCGGCCGCGAAAGGACTTCGTCGAGGATCGCGCGGTCTTCCGAACTGAGCCGATTGAAGACGCACGAGGAAGGCCTCAAAACTTCGGTGCATGTGTTCGATCC
>JAUVGW010000099.1 GCA_030593565.1 Phycisphaerae bacterium | reverse complement strand
AGGTCCCGGACGTGATCGCTCACGGCGCGCGACGGAGCGGTGGGCGAGTGCTAAACGCCTTCATCCTGACCCGAGGCATCGCCGACGCCGTATCGTTGGATCGTTATGTCGCGTCGCGGTGGCCGGTTCCCGCCGCCGCCGTCGCGGACCCGGTCAGGCGCGGCTTGTTGGACTACACGGCAGACATGGTCGCCCGCATGCATGCCGTCGGATTCTGTCACATTGACTTACAATGGCGGAATCTGCTGGTCTCGGATAACAGAGCGGCGAGCCCGACGGTTTACGTAATAGATTCCGCCCGCGGTGCGTTACGGCGTTGGCCGCCGCACATCCTGCACGGCCGTCTGCGAGACTTGTCATGCCTGTTCAAGGTCGCAAGATCGCTGCTGACCCGCGGCGAGCAGCTTCGTTGGCTGCGGCGGTACCTGGGCATTACGACGTTCGGTCCTGAACACCGCCTTCTGATACAGGCGATCCTGCGGGACCGGGCCCTCAAGGACAATGACCCGACCTGATGCGTACGATCTTCGAAATCAAACCGGCGTACGTCGCTGCCCTGCGAGCAGCGGGCTTGGCAGACTTCGACGCGCTCTTGCGCGCACCGGGCGGGCCGCCGACCAGCAAACACGCACATCGCGAGACGTTGCCCATCGACATCGAGGTGGATGGAAGCCCCCGGCGCTTCTTCCTCAAACGGGTCTTCCGAGTACCGCCGAAACATGCTTTCTGGCCCATGTTCCGGATGCAAAGCACATTCAGCCAACCGGCTGTCGAGTGGCACATGTGCCATGAACTCGAGCAGGCCGGTATCCCGGTGATGAATCCGGTCGCGTTTGGGGAACGTCGGGTGTGCGGCCTGCCTCGGCAGGCCCTCCTGTTGGTCGAGACTGTGCCGATGCAACACACGCTCGAAAACTGGCTTGTGCCTGGTTTCCCAAGACCACCCGCCATCGAGAAACGCCTGCGCGATCGGCTCCTGTACGAATTGGGCGCGTTGATCCGACGCCTGCTGAGCGCCGGTTTCGATTGGCCCGACCTCAACGCCAAACACATCTACGCCGCTCCGAGAACCAACGCGAATGGGTCGTCCCAATGGGATTTTCGGCTTATCGATGTCGAGCGGATGACACGGGGCGATGCCATCGTCGATTCGTTCCTGCTCGAACACGACGAATCCGGTTCGGTGCCGCTGCCGCCGGATCGCGTCGTCCGGTCGCTCAAGAAGCTGCTGACGAGCTTGCAGCCGATGGCGGTCACGCGATCCGATTATTGGCGGCTGATGGCCGGCTTGTGCCTGCCGCCGACACCGAGGGGCGACCAGCCTCGCATGGACCCGGCTCACCAAGCGTCGATGTACGAGGCCGCCGGTGGCGGCGAAATGCCCCGATTGCCGGACGACTATGAACATCCGTGTTGCGTGCCGCTCAAGAAGCTCGGCAAGATGTTAGCGGACGAACGAGCGATTCCGTGGCTCCAGTCAGTCGGGCTGAACAGCTTCGAGGATGTCTTCCAGTTCAACGGCGGCCACCGAATGGGCAAGCCCGGTCTGGCACCGCATCGAGATCGGACCCGGATGGAACTGACGAACAATGCCGGTGAAAAACGGACGTTCTATTTGAAGCGCCACGTGCATCCGCCGTTGATCGAGCAGATCCGGCGCATTCGAGAATGCGGCCACAAGATCAGCAGCGGCGGGCGGGAAGTCTTATTCAACAAGCGATTATCCATGCTTGGGATACCGACCATGCGCGGCGTGGCGTTCGGCCAGCGGATGAACGGCGTGTTCGAGGAGCGGAGTTTCGGCATCACCGAGGAGGTCGCTGGGGAATCGTTGGAGACGTTCACCGAGCAGATCGCGGCTGATCCTCTGAAAACGCCGCCGTGGGCGCAGCGCCGCGAGATTATCAGACAACTCGCCCTATTGGCCGGCCGGCTCCACAAGAACAAGCTGTTCCACCGCGATCTGTACTTGTGTCATATCTTCCTGACCCACAATGGTGACGGCAATGTCGTTCTGCGGCTCATCGATCTGGCGCGGATGATCGCCAAGCCGGCGTCGCCCGGGCGTTGGATCATCAAGGACCTCGCATCGCTGGACTACAGCGCTGCGGCCGGCGTGGTGACACGTGCCGATCGGCTGCGTTTCCTGTATCATTACGAAGGTGCCAGGACAGGAACGCAGCCCCTGAAGGGGCGGTCGCTTTCAAGGCAGAAAACGCGATTCTACATTCAGAACATCCAAGCCCGGACACGGCGGATGGCGCGACATGACGTCCACCGGGCAAAGCGATTCGAAGGTGGGGTACAAACGTGAGGCTCGCCATCGTCATTGAACGAACGGAAGCGTGGCGCGGCGGAGCGGAAACGTCGACGATGGAACTGGGGCGCCTGCTGGCGTCGCGAGGCCGCGAGGTCCACGTGATCACGACGACCGCGGCGCAGTCGCTACCCGATCTGACGATCCATACCATTCGGGCGGGCGCCGTGTTGCGACCGCTCAGGACGCTATCCTTTGTTCGCAAGGCAACGAGCTTCCTGGCGCAGAATCCGTTCGACGCGGTGCTCGCGATGTCTCCCGTGGCCTGCGCGGACGTTTATCAGCCACGGGGCGGCCTGCTGCGCGAGTCCATCGACCGCAACGTGGCGACACGACGAACCGCCACTCGCCGGGCCGTGAAGCGGGCGCTGATGGGAATGAACTTCAAGCAGCGTTCCTTGTTGGAGCTCGAGCGAGCGGTGTTCCGCGAAGGCGGGCCCTTGATCCTCGCCGTCTCCCAATACGTTGCCAGACAGTGCGAGACGCTGTACGGGGCGACAGCGCCGCGCGTTCGCGTCGTGTACAACGGCGTCAGCGTCGAGGCGGCATCGGACGAGGAACGAGCCACGGCTCGCACAGCCGTGCGGGCGCGATACGATGTCTCGAACGAAACGCTTCTGTTGCTGTTCATCGCCCACAATTTCCGGCTCAAGGGTCTGCGCCCGCTGATCGAGACGGTGGCCCGTCTGGTGGCCGCCGGCACGACGGATGTTCGGCTCCTGGTCGTTGGGCGAGACAATCCGGTGCGGTTTCAGCGTTATATCGACGCCCGGGGTGTGGCGCCGTTCGTGACGTTTGTGGGCCCGACGCAGCGTGTGGCGTCGTTTTATCACGCCGCCGACGTATGCGTATTGCCAACCTATTTCGATCCGTGCAGCCGCGTCGTGCTCGAAGGGCTCTATCATGGTGTGCCGTGCATCACGACCTCGTCCAACGGGGCAGCCGAGGTCATACGAGATGGCGTCGAGGGTTTTGTCATCGATTCCCCCGACAACATCGAGTTGTGGGCTCGGCGGATCGGGACGTTGCGGTCGGCCGAGCTGCGCCGGAAAATGTCGACCAATGCCATCGCCCTGCGGGATAAGATCAGTATGTCCCGACACGTGGAGGAACTGGACGCGATCCTGGCCGAGATGGCCGGGTGCAAGAAGCGGCGCTGCCGGACCGCCTGAAAACGCGTTCTGAAAGATCTGTGGCGCCGGCGCGGCGGCAGTGTGACAGTGGCGCCGAAGGCATCGGAGCCGGCTCGTGTCGAGCCGGACCGGGGCGACACGCCCCGGCTCTGAATCCTGCGGTGTGAAAAACCTTCGCAGGAAGCGAAGAAACAATCGTTAGTAGTACAATGTGGTAGCGGCCAAAGGCCGCGATGTGCCATAGGAGTTCATGTGGCCCCGCCGTCCCGGCGGTGTGGATACAGGCGTCGGCCGTCGTCGGAGGAGCAACGTTGGCAAGCGAGAAATCCGGTTTTCTTGGACGCCTGTTCGGTAAGAAGTCGAACACATCGGAGGAACCAGCCCAGGTCGTCCGCAAGGAGTTGCCGATATCGCAACCCACGGTCGGACTGTGCTTCAACTACCAGCGCGGCTTGGCCCTCGACAGCGAGTATCTGTCGGATGTCGGTCTCGATCTCGTGTTGGAGACCCTCGAACAACGGAAGCTGCGGGCGACGTTCAATTGTCCGGCGAAACTGTGCGAGACGGCCCCCAATCGGCTCAAGACGATCTCGGAAGCCGGACATGAACTCGCCGTGCTCGGATATGCCGACGAATCCCCGCGTGATCTGACAGACGACGCCCTCGCGCAGATGATCCTCGCCTGCCGCAATGCGTTCTTGAATCGTGGCTTTCAGCCGATCGGATTCCGCTCGCCGCATTCCCATTGGGACGAGAGGTTATTCAAAGACTTGGTGAAACACCGGTTTGTCTATAACGCCGAGCACGAACACACCAAACGTCCGTATGTTCTGGCCCACGGCGCGACGCCGTTGTTCAGGATTCCCGTCCGCACCGACGATCGGATGCTCCGCAGTCGGCAGGAGAAACGGGATCTGACGGTCTCGAAACACCACCGGGTCGTGCGGAAGGCCGTCCAGGACCGACACTTCGTCACGGTCTGTTTTCATCCGTGGATTCTGGCCGAGAACCAACTGCACCTGGAACATTGGCGGGAATGGCTCGACACGGCGATACATTCCGGCGCAAAGCTGGCGGCGATGGAAGACATCCTGCCGGCCAAGTTCCGCGGCACGCCGCCTGACGACGATTGAGGAGAAAGTCGAAAGTCGAAAGCCGAAAGTCGAAAGTCGAAAGCCGAAAGTCGAAAGTCGAAAGCCGAAAGTCGAAAGCCGAAAGTCGAAAGTCGAAAGCCGAAAGTCGAAAGCCGAAAGTCGAAAGCCGAAAACTGGAAGGACGCTGCATCACGACGTCTAGCCACGATCGAGTAGGGAGTCCGAACGAGCGCGATCGGAAGGCTGAGGACTGAATGGGAGCGGTCAGGGTTCAGGGTCTAGCAGTACGTGGTAAAACTGTGGCACCGGCGTCTCGCCGGTGGTTTTCCCGGGGAGCATCGGCGTCTCGCCGGTATTCCCAAGTGGCACCGGCGTTTCCGAACCGCTGTCTTTCATTTTGCCACAGGCTGTTGGCCTGTGCGGGCGTCCGTGCGGGCTGAAGCCCGCGGCTCGAATAGTCGCGAGTTTTGTGACACGTATCACTAAACCCTGAATCCTCCGGCTGCGATCGGAGGCCGCGATGTACCACCTGTGGATGTAAATCGGTAAAGCTGACATGACGCCGACCTGGCAGTACGCAGTTTTGTTTATCGGATCGTATCTGTTCGGTGGAATCCCGTTCGGGCTCGTTGTCTCGCGTCTCAAGGGGATTGACATCCGCAGCCGTGGAAGCGGCAATGTCGGCGCGACGAACGTCGGGCGCGTTCTAGGACGCAGGTGGGGCATCCTCGTGTTCATGCTCGATGTGACGAAGGGCGCGCTAACGACCGTCACTGCCTCCCTATGGCTGACCTGGGGCGACGCCGGCCTGACCACGTCGAGGCCGGTGTTCAGTGATTTCATCCTGCTCGGGACGGGCATGTGCTGCGCGATCGGGAGCATCATTCCCGTTTACTTGCGATTCAAAGGGGGAAAGGGCGTGTCCACGTCGCTGGGCGTCGTCCTCGGCATCTACCCCTACCTGACGCTGTCCGGCTTTGCTGCGTTCGCCGTGTGGGCGGTCGTTGTCGCCGTCAGTCGCTACATATCGTTGGGCTCCGTTGCCGCAGCGGTCGCGTTGCCACTGGCCTTTGTAGGATTTTCCCGCTTATTGAACTGGACGATGTCCGATCACTATCCGCTGTTGGCGCTGTGTGTGGTCATGGCGGCGGCGGTGCTCGTTCGACATCGCAGCAATATCGGTCGGCTGTGCGCCGGGACCGAGAACAAGATCGGGGGCGGACGTTCTGTTTAGCCGCGACCCGCAGGGGAGCGCGCTCCCCTGCGGGTCGCGGCTAAACGATGGAATCGGTTGTTTTCGGCCACGGCGGCCGACGCCGCCTTGGTCACGGGACGCGACGTCATCCGTACTTCACATCTCGGACGTCCGACCAAATACGGTGCGATCCACATTTCTATCGGGCGAAGCGGGCCTCGTGCTCATCAGACTTGATTGAGGCCGTTGGCGGCGGTAGACTCGTTTGACATCCCGGCTCCGTTCCGGCCGCCATGGGGATGGTGTTGACCGCCGGTTCGTGGGGGACGGGAGTCTGAATCGAATCAATCAGCCGTTGATTGGGGGGGGCTGACGGATCCTCGCATTACAGATCGACAAACCGACCGTATCGGTGCGATCACGTGGCCTCTCAGTGCAGTCGTCGCGGGATCGCTTGACCGTGATGGGTTTCGAGTGGGGCATAGGATAGGGGCGCAGGCTCGCCAGACTGACACCTGCGAGAAGTTGGAGAGGGACTGGCATGCAGAAACGCAAGACATTCAAGGCAACCGTTCTGACACTGTTGACGGCTTCGGTACTGGGCGGCTCCCTGGTCGGATGCGGCCTGTTCGGGGGCGGTATCGCGGCGCTGCCATTTGGGCAGATCACCGCGGTGCAGCTTTTTGATGAACCAGGCCTGAATGTCGTGTTCTCGGTCGAGGGCGCGGTGAGCAACCCGGCGCTAATCAGCAAGATCAACTGGGTGTTCGGCGACGGTGGTGGCTTTGTCGAAGGCCCGGCGGGCCGCGCTTCGATCATGCACCAGTACCTCGCGACCGGAGCCTACCAGGTTACGGCATTCGTTTTCGACGCCACAGGCTTCGTCGCTCAGGTCAACGGATCGGTGACGGTCGTCGGTGACGGCGATGGCGACCCTCCACCGCCTTTTGACGTGCCGGGCGGCATCAGCGGGCCCAATCCGCAAGATGAAGCGGAAGGCGTGTCTGTGGAAACCACGCTGACCTGGACCGGAAGCGAGAACGCGACGAGCTACGATGTCTACCTCGGCACCAGCGAGGCGGACGTCGAGGCGGCCACGCTGGGGGACGCACTCGGCATCTCACGCGGCACCCAGACCGAGACGGAGTATGACCCGCAGGGGCTCGAGCCTGATACGGAGTACTTCTGGCGCGTGGACGAGCGCAACGATAACGGCGTCACGACGGGAGACGTACAGCGTTTCGCGACAGCGATTGAACCGGAGGCGGCGGATGATTTCGTGCCGGCCGACGGCGCCGGCAACGTACCCGTCGCCCAGGTCCTGCAATGGACCATCGGGGACGGCGCGACCAGCCATGACGTTTATTTCGGCAAGAGCCAAGCCGACGTGTCCGATGCCACAACGGAAACGGATGACATCTTCCAGGGCAACCAAACCGCATCGTCCTACGACCCGGAAGATGATTCGGCGGACATCGACGGACAGTTAATGCCGGCGACGACCTACTACTGGCGCGTGGACGAGGTCGGCGCGGGTGGGACCGTCAAGGGGGCCGTGCTGCGGTTCTCCACAGCAGGCGCACCGTCCGAAGTCACCGCACCGGTTCCGGCCGATGGCGAGACAGATGTGGATGTAGCCCAGAACTTGAGCTGGTCCGCCGCGGCGAGCATCGAAAGCTACGACGTCTACTTCGGCAACGATGAAGCGGCCGTTGCGGGCGCCGGTCTTGCCAGTCCGGAATACGAGGGCAACCAAACGTCCAAGATCTTCGATCCCGGCACATTGCTGGGCGGGAGCGACTACTTCTGGCGAATCGACTCGCTCGGACCGGGTGGTACCACACACGGGGACGTGTCCCGGTTCACGACGGCGGCGCCGCCTCCGCAGGTTGCCGGACCATTTGTCCCGGCGAACAGCGGAGTCAATGTTGACGTCAGAATTGTGCTGGAATGGAATGTGGGCGTCGGCGGAACGACGACGAGTTTTGATGTCTATTTCGGCACGGACGAGAACGCCGTGAATAATGGGTTGGCCTCAACGTTCCAGGGAAACCAGGACGTAGCGGAGACGTCGCACGATCCTTTCGGGACGACTGACCTTCAGCCCGACACGATCTACTTCTGGCGAGTCGACGCCGTAGGTCCCGGCGGTGCCACGACGGGAACCGTCCTTAGCTTCCACACCGGCGCGCTGCCCGACCAAGTCGAGACGCCGGAGCCGCCCGATGGCGAACGTGGTGTCCCGCTGGATGTTACGTTGGAATGGGCTCCCGCCCTCCGTGCCGCCTCCTACGGTGTGTATCTGGGGGTGGACAGAACGACGGTCCAGAATGCGGATCACGAGAGTGCCGAATATCAGGGTGGCGTCGCCGTTACCGAGTTCGTGCCTGCCGATGAACTCGAAGGCAACACGGAGTACTTCTGGCGCATCGATGCGCGGTCGCCCGGCGGTTCCACGGTAGGTGAAGTCTGGAGCTTCACCACGGCGCCCGGACCGGCAACGATTCCTGATCCGCTGGACGGCGACACGAGTATCGCCCTCGACGCCGTTCTCGGTTGGACGGCCGGTGACGGTGCGACGACCCACGACGTCTTCCTGGGCACGGACGAGACGGACGTGGAGAACGCTACGCGGGTGACAGTCGCCATCTATCAAGGCAATCAGGCGGAGGTTTCGTTCACGCCTGCCGACACGCTCGATGGCGCAACGACCTACTACTGGCGAATCGACGAGATTGACGCCGAGGACTACGTGACAAAGGGCATAGTTTGGAGCTTCACGACAGGGGCCGGACAGGCGGCCGAGCCGATCGCGCCAGAAGACGGCGCGACCGAGGTTGAACTCGAGCCGACATTGACCTGGAACGCCGGCATCGGAGCAGTCTCGCACGATGTCTATCTCGGAACAGACGAGAGCGTGGTCGACAGTGCCACCCGTGCCAGCCCGGAGTTCAAGACCAATCAGGCGGGTACGTCTTATGCCGTGGCCGCACCGCTGGACGGCAACACCGACTACTACTGGCGCATCGACGAGATCGACGCCGATGACCACGTCACCAAAGGCGAGGTGTGGCAGTTCCGCACGCGGACCGGCCAAGCCGAAGATCCGATACCGGACAACTTCGAGACGGGCGTGAACCTCGGCGCCGAACTGAGCTGGACCGCCGGCTCGGGCGCGACGAGCCACGACGTGTATCTCGGCACTGACGAAACGGCCGTGACGGACGCTACGACGGCCGACGCGGAATACGAAGGCAACCAAGCGGCGACCGTCTACACGCCGGTGGACCTGCTCGATGGGAACACGACGTACTACTGGCGAATCGACGAGGTCGGCCCGGCCGGAACCACAGCAGGCGAAGTTTGGGAATTCACCACGGCGGCAGGCCAGGCGGCCGAGCCGATCGATCCGGCGGACGGCGCTGTCGGCATCGAACTCGATCCGACGCTGACGTGGATTGCCGGTGACGGAGCCGTGTCGCACGACATCTACTTTGGCACCGAAGAAATCGCCGTGGATGCTGCCACACGCAGCAGCGGCGAGTTCCAGGGCAACCAGTTGTTGGGCGACGAGATGTTCACGCCGGCCGGGCCGCTGGACGGCAACACGAGTTACTACTGGCGTATCGACGAGATCGACGCCGACGACAACGTCACCAAGGGCGAGGTCTGGCAGTTCCATACCGGCACAGGCCAGGCGAAAGATCCAATGCCCGAGGACATGGAAACCGGCATCGACATCAACACCGAACTAAGCTGGACGGCCGGTTCCGGCGCGGTCAGTCACGACGTTTATCTCGGCGACGACGAGACGGCCGTGACAAACGCCACGGCGGCCGATGCAGAGTACGAAGGCAACCAGGCCGGTACGACGTTCGTGCCCGACACGCTCGACGGCGGAACCACGTACTACTGGCGAATCGACGAGGTCGGCCCGGGCGGAACCGCACAAGGCGACGTCTGGTCGTTCACGACCGGCGCCGGCCAGGCGACGGATCCTGATCCGGCCGATGGTTCGGCCGGCGCAAGCCTGACGCCGTTGTTGACCTGGACGCCCGACGCCGGCGCAGCAAGCCATGACGTGTACTTTGGCACGAATGCGAGCGCAGTGGAAAGCGCCACTCGGACGAGTGACGAGTTCAAGGGCAACCAAGCCGGCACTACGTTCAGCCCCGGCCTGCTCGACGGCATGACGCTGTACTACTGGCGTATCGACGAAATTGATGCCGACGACAATGCCACCAAGGGCGAAATCTGGCAGTTCCGCACAGGTCCGGGTCTGGCAACGAACCCCGTCCCGGTCGACTTCGCGGAGGACGTCTCGATCGAGACCACCTTGCAGTGGACCGCCGGCATCGGAGCCGCGCAGCACCGCGTGTACGTCGGCACGAGCCTTGCGGCCGTCACGAGTGCCGACCCGGGTGATCCCGAGTACAAGGGCAGCCAGTCGGGCACGATTTTCGATCCAGGAACATTGCCTGCCGACACGACGCACTACTGGCGGATCGACGAGATTGCCGCCGATGGTACGACGATCACCACAGGTGACGTGTGGCGATTCACCACGATGCCGCCGCCCGATCAGGCTGGCTCGCCGACCCCGTTTAACGGCGCGACCGACATAGCCGTCGATGTCGTCCTCACCTGGCTTGCCGCCGATGGCGCGACCAGCTACGACATCTACTTCAGCGATGTCGAGGCGGACGTCATCAGCGGCGCCGCGTTCCAAGGCAACCAGGTCAGCCGGTCATACAACCCCGGCGGACTCGTCGCCAACACGACGTACTTCTGGCGTATCGATGCCGTCAATGAGGCCGGAACCACCGCCGGCACGGTCTGGTCTTTCACGACCGAGCCGTAAGATTCGTCGACCTGAAACGTGAGTCGTAATCACTGAATCTTGGCCGCAGCCGTCGGAATCGAACGAAACCGATCGATTCCGGCGGCTGCGTGACGTTTTTCGACGCGAAAGCGTCCCGCCGACGCTGTCACTTCCCCCCTCGGAGGGTCCATGACACAATCGGCGACGGGGTGCCACTGGCAGCTTGCCTGCCAGTGTCCGTGTAGGGCGCTATCTGTTGAGGCACTGGCGGACAAGCCGCCAGTGGCACCCGTTGGACCCTTCGGAGCGACACAGCCTAAACTGTCATGGACCCCCGCCCGGATGATCTGGTGGATTGCATTTGACGGCCCCCAGCTCTTGGCGCATACTTCCGTTGGCGAGTGATCCCGTTTCACCGCCCAACAACTGTGGGTCGCCCGGGCACGAAGGCCCAGCGCAGGAGCATTGGCGACATCCGTTGAGGATGGCCGTCCTCCTTCTCGCCACACCCTTCCGATTGGGCTACTCCAGCATGGCCACCAGACTCGGCCGTCGAGTGACGGTCGGCTCCTCAATCGGAGGTGTCCCCCCAATGGAGTACGAAGACAAGAGCATCGCGTGTTCTGACTGCGACGAGGAATTCATCCACTCGGCCGAAGACCAGTCGCGCTATGCGGAACGCGGGTTCACCAATGAGCCGAAGCGTTGCCGGGACTGCCGCGAAAAGCGGAAGGGCCAACGAGATTCGCGCGGTGGTGCTCCGGGCGGCGATCGCCCGCGACGAGAGTCCTTCGACGCCACCTGTGCCGAATGCGGCCAGGCCACGACGGTCCCGTTCAAGCCCACGCAGGGGCGTCCCGTCTATTGTCGCGACTGCTTCCGCGCGAAGCGCTAGCAACCCGCGACACAGTCCGCCGATCATCTTGCGCCTATGCCCATGCGTGGTGCAGCACGGGGGTGATTTGCGCGCCCGAGGGAAAAAGGGGGTCAGGCTTACTTAATCTTGGCTGATCCCTCGATTAGAGCGATGACTCCGGCGATTAAGTAAGCCTGACCCCCTTTTTCCCCGTCGTTCTATCCGTCCAATAGCGCGGAAACGAACATGGCCACGTCCGTCATACTCAGATCGCCCGTCTGGTCCATGTCGGCCTGACAGGTGTATCCGCCTGCAACGAAGGTGTTGGCGAACCGCTGGATATCGGCGCCGGAGCACTGTCCGTCACAATCGAAATCCCCCGGGAGGATATCGGGCGGGCAGCCGACGCCGACCTTGAACTCGCATTCGTCAGGCTTGCCGTTGGTGTTGCAGTCGAGGCTGGTACCATCGGCAATGTCCTGGGCATCGGGAATGCCGTTGTCGTTGCAGTCTTCGTCCGAGACGAATTCCAAACACCACGCCATGTCGAAGTCAAGGTGCATGAAGGAGTAGTATCCGCCCAGCCCATAGTCGAACAGCATGTGACTGTCACCTGGGGGCCCCGTCTCCCACACCCAGAAGCAAGGATCCATTTGGGTCTCGATGATTTCCAGCCAGTAGTCCTCAGACGCCAGCGCCAAGGGCTCGGGCAAAGGATAGGAATAGCGTTGTTCCACAATCTCGACGCCGTCGGCCGTCGTGATCGTCTCCCCTGTGTCCTCAATGACGATCAGCCCACCGCCCGTTGCGGGTGTATAGCTGCCAACGATCGCACCGGGTAGTCCATCGCTGTCCTCGTAGATGGTCACTGAGAATACCCTGTCGGTTCGATCGCAGGGTCCCCACGGGTCATCTGTGAAATGTCCGCCCCACCAACTGACCGCCACCACCTCGCGATCCTCCTGGAGATTGAAGCCATCGGCGACGATCAGCATGTAGGAAAGGCTGGAGATGTGCGTTGAATCGATGCCATTCCTGGGGACCTGATCCGCGAATTGACAGAAACACTCCGGCTCGCTCCCGGTTTCGCAGGAGATCGGCTGGGCCGACAACGTCGGCACCAGGACCGGAATGGTGAGCAGAATCGCGGAGTATACGAGTCGTGGACGCATGCCCCTCATGCTCCTTTCGTGGTGTGTTCGCGCAGGTCGCGCTGCGCAGACTCCCTCTGTTCAGCCAGTATAGCATTTCGGCGGGTCGGTTCGCAACAAGAACGGAGGCAGAATGGAGGGTGGCGACGAGAATCTCGCTCGTTTCCGACACGGCCCCCTTCGCACACACCCATATGGAAACGGATGACCCGCCTCTACAAAATGGTCGCGATTTCGGCTATTCTGGAACCGCAGGGCCAACGAGCCCGGGGAAAGTGATCAACGGTCGATGACAGAGCCGAATCCCACCAGCGGAGATGCCCGAGCGGCCCGCGTCGGGCGCGTCCTCAACGAGTATTTCGACCGCCGCAAGCGTAACGAGCCGGTTACACGGGGTGCGCTGTTCGCGGAGCACCCCGACCTCGCCGACGATCTTCGCCGCCACTTCGACGTGCTCGGCGACCTGCGGCCCGAGGAAGACCGAATCGAAGGCTTGATTACGCAGGGACTCCTTGCGCGTTCACGCGACCCGGACTATGTTGCCGAACTCGGCGAGTATAAAATCGTTGACGTTATCGGACGCGGCGGCATGGGCGTCGTCCTGAAGGCATACGAACCAAGCCTCGACCGTATCATCGCGATCAAGATCCTCCGACCCGACCTTGCCGACGACGACGTTGCCATCGAACGATTCACCCGCGAAGCCAAAGCCGCAGCCGCGCTGCAACACGTGAACATCGTCACTGTTCACGCCGTCGGCCGGCATCGTGGCACGCACTTTCTCGCCATGGAGTTCGTCGACGGGCCGTCACTCGCCGACGTGATCCGCCAAACGGCAAAGCCACGGGACGCCCAACCCAAGAGCCCCCGACCCGGCGAGCCGGCTCGTCTCGAGCCGGTCTTTCCGTCGGGGGGTAGCCACGACGCCGAGTGTCGGTGCCAGCGTGCAGAGAATACTTCATCGCCCCCGCCCGCCGTGACAAGCGACGCGCCATTCCTCGACGCTGCCGCCATCCGCCACTTGTTCCGCCAACTCCTCGGCGGCCTCGCCGCCGCCCACGAGGCGGGTTTGATCCACCGCGACATCAAGCCGGCGAACCTCCTGCTCGACGGCTGGCCCCTCGGAGCCGCCTCGTGTCCAGCATCAGAGGCGACTCGTGTCAAGCATCAGAGCCGGCTCGTGTCGAGCCGGTCCGGGCCGACACGGCCCGGCTCTGATTCATCCTTCCAGCTCAAGATTGCCGACTTCGGCCTCGCCCGCATGACGACGGCCCAAACGCGCCTGACCATCGGCGACTCGGTCCTCGGCACGGCCGAGTACATGAGCCCCGAACAGGCCTGCGGCGACGCGGAACTCGACCTCCGCACGGACCTCTACTCCGCCGGCGTCGTGCTCTACGAGATGCTGACCGGCTGCACCCCCTTCGGCGGCGGCTCACCCTCGGCCGTCATCCACTGCATCCTCCACGACACGCCGGCCGACCCGCGAACGGCCAACAAACACGCCGACCCCCACCTCGCCAGCCTGGCGATGCGCCTGATGGCGAAGCGGCCGGAGGATCGGTTTGCGGCGGCGGCCGAAGTGATCAAGGCCCTGGAAGCTGCCGAACCAGTGAAGTTGCCGGAGCGACGCCGACGGCTGCGCCGCATGGTTGCGTCCGGTCTGCTCGTATTCGCAGTGGGACTCGCGGGTTTATGGTCGTTGAGTCGCTTCAGAACGCGCATTGATACGATGAGCGCGGGAGCTGGAACCAAGCCGCCGATCATGCAGGTCTGGGTTGAAGAAGGACAAGAGACGACCATCCTGGCAAGATACGGCAGTGATCCAACACCGCGTGTGTTCCGTGCCTTTCGGCCTGAGATCGTCAGCGTTCGAGTCCCGCCACTGCTTGATCTGGATGGCAATGGATGGGTAGCCATTGTCGCCGCATTGCAGAAACCACTCGAAGACAACAACCTCTTCGCGTATGACGCGGAGGGTAAAGAGATGTGGAGGATAAGCCTTTCGTCAAGCACGCAATGGCCCGATTGCGGCCCATCAGCACACTGGTGCTGCGGCCACGTCCTCGCCGGCGACCTCGACGGCAAGCTTGGTGATGAACTCGTCGTGGCTGCAATCGACCCGCATGGCTACCCCACGCGAATCTCGATTCTCGACCCACGAAAGGGCGAAATTCTAGGCACATTCTGGCACATGGGACATCTCATCGGCATGCGCATCCAGCGGGACTTTTTCGGCGCTGGACACCCCGCCCTGATCGCCTGGGCATACCACAACAAGCTCGACGGGTTTGATGCACCGCTGCCCGGAGACGCCAAGCCGCGCACGAATCGGGACGTCGTCACCGTAGCGATGGTTCTTGATCCGGCCGACATGGACGGCCTGGGTCCACCGCTCACGGATCAGGAGCAACTCCGCGATCTCGCGCCCGCACGGCCCTTCGCCTATGCCTTCTTGAACGCTGAGCCACCCGGGGGATTGAATGGGTCCGACGGTCCGACCGATGGCCTGCGCTCGGATGAACCGATGGCAGCGTGCATTAGCGAGATTTTCCCAATCGGGACTCCTCCCGCGCGTGATGGCGTGGCCTGCATGAACGTGACAGTCACACTCCCTGGGGAGCCCGGGTGGCACCTGTTTGTCGATCGAAACCTTGCACTGCTGAAGGTCGAGGCCACCGGCGACCAGACGCGCCATGGGAAGCTGGCCGATTGGGACGGGCTGTGGCGGCCGATCATCCAGGATGGCATGTACCTCGAAGAATGAAGTGCAATTGGCTGCGAGCTGTAGTAACGCGACAGACCCCCCGGCCTTGGCCGGGGGGTAGCTCCAACAACAAGCCGAATGTTCGCTCTCGACGTTGCCTTGCCAACGCCGGATCGAGAATCCTGTTCGGGCCCATGACCGTGGGAGCGCCGCAGGCGTAGTGTGCCGAAGACGGTGGCGCGAATCTCGACGCGCGCAGCACGCTATTCCCTAGGGAAACAACAGTACGTTGACGAAGCACTGGATATCGAGGCCATCCACGGACTTGTCGCCGTTGCAGTCGCCGGGGCTTGGCGAAAACAGCGCCAGGCAGTGCCCTCCGCCGCCCGCCGAGATGGCCACATAGGCGGAGTTCGGCTCTGGTATCTCATGCTGACCTTCGTCGTCTCGGCCCCACGGGATGATCGACCCGACGGCGTTGAGGCCCATGACAAATCCGCCGCCTCCGCTAATGGCTATGAAGTTCACGTTATCCTCGTCCGGGATATCGCATTGACCCTCGGAGCAGTGGCCCCAAGCTATGATCTTGCCCTCAACCTTGAGGGCTACGCTGTGGTGATCACCGCCGTCGACGGCCTTGAAGCCACTGTTCGGCTCGCCCGGCGGAGGGTCCGCTTGACCGTGGTTGTTTTCGCCCCAACCGTCGATGGAACCATCGCATCGCACGGCCAGGCTGTGCCAACTGGCGGCGGCAATCGCCTTGAACCCGCTGTTGGGGTCAGGCAACGGAGAGACTTGCCCTCGCGTGTCGTCGCCCCACGCAACGAGAGTGCCGTCGGCCTTCAATGCCACGCTATGGCAGGCACCTGCTGCGATCGCTACGTAGTCGTTGCCGGGCGGCGGAGTGGCTTGGCCAACCCACTCACCGCCTATGTTTGTATTCCTGCCCCATCCAACGATCGAACCATCCGCCTTGAGCGCTAGGCAGTGCCAGCCCCAGGCGGTGATCGCTACGAAATCGTTGCCTTCCGGCACATCGGTGACTTGGCCATAGGAATCATCGCCCCAGACCACAAGCGTGCCGTCGTTTTTCAGGGCAAGACTGTGCCAGTGCCCCGCAGCGATGGCCTTGAAGTCGTTGCCCTCCGGTGGGACGGCTTGGCCAACGTATTCGCCCTGTTCGTTGAGGTTGTTTCCCCAGCCGACGATCGACTCCCCGAAGGCGGTGGACGCCTCTGCCAGCCCCAGCGC
>JAUVGW010000045.1 GCA_030593565.1 Phycisphaerae bacterium | reverse complement strand
TTCCCACGTGATCGCCCCCAACGGGGGCTTCACGACGCGCTCGGCCCGCTCGGGCGGGCCTTCCTAAAGCCACGCCCTATGGGCGTGGTTGATTACTTTCTCTTCGACAACCTCGAAGCGACAGCGTCTCGTTCTTGGATCAGGGGTCATTCGCAATGCAACTTTTCGCTTGTCTTTTTTGCACAGCCAAAGCTGCCGTAGGAGCGGAATGCTTGCACCGCAGGCGGGGTTTGGACACTTGACCGTGCGCGCCCAGAGGTACGCCACAGGGGTGCTGCCGTCGGGATCGAGCGGATAGAACTGGCCGATCTCGTCGCGGGCCTTCTCCAGCACCCAGTGGCCCCAGAACTTCACATCCGCCGCAAGTGGGTTCTTTTGGTACTCGGCCTCGGTAATCAGCGGCAGGCGCGTCAGTGCGATGCCGTCGATCTCCCCATCGCCGGACGCCTCGGTCTCCTCGTCCTTCTTGCTGAACAGCCCGTCGCCGTCCTCGCCTTCGTGTGCGGCTTCCAGCTTCTTGATGTAGCCCGGCGTGGGGCGGCTGCCCGGCTGGCCGTACTTCTGCGGGTAGACCAGCGTGCAAAGCTCGATCAGGTGGGCGACCGGGTTCAGGTCGATGGCGTGGGCCTCGCAGCCGAGACGCAGCGCCTCCAGCGGGATGGCCCCGCCGCCCGCGAACGGGTCCAGCACCTTGGGCATGTCGCCGTCGGCATCGGGGTGCAGAAACTTGTGCGCGGCCGCGATGAGCTTGCGGGCCTTGCCGATGAGGTCGTCGTCGTTGGAGTTCTCCCACCTGACGAGGTGCTTGATGAACTCAAGGCAGCGGTTGCGCGGCGTGTCCTCGCCGTTGGGCGTTTGCGGCAGCAGGTCGTTGACCAGCGTGCGGAACGAGTCGGGGCATTCGGGATCGTCCGAATCGGGAATGAGCGAGGCGAACACCGCCGCCCGGCACGCCGCCAACGGCCTCCGCGCCCACCAGATGTGCAGTGACTGGATGTGTCCATGCCCAAGCGACTTCTCCCGAGCCGACTGCTCCGACACCTCCTTGAGGGGTAAGGCCACCTCAATCAGTCGTTTCAGCATGATTGGAAACCTCTACCCGCACTCCCAACTCGTAGACGGCGGAGTAATTCGAGGACTCTGCGGCCTGCGCGGAAGCCTCCGTGGACGCGAGCGCCAAAGACACAGCAAAACCGCAAACGAGTGGAAACAGAATGTAGAACAAAGCAAGCTTTCCCGGGGTCTGTTTTCGGACAGGAACACCAAGCTTGCCCAAGTACGCTCGTGAGTATAGATTTACGACCATTTGAAGTATGGCAGCACAGCAAGCTAAACCGGCAGGCGCCCAATCCGCCCAATTTGGCAGCGTCAGATTCGGTTCCGACTTCAGATTGAACAAGGTCTGCCCGAGTAGACCTATGCCGCCGACGAAGAACAGCGTTGCCCACTTTGCAATCTGCCGTGTCTCTTCCCGACAGGCGCGGTACTCGATCTTCTCCTCATCGGAAAGGTCGGTCGCCGAGGCATTGGTTCCAGGGGCTTTACCAGCCTCTTCAGGCATCAAGTGTTCCTCCTTTCGCAGACATGCTTTGCAGCCGTCCCGGAGTTCGTGAAAGCGCCAAGACGCTTTGGGTGGCAAACCGCGCGGGGCTAGGTGAGGCGAACACCACCGCCCGGCACGCCGCCAACGGCCTCCGCGCCCACCAGATGTGCAGCGTGGAGATATGCCCATGCCGGATCGATTTCTCCCGAGCCGACTGCTCCGACATCTCCTTGAGCGGCAAGGCTACCTCGATTAGGCGTTTCAGCATTCGACCGTCACCTTGCAGGGATAACAACCATCATCGCAACTACTTGTAAGTGCGAGACTTACGTGGGCTTCCCGGGTTGTTTTCTGTCGTCCCAGGAAAACAACCGGAGGAGCAAGTCCTGTCCCGCAGGCCCGTATCACTGATGCCATACCGCTGAGTCCGGATAATCTTCCAAACCCTCTCTGGCCCGGTAGGTGCCGATTCTGAACCAAACGGTGAGCAAGACTGTATAATGGATTGTGGATGGAGCCGCATCCCCCTGCGCGCCGATACGGAAGGCAAGGGCAGGCAAGGCCATGGTCCAAGGCCCGAAGCGAAGATAGCAGCCCGAACCGGGGAAGAACGATGCAGACGCCCACCAACAAGCTTACCGAGAAGCAACTCGCCGAGAACTTCGAGATGATCAACGACGAGATTCAGGAGAGGGCGCGCGAGTATTCCGTCGAGGAATACCCGCCGATCACGGCCCCCGACGGGGAAGGCTTGGTCGTTGAGCCTGTTTATGCGTATGAGGTTCATGCTTCTAGCTGATCTGCATTTGTTTAACGCTGATGTTGATCCCGCCACTTCGACAGGCGAAGTACTTCGCATACCCGCGCGTTTGGACATAGTGTTCGCAGCGGGCGTGAAGCGTCACCACGGCTTCCCAGAATGGCGATCCCTTCTCGATCGTCTCCAACTGTTAGCCCATACTGCCGGGCCTTCTCGCTGCGGATTGCCCGACCATGCGCGAACTCCTCGCCTTCGGTGAGGAAATGCTTGACGACCGCCTGAACCTCCTCCGGCGTACGCCCATTGAGCATGTGCTTGCGCAGGTAGTCGGCAGCGATCTTCTCTGCCAGTTGCCGCGCCTTCAAGCAGACCTGAATCCACGAAGGATCGAGCTTGCGAAGCATCTCGGCGTAGGGATGCGGCGGTTGCTTGCCGACGATTGCCTGTTGCATCTTATTGACCAGATCGCGGTACGCATCAACCCATGCTGCCGCTGAGCGCGAGACAGGTCCCTGTGGTGTTTGCATGCGCATCTGCGGATCGATCGGGCCAATCTCCGCCGTCGGGGTCATCACGATCGCATCCGATCCCATTGCGATCAAAGTGGCAGCGCTCATGGCGGACGACGGGACGATGACACGAAAGGAATCGCAGTAACTCCGGCAGGTAAGGATGATCTTCTCGGCGGTCGTGGGGTTGCCACCCGGGCTGTTTATGAACAGGTCGAGCGTGCCTTCGTATTTCGTCAGGTCAACGGAAGTGAGCAAACGCTCAATCCAGCCGTCGTCAGGTTCGTCGATAATCCCGGCAGGATGGGAGAAGAAGCTCTCGTAGACGACCAGATTCCGCTTGGTGATTGCTTCGATAGCAGCAACGGCCTGATGGTGAACGGAACCCTCGTTTTGAATCTGGTCCATCAGGTTCAAGCCAAATCGTTTCTTCGATGCCATCATGTTACCTCCGGGCTGTATTCTCTCAAGACGGTGCTGCGGCGCTGAGCCAATCCTGCCGACCGATCATGTACCTCGCGGACTTCATCTCTTCTCTCGGACACGTCCTCGATGGGCAGGGCTACTTCTATCAAGCGTTTCATCGCCATGGCGCCTGTCATTCAAATCCAGGTTGCAGACCGGATTCGCCACCACGCATTACGCTGGTTGTCTTCTTGAGGATGGCCAGAATCTCCCGCGTATTGTTCAACGCCGCGCCAAGCGAACGGAATTCCGCCAGTCCGCGGATCGCAGAGCTAAGGTGCGTGTGGAGCGGTTTCAGAAATTCAGCGTAAACAGCTCCGTCTACGTGTGGAATGAGTTGGATGGTGCTAGTGGACAAGTCACGCGCCACCATGTAGAGCCGGCGCAAGAGAATGCGGTATTCTTTGAGTTCCGCGTCGTCCAAGTACATCGCCCTGTCATGACCCATAAGGTGGCCGTCGAGAAGGTGCGAGTTCTCACCATAAGAGATGCTCTCGATGAATTGCGTTAACTGAATGATCATGCGTTCAAGCTGCAATAGGTCGTTCTCCCATTTTAGCACTTGCAGGCGGCGTGCGCGTAGCCGTTCTTCGTTGCGATCCTTTGATTGCTCACGGGCCTTGTGCGCCTGAAGCACGGAAGCTGCCGTGGCAAGTGCTGACAGAATCAGCGCTGCAATCGCGAGCGGATCTGGGTCGGTTCTTTGGCGTCCAGGAGAACCTGCCGCCTCAGCCTGTTCGTCAAAATCGTTCATAATGCTCGCCTCCATTCAACAGAATCAATGACGTACCGCACGATCTTGACCTCCTCCTTCGGGCTCAGCTTCGAGGCCGGATCTTGAATCATGTGGAGCTTCGGCTCGGACTTGCAGCCGGTAACGATGTAGAGCCAGTAGTCCATGCCGAACCGCTGGGCCTTGATCCACTCGTTTTCGGTGAGGCAGACATCGCCGTCGCCCGCGCGGCCCTTGACCTCGATGTAGCGGACGACCTGCCCATCCTTGAGCGAGGTGATGTCCCAACCGCAGTTGTCCTTCTCCACGGAGACGGGTTTACGGCTTTGGGATTGCTCGTGTTTCGTTGTGACCTCGACGGCGACGGCTTCAACCTCGTCGTCACGGCGCATCCCGCCGAGCTTGGGGTCATCGATGGAGAGCGGCAGGACGGCGGCTACGCCCATGATCTCCGGCGGCTTGTCGGAGAGGTGGCGCTCCTTCTCGATCTCCGCCAATCGCGTGTCACGGCGATGGATGAGCTTGTCGCGTCGATCTGCTTCCTTTGCCCGGTTGCCCTTGATGTTCAGCGCCCTTGAGTCGTTCGGGCTGCGGAACTGGCGCAATTGCCCGTCGTACTTGGTGAGTTTGCGGTTCGACTGCGTGATCAGGTGCTGGAGCGACTTGCGGATGTATTTTTCCTTGATGGACAGCTCGCGGTGGCGGCGCTCCTGAATCTCCTTGAAGTACGGGTCGAGGATAGTGTCCAGCGACCAGTTGACGACGGTGTCCTCGTCGGTCGCCCAGTGGCCAACCTCCGAAGGTGCGGCGGGTGGATCGCCGTCCGGTGCTTTCAGGTCGAGGAGCGCGTAGGGTTGGCTCCGGGCGCAGTCGTCGCCCTGACGACGGACGCCGAAGAGCCGTCGCCCGATGGTGGTGCCGCGCCCATCCTCTACCGCCCCCTGCAACAGCCACATGACCCATGGTTCGGTGGCGTCCGGGTCGAGGAAGACCGCGCCGCTGCGCAACGCCTCGCCGTATTGCGTCAGCACCCGCTCGATGACCATCTCGAAGAGCGGATGGCCGGGGCCGACGAACTCGATGTCCGAGTAGCCGACGACCCGATCCTTGTCGAAGGTGAGCTTCGCGTAGGTCTTGCCGATCTTGCCGAAGCGGCGCTCGATGGCTTCGGGGGCGCGCCGCAATCCGACGGGAATCTGGCTGATCGTCCAGAGATCGGAGCTGTTGCCCTTCACCCTGCTCATCGTGCCACCGAGGGAGCGGTATGCCTCGACGAAGAACCGCTCGATATACTCCGGCATGAGCCGTTCTTCGCGGCTCTTTTGCATGTCCTCTTCGAGCTTGGACAGGTCGATGTAGCGCGAGCCGAGGGCCTTGTTGTCCATGTCGGTCCGGATGGCGTCGATGTCGGCAGGTTTCAGTTCGAGGGCGGGATCGGCCAGTATCTCGTCCATCGTGCGCCGGTTGGTCAGCCAGTCGCGCATGAGCTGGTCGAGCTTGGGCGCTGAGATGATGTCGTTAATGACATCGAATACGCGATCGGAGCCGAGGGCTTTGCGCATTCGTTCAAGCTTCGTCAAGAGAGTGCCGAGAACGGCCCCTTCGCGGGTGTTACCGGCGACGAGGTTGTAGATCATGACCTCTTTCTGCTGACCGTATCGGTGAATGCGACCCATTCGTTGGTCGAGCCGAACGGGCGACCAGGGGATGTCGTAATTCATCATCAGGGCGCAGAATTGCAGGTTGATCCCCTCGCCCGCCGCCTCGGTGGCGACCATGATCTGCGCCGTCTCGAAGAACTCCCGTTCCGCCGCAATCCGCCTCTCCAGTGGCATCCCACCGTGAATCTGCGTGACACGGAAGCCGAGGTCGGTGAGCTTGCGCACGAGGAAGTCGAGCGTGTCCTTGTGTTCGGTGAACACGAGCAGTTTCTCACTCGTCCCCGCGAGGTGCTTGCCGATTACATCCCTGAGCTGCTCGAACTTCGTCTCGGTCGCGCTGCGTTGGGTCTGTCGCGCGAGATCGACCAGCCGGGCGAGTTCGTCGATCTCCGTATCCAGCTCGGCCATGTTTTGCGCAAGCGTGAGTCGCTCAACGGCTTCGTCCTCCAACCGCCAGCGATCCCGCTCGTCCATGTCGTCCAAGTCCTCGAAGTCCTCCGGCAGATCGCCCTCGTCGATCTGCTTGCGCAGGTGTCCAAGCTTCTTGAGGTCTTTGAGGCGTTTGAAGCGGCGCTCCAGCGACGAGCAGATTGCAGCAAGGCTGGATGCGAGGCGGCGTTGCAGCACAGTCAGCGCAAGGCCGACATTGCGGTTGCCCTGATCGTCGGCACGCTGGAAGTGGTGCGTAACGTAGTTGGTCACGGCGTTGTACAGGCCCAATTCGGTCGCTTCGCTGGGAATGCCGCGTTCGTCGCCCTTGAGTTTGTACGACAGCGTCTTCACATGGCGCGGTGGGAAGCATGGTTCGCCGTTGAACTTGCGCATGTCCTCCTTGAGGCGGCGAACCATGATCCGGTTCTCGTCCCGGTCGCTCGCCTCGGCGAGGATGTCACCCGTCACATAGAGGTCGGGATCGAGCAGTTGGAGAAGCAGCGCGAAGTTGTCCGGGTCGCCCTTGTGCGGCGTGGCCGTCAGGAACAGAAAGTGATCCGTGCGTTCCGCGAGGAAGGCTCCGAGTTCGTATCGCGCCGTCGTCTTGGTCTTGGTGCCATAACGGTACGCGGCCATCTTGTGAGCCTCGTCCACGATGATCAGGTCCCAATGCGTGTCGCGCATGCGCTCCCGTATCTCGTCGTTGCGGGCGACGAAGTCGATGGAGCAGATGGCCTGCGCGGTTTCCTCCCACACATTGCGGCCATAGGCTGCGTTGACCGTGGCGCGGTTAATGACGTCGAAGGTCTCGCCGAACTTGTCGTGCATCTCGCGCCGCCACTGATCGGTCAGGTTGGCCGGGGTGACGATCAGGATGTGTTCGGCAAGTCCCCGGAACTTCAGTTCCTTGATGAGCAGGCCACCCATGATCGTCTTGCCCGCGCCGGGATCGTCTGCGATCAGGTAGCGGATGCTCGGTTGCGTGAGCAGGCGGTTGTACACGGCGTCCAATTGATGGGGGAGCGGATCGATCTGTGACACGCTCACGGCGAAGTGCGGGTCGTACTGATAGGCAAGTCGGATGCGGTGGGCCTCGGCGGCAAGGCGGAATTGGCTGGCATCGCCCGTGAGCGTGGCCAGCCCGCCGCCGGACTTGATCGTAACCGCCGACTCGAAGTCCTCGACCTTGAGGAGCTTCTTCCATGTCGTCTTGCTGTTGACGCCCTCGGCCACGATCTCCACGCGGGTGCCGCGCGCTTTGGCAAGCAACACGCGGACGGGTTCGCCGAAGTACGGTCCTTCGAGGATGGTGCCTTCGCTGAGCTGCTGGACGATTCGGTCTGCCTGCATTCGACAAGCCCTGACTTGGATGCTTCGACGGCGGTAGGGGAAAGCCACTATGCTACCCGATTCACCAAGTCCAGCATACTGCAGCGGACCGATTGACGCCAGGGGGATGCGTGGGCGGACGACCATCATGCCGCCAAGGCCCTATGGTTGAGGGCGAATCGTATTCGTGGCGTGCCAATGAGCCCGTCGGATAACGCTCCGGATCACTTTGGCGCTCAGCCGTTGCCCGTTGCGTCCAACGTGGCCCATCGTTTCAAGCTCCTCACCGATCTTGGCGTAGGCCATGCCTTGTGCTCGCAGGTCCAGCATGGCACGGATGGCTGTTTGTTCGGTGGGATCGGGTTCCAGCTTGCCATTGGTGCCTAGCCGGTAGCCGAACTCGATGAAGCGACCGACGCGCCCACCCTGAGCGCGGATGTGTGCCAGGGCGACCTTGGTTCGTTCGCCGATCTGCCGCCGTTCCAATTGAGCCATAGCAGCCATCAGGACATAGAAGAACTCGCCCATCGGTGATGTCGTGTCGATCCGCTCCGAAAGGCTTACAAGGTCCGCACCGGCCTTCCGCAGGTCCTCGGCGATGTCGATGGCGTCCCGCGTGCATCGGATCATGCGATCCAGCTTGAAAACGACCAAGGCGGCCTTCGCGCGGCAAGCCTTGGCCAAGGCCCTTTGAAGCTCTGGCCGATTGTCCGCTCGTTTGGCGCTGATTCCCTCGTCGGCGAAGATGCCCAATAGCTCGAACTCGTTGAGTCGGCACCACGCCTCGATCTTGGCGCGTTGGGCGTCCAGACTGATTCCCTCGGTTGCCTGTTCCTCGGTGCTGACTCGGATGTAGCCAACGGCGCGCCTCGGTGCCTGTTGCGTGTTGTGTCGAATCATGTGTCCGTCCCTTCCGCCGCTAGTCCAGCATGTCGCCGGATTCGATTTCCTGTAACACGGCCCGCATGTTGTTTTTGCAGCGCTGTACGAGGCGCAGGTAGGCCGCTTCCGGCTTCCCGTTCAATCCCTCGATGTCGGCAATCTCCCGGGCGCGCCTGGCAAACGCTTGGGCAAGCCCCTGATTCGTCAACGCGATCCGCACGCATCGGCTCAAGAGCGGGTGTGCGTCAATGTTGTCGTCAAACAGGCTGTCAAGCCCGTCCAAAGTCGTTGTAAACACGAACACAACATGCGCCGGGAGTCGTTCCAGCATGACGAGCAATTGCCGAATGGCGTCCTTCCGAAGCCCGTGGGCTTCGTTCACGATGTAGGCGCGGCCGTTGCGCTCGTCCATGCCGAAGAAGCCCATATCGCGTTCGATCGTTCGCAAAGCCGATGCTGTCAGATCGGTCGCGTCAACTTCCTGGACGTTGAACGGGTCCGCTATGTCGGCAGCCAGTAATCGGGCAATCGTGGTTTTACCGATGCCGCTCGCACCGCTGATCCAGAACGCGCGGCCCCCCAAACCGCGCTTCCGAATCGTGTTGATTCGCTTGATTGCCTTCTCCTGTCCGACGACATCGGCCCATGTGGCCGGTCTGTATTTTTCGTATAGCATCATGCCGCTTCCCTCCCTTCGATTCCGTAGAAGTCCGCCCATTGCTCGGCGACATCCCCACCAGGCGCCACCGCTTCGGCGACATACTCGTATCCGTCGGACGTGAGCGGATTTTCCAGGAACACACCGCAACCGTCGCAATGGTTCGGGCTGTCCGCTTCTCCGCCACCATCGGGATAAGGTCCCTTGGGATATTCTTCCGAGTCGAATGCGGTTTCATCGGTCGGATCGGTCGGGGCGCGGCCTTCGCTGGCCAAGCGCGCCCGGATCGAATCTCCGCAATCCTCACAGTACAACGCGGCTTGATAGATGTAGGCGTTCATGCTGCGCCCCCTTCCACGCGCGCCATCACTTCGGTGGGGCGAATCCGCGAATAGTGAACGGTCCGCGCGTCCGAATTGTGACCACGATAGATGTAGGTGAGCCCGTCGATATCCAGGGCTTTCGGCCATGCCCACGGATCGGCTGGGTAGGCGTCATAGGAAAACATCGCCCACGATTCGCCATCGGGATCGGGTCCGACGTGAAACGGCAAGACGACATCCGGGGTCGGTGTGGCTTGTAGCGTGGTCATGCTGCCACCCCACTTTCGGGCGCGGTGTCCACGTTCGCCAATTCGTCGGCGGCTTCCAACACGAGCGCAACGGCCTTGCACATTCGATTCAGGATCGACATCGCCGCGCTGGTTGCGTCTTTCCCGTTCGCTTCGGCGTAGTGCTGGATGTATTCCCAACACCCGCCAAGGTCTGCGTCGTGGTCCTTGCCGACGCAGCACAACATGACCGCGCCCCCTAGCTCGGCGACGGTCTCGGATCGCCAATGCTGGCCGCGTTCCTTCAATTCCCCGAGGCGATCGTCGGCCGCGTGGATCAACTCATGCGCCCACGTCGATACATTCTCGACACCGATGGCGACGGACTGCCCGTGTCGATACTGGCCAAGCGCTCCGCCCTTGCGTCCGTTGTAGGACTTGACCGACAAGCCCCAATGGCGCGCGACGTTGACGAATGGCAGCGCATCGAGGAACCGATCGGCTTCGGTGTCGTGTCCGCTATGCTTTGCCCATTCGTCCGCGTCGGCGATGTCCGTTTGATCCAGCCCGAACCGCGTACCGGCTCGGAAGCCGTACAGCGCCATCCCGTCGCGCTCTTCACCCGTGTCCGGATCGGTCCTCGTGATTTTCTTCCGGCATGGTTCAAGGATGGTGAAACCGTGTTCGCCTTTGCGGACTTGTCGGCCAACGGCTTGCCAGTCCCGATACGATCGGGCATCGTCGTAACCGGACAGCGCCGTCAATAGTTGATTCGACCACGACCACGCGCGGCATGGGATGTTGTCGTTGCGCCGGATGAAAACCGGCGCTAAAGCCTTTGGAATGTTGCCCGATTGGAATTGCTCGACGATTCGGGTGGCGACGGATTCGGCCTTGCCGTAGAATTGCATCGCTCTAACTCCTTGATAGTTAGGGCCACGCTCCCGGGTGTTGGTAGCATCGCGGGAGCACTTGTCTTGCAGGCTTTCACGTCGAAAACCTACAACCATCTAAATACATACCACAAGAAAATTGAGAAGCAAGGAAAGCGCGAAGTATTTTTTACCAAACGGTCGTTTGGTAACGCCCAGCGGTGTCACGGCCATGGCACCGACGTTTCGGCCTGTATTCATAGGGGTGATGTGTCGCGCCATGATCTTCGCGCCGCGTCTCGCCAGACTTTGGCTACGCTTTCACCAGACTTTCCCGCGCGTTTCGACGGGCCTTGCATCGACACAAAAACAATCGGATGGGACCCATTGCGCGCCGCAGGATTTGAACCACACCCCCCCACCCCGCATAACGCACAGGGTACCTGATATCCCTGGAAAAGCGCAACCAGAATTCTGGAGTAGATTGCACGTGTCTCAATGCAGGCGGAGCCACGGGCTGCCACAGGTTCTCGATTCTATCGAAGGTGATCAGCGGGTTCTGTGCGGACTCCCGAAGAAGAACGCGCAATCCTGTGGATGGATCACGCGCGCTGGCGAGGATCGGCCTTCTTCTATTGCGTGGTGATCTTGGCGGTACCGACCCGAGGTTGGCCACGACGTAGGTGACGATGCCACTGAAGCTAGGCGTCGAACTCGGCATCGCCGCTGGAGATGTAGTCGGCCATCGGAAACGCTCCTTTGTATTGGAGAGGGCGACGCCGTGCTGACGGGTCCGGCTCGAATCCGGGCGGCTGGGATGATACGCCGGGCCGGGGAGGAGGCAAGGGCCGACTTTGAGGGCTTGTCCTCTCCCAGAATCGAGCTCCCAAGTTCAATGGATTTTGGCTTTCCGTCCCTTCCGTCGCAGCAGCAATGCCAGAGTACCGAATGCAGCCAGCGAGAGAGTGGCGGGTTCCGGAACGACAGCCAGCGATTCAAATCCCGGGGCGACCGGAGGATTGTGGCTGCCAAGATATGTGCCGTCGAACCCAAACCGATAGATCCCATAGCCTGCACCACTCTGACTGCCCCATACCTCGTCACCGACAAACGCCATTGTTGCCAAACCTGGCACGCCTTCGGGGTCATGCGTCCCGACATACGTACCATCGAAGGCAAAACGATAGAGTACTGGGCCCGGGTCGGTCCCGCTGGCCCAGACTTCATCATCGACAACGAGCATCGTTTCAAAACCCCACGGCCCAGGATCGAGGCTGCCGAGATATGTACCATCAAAGGCGAAACGATAAAACGCAGGACCCGGATCTGTCTCACTGCCCCATACCTCTACACCAATGACTATCGTTGGGGAACACGTCAAGATGAGCACAACGAGAAATGAAATCAATCTACGCATCATTCTGTTTCTCCTCTGCGGTTGGACTGGTCCCGTTTGGTCATTCACATATCGCCGGGTGTCATACTTTCGCGCGACGAAGTCGTGTGTAAGCATGCTAGCCCGAATCTGACACCTGTCTGACAGGACGGACGGGTGCTCCAGGTTTCTTGAAACTGGAGTCTCGATTCCGTTGCCTCACCGCCGAAGCCGTCCGGCTCACCATCCTGCTGATCGCTGATGGCTGAAAGCTGACAGCTTCTAGGTCCCAATCGTCGCGCTGGTCCTTTCGCCCTACGGGTGATGATCCATCTTAACATGTAGCGGGCGGTCTTGCCAGCGTCTGGGCCGGTGAACTCGGCGACTGCGGGGTGCGGGTGTTCGGCAGCAGGAGCGTCAATTCGCCCGGATTGGCTTGGGACAGGCGCGGGTGTGGCTCGTGGATGGCGATGCCGCCCGACTCTCCTGGATCTGCCGGACGGCCTCGCGGATCAGCCGGTCATGCTCGCCCCGGCGACCTACATCCGCCTGTCAAGTGGCCGCTGCCGCCCGCCTGGTGAGGGTATGGCCCCTAACGCCCCTGCTCACACGGCCATCGTGGCACGGAATCGCGTCGGTACGTCCGACGGGCACGCTCACGTCGTCTGGCGTACAATATGGCGCATCGAACATGCTGATCTGAGAGGATGCGATCATGGCTGGCCGACCAAAGATGACCGCGAAGAAAGTCCTGGCCCTCGAACGGAGGGCTTTGGACCTAGCGGGCGATATGCGCGCCGCGAGCCCGGATATGTATTGACCGTTTGCCAAAATTGTGGCGGATTACCCGGAGCTGGACGCCATCGGCGAGGCGTGGGTGAGCGCCGTGTACGATGCGATGAAAGCGGCCGACACGCTCAGCAAGCTCAGCGCGTTTTTATGCACGAATGCGGGCATACCACCCACATTGCCGGGCGAGGAATCGGGCGAATCAGTGACGGATGACGCGGCCGAAGCCGAAGTCGTGGAGACGGCAGACATCGAGGCGCAAACGGGGTAGAATAGCGAAACCGGGACGGCGGGCGATGGCTCGCCAAGCGGCCTTGGTTGGGAATTGGGGAAATTACCTATCGCCTCGATTCTCGGCCTGGGCCGACCCGGAAAAGGATAGGTGGTCATGTATTCCGACAATCAGATTCGCACCATTCTCGACACTTATGTAGCACACCTTCGCGATCTTGAAGGCGTATTCGCGGAGGAACACGAGGGGCGTGCGCAGCTCGACTATCCACGGGCGGCCAAGGTGCAAGTGCGACCGCCGCAATCGATGTCTGACTCGGTATGGCACGTACGGCAGGTAGCGGAGGCTACTCGGGGGTATGCGGCTGTGACGAACTGGCTGACGCTGCACATGACTCCTGCCCACGCACAGGACTTCGGCAATCGCATGAGTTCGTTGATGGAGCTGGCTGCCGCTGCGGACAATGCGGACAAAGCGGAGTCCCCAGATCGCTGCGCAGCCTGCATAGCGGTTCGGCTTGAAATGGAAGTACTGCTGGACTATCTGTCGGGACTGTCGCAAAAAGTGAAAGCAGTGATGGATAGTCACAAAGGCGGCGACACACCCGACGACACATCCAACAACTCTGCAGTCCTGCCAGACACTTCTCCGATCCATCTCCGTAACCTGGAGCAGCGAATTCGCGAGTACGAGCAGAGCCGCAGACAACGGCGCGACGACGCAATCATGCAGAAGGCGGCATCGGTGACGCTGAAGGACAAGGTGCTGCGCGATAAGTGTAAGGGTTCAAAAACATGGCAGAAGCGCCGCGACCTGCTGAAAGTCATGTCTGACAGTGACATCGAAAGCGGGGAGTTTCGCGAGGCCCTGAGCGAGTTGAATCGCCAGCGGTCGGATGGCAAGCGGGTGAATGCGAAACTGTGCTCGATGATGATGTCCAACATGAATGAAGCCGAGAAGAGGCTTCTCCGCGAAAATCAGGCGGTGTCCAAGGTGTCCAAGGTGTCCACGGCATGGCCAGTGTACATTGAATGGGTACAAGATCGCTTCGCTGCAGAGCTCGATGATTGCCAGGAGGGGAAATCGATCGAGGATGTCTTGGCGAAGATCCACAAGGACGACAAGTACGGCACGGGCCAGCTTCTTGCGGCGCTTTGGGAGAAATGCCGCGACGAATGCGAGGAGATGGGGCTGCCGAAGCCGGAGGACAGCGGCGACAGGTATGACGGCGAGGACGACGGGGATCTGGTTCTACACAAAGACAGTCCTGCTATTCTGCACGCCCTGGCGAATAGCCGGGTAACGATGGTGCAAGCTAACATTGAGGTTGCGGCTGAACTCAGCCATGCCACAGTAGTGAAACGACTGGGAGAGCTGCGGACCGCAGGGTTCGTGCATCGTCCAAAGGGGGAGAGGGGCGGTGAGGCAATCACCGAGGCCGGGCGAAAGGTCCTTGCGGCTGCATCGCCGAACACTAAGTAAACGCTGATTGAACACTGATTAAACGCTATTTATACACAGCGGGGCAAGCAGTGCGCGAAAATGCTCCGCATGTATACGACACCAAAACCAAAATTGCTACCCGTCGGCGCAATGGCTCGGCGTTTGCGCGTGCCGGTCAAGTGGCTTCGTGACGAAGCCGAAGCCGGGCGACTCCCCCACCTGAAAGCCGGTAGATCGCTGTTGTTCGATCCTGAAACTGTGGAGCGCGCATTAGTGAAGCGTGCGCAAGTGGAAGGGCGTAGCGATGCCGAGTGAGATCACACCGATCGACGCGCCACCCCTAGCGTTACGGACCGATGCGGCTGCGAAGTCGTTGGGGATATCTCCTAGGAAGTTGTGGGAGCTGACGAATCGGGGGGAAATCCCGCACGTCAGAATCGGGCGGGCAGTGGTGTATCCGGTCGATGCGTTGCGTGACTGGCTTGCCGAACAAGCGGAGAGGGGAGGGCGGCCATGATTACTATCCAGGACTTCGTATCGAGGTTGAAGTGCGCGAAAAAAAACGGCATGGGCTGGATGGCGAAATGTCCAGCACATGATGACCGGAAGCCAAGTCTGTCGGTATCGACCGGGACCGACGGCCGGGTGCTTATTCACTGCCATAGCGGCTGCGCGGCCGAAGCCATCGTCGGGGCGATGGGGCTGAAGATGCGCGACCTGATGCCCGTTGACAGGTTGACAGTTGACAGAATCCCCCGTAGCAGGCTCTCATCGGTGGTATCGTCAACGTCAACGCCCAAACACGCTCCCAAGACATACGCGACGGCCAGCGATGCGGTTGCCGAGTTGGAGCGCCGGCACGGAAAACGATCGGCGATCTGGACCTATCGCGATGCTGAGGGTGAGCCCGTTGGCGTGGTTGTGCGGTGGGATCGGCCAGGCCGTGGAAAAGACCTTCGCCCAGTGAGTCGTACACCGGAGGGCTGGATCATCGGCGGCATGGTCACGCCCCGGCCGCTGTACTGTCTGCCGGATTTGGTCGATGCTGACCGGGTCTTTATCTGTGAAGGCGAGAAAGCGGTCGACGCGGTGCGGACGCTGGGGCTGATCGCCACAACATGGCCGCACGGCAGCAAGAGCGCGAGCAAGGCGGACTGGTCGCCCCTGGCCGGAAAGGAATGCGTTGTCCTTCCCGACAACGATGATGCTGGTCGGCTCGGCGCTGACGATGTGGTCGGGCTCCTGGCGAAGGTGACGCCTGCCCCCACGGTGAAGCGAATAGAGTTGCCTGGCCTGCCTCCCGGCGGTGATGCGGTCGAATACATCGCAGCGCGACGAGAGGCGAGGGGGGACGATGCGGCAGTCCGTGATGAAATGGAGCGTCTGGCGGACGCAGCCAAGCCAATCGAGTTGGAGCGATCCGCCCCCACAATCATGTCCTATCGTCCGTTCCCAGTCGAGGTCTTGCCCGAACCGATTGGATCATTCGTGGCCAAGGGCGCGCAAGCGATCGGATGTGACGCGGCGTACATCGCGCTGCCGATGTTGTCGGCCCTGGCTGCGGCGATCGGCAACACGCGGCGCATCCAACTCAAGCGAGGTTGGACCGAACCTGCGATCGTGTGGACGGCAATCGTTGGTGAATCAGGCACGAGGAAGAGCCCCGCGCTGGAACTGCCCCTACGACCAGTTCGCAAGCGGCAACGCGACGCGATGCGGGAACATGGTGAGGCAATGAAGCGCTACCGCGATGAGTTGTTGCGGTATGAGCGCGACCTGGCGCAGTGGAAACGCGGCAGGGACCAAGGCGACCCACCTGCCAAACCCGATGAACCGATCGCTGATAGGTTTTGGTGCGACGACACAACGATCGAGGCTCTGGCAGTGCTGCTGCTGAGGCAACCTCGCGGACTTCTTATGGTCCAAGACGAGTTGGCTGGATGGCTGGGAGGGTTCGACCGCTATAGGAAGGGCGGTGGGCGATCCGGCGGCGATGCAGCGAAATGGCTGGAAATGCACGGTGGTCGGTCGATGATCGTAGATCGCAAGACGAGCGGCGTGCTGTATATCCCGCGTGCTGCGGTGAGCATTGCCGGGGGCATACAGCCTCGGACGCTGGTTCGGGCGCTGGGTGTGGAACATCGGGAAGATGGAATGTTGGCCCGGTTGCTGCTGGCATGTCCACCGCGTTTGCCGAACCGCTGGACCGAGGCCGAAGTTCCTGCGAGCACGGAGATGGCTGTCTCGGCGATCTTCGATCGGCTGTACGGACTGGAGCCGGAGTACGACGACGACGGCAACTTTAACGCCCGGATCGTCACGTTGACATCAGGGGGCAAGACGGCCTGGATCGAGTTTTACAATAGTCACGCCAGAGAACAAGCAAAGCTGACGGGCGACCTAGCGGCGGCCTGGTCGAAGCTTGAAGGCTACGCAGCCCGCTTCGCACTCATTGTGCATCTGGTCAGGTGGGCTGCGGACGATCCCACATTGACCACTCCAAACGCGGTTGACAGAACTAGCATCGCGGCAGGGATCACGCTGTCGCGGTGGTTCGGGCGCGAGGCCAAGCGCGTCTACAGTCTCCTGGCTGAGACCGACGAGGACCGCGACCGGCGGCGGTTGGTTGAGTTGATCGACCGCAAGGGCGGCGCGGTGACGCCCCGCGACCTCATGCGATCGTCACGTTCGTTCGCGACCGCAGCCAATGCCGAGGCGGCGCTTGATGAGCTGGCAAATGTGTGCCTCGGTAATTGGGAACATGCTCCACCCGGCCCGAGTGGCGGGAAGCCAAGCAAGCGGTTTGTTCTGGCAGGTGCAGACGGCGTTGACAATACCCCGCGTCAGAACCCCGTTGACAGCGTTGACGTTGACGATACCCCCGCTGGCGACCCCGTGAAGGGCGGTATTGTCAACTGTCAACGCGTCAACGCCCCTGAGAACGTGGGTATTGTCAACGCTCCTGATGGGGCGTCGGATGGTGAAGCTGATGGCGACGAGTGGGGGAAATCTGATGGACGCCACATCCGTACAGGCTGCCGGGTTGCTGACAGAATTGACCCGCCAAGGCATCGAACTACGAGCCCACGGGGACCGGCTTCGGTATCGTCCACGATCGGCGATGACGCCGGGCCTGGCTGAGCGGGTGAAGGCGCTCAAGGCCGGTCTGCTGGCAATCTTGGCTGAGAGTGACATCCGGCCGGACGACCTGCCGGAACCCTGGCGTGAGCTGTACGAGGAGCGGGCAGCTATCCGCGAATTCGACGGTGGGCAGGCGCGGGAGCACGCCGAAGCCGAGGCGCTTCGGGAAATCGTGGCCATGATGCAAGACGATGCGCCGGGATGAACAGGGCATGAAAGAAACACACACGCCACCCGAATTGGTTTGCACGACTGGCAATCGTGACGTATACTTATAACGGTACACAACACTGAACGAGGGCAAGTCATGGCGAGCGACAGTCTGATACGGGCGTTGCGGGCGGCAATCGAGACGGACAAGCGGAGCCTGTATCGGCTCGCCAAGGATGCCGGGCTGCCCTATGGCACCATCCACAGATTCGCGCGTAAGGTGCGGACGGAGCTGGGGCTTCGGACGGCTTCGGCCCTGTGTGACGCGCTGGGGCTTCACCTGACCAAACGACGGAGGCGATGAATCATGGCATCCATCTACAAACGCCGCGGCAACGGTCCCTATATCGTGAGCTGGTATGACTACGCTGGACGCCGACGCGCAAAGAGCACACGGACCACGGACAAGCGGGCAGCCGAACGGATCGCGGCCAAACTTGAAGCCGACCCCGCGCTACGCCGGGACGGCGTCATAGACGCCCGTGATGATCGGTATGCGGCTGCCGAGCGTCGGCCGTTGTCGGAACACCTGGACGGTATCGAAGATTCGACGGGACGCGGCTGGGGTAATCGTGCGGTTGTCGGCTTTCGCCACCATCTTGCCAACAAAGGGAGCACGGAGAAGCATGTCAGCCAGACGCACGGCTACGCGGCTCGTGTGGTGGAAATGGCGGGAGCTGAGCATATCAGCGAGCTGACACCATCGCGCGTGCTGGATGCCATTGCGACGATCCAGGCCGGCGACGAGACGCACCTGTCCGCGTCTGCGAAGACGTGCAATATGTATCTGGCGGCCGTCAAGCAATTCACGCGCTGGCTTGTTCGTGACGGGCGAGCGGCCACGGATGCACTGGCGCACCTGACGGGATTCAATGCCGCGACGGACCGCCGGCGCGTTCGTCGGGACCTTACATCCGACGAGTTGTCCAAACTGATCCAGGCAGCCGAATGCGGGACGGATATGACGTGGCGAACGGGGCGCGGCCCCGACAGCTCACAGCTCACCATCACGGGACCGGATCGAGCGATCCTATACCGGCTGGCGGTTGGCACGGGCTTCCGTGTTGCCGAGCTGGCGAGCTTGACGCCTGAGAGTTTCGACCTGGACGACGACCCGCCGACGGTGACGGTCCTGGCGGCATGTTCCAAACACCGGCGCGAAGACGTGCAGCCGATCCGCCGAGACCTTGCCGACCGGCTACGGCCCTGGCTGGCGGACATGCCCGTGGGAGCCCCCGTGTTCATCTTGCCCGAGAAAACAGCCATGATGCTACGGGCCGACCTGGACGCGGCCGGGATACCCTACGTCGATGATGCGGGGCGCGTGGCCGACTTTCACGCTCTGCGGCACACGTACATCAGCCGTATCGTCAACAGCGGGGCATCGGCACGGGTGGCTATGGAGCTGGCGAGACATTCGACGCCGACGCTCACCATCGGCCGATACTCCCACACGCGACTACATGATCTGTCCCAAGCCCTGGACAGCTTGCCCGACGAGACGCCAACCCGAGACGGTACGGAAGCGGCGGCGGTGCGAGCCACGGGAACCGACGATGCCACGAGGAACACCCCGCAGAAGCGCCCGCAGTATTGTCCGCAGTTAGCACGCGAAACCGTGCGAAACGATGCGAGCCGGTGCGACGGGCGAACGAGGGACGCCGACCCCGACGAGGCGCGTAACCTGTTGTCATGTGCGGAAGATAGCGACACCGTGCGAAGTGGTGCGACGGAAAGGAGTAATACCCGACCAGGGACTCGAACCCCGAACCCGCTGGTTAAGAGCCAGCTGCTCTGCCAATTGAGCTAGTCGGGCGTCCTGCGCATGCAGGAGCGAAAAAAATATATACGCCGGGCCGGCGACCGTGTCAAGGGCTTTCCCTACTGGTTTGGCGTAAAGCCGCCCGTGACAGATTATGTGGGACGCTTAAGGTCTACGGATGTAGCATCGCCCCCGTCTCCTCGCTCTCCTTGCCCGCGCCACGGTGCCTTCCATTCGCGAGACCACCCACCCTACTCCTCATGTCAAGCCAAGCAATCACCTGGGTGCGAAAGCACACCTCCAAGAAGCCGTCACGCTGTGTCGAACGCATCGTCCTCGGATCACCACGAACCAAGTCATGTACGTCGGCAGCGACGGTGGCGAGACGTTCGAGGAGGCCACAGACGGAATCACCGACACCGACGGCGTGTTCATCACGCCTCTCGCCATGGACCAGTCAAACCCCGATATCCTCTGGACCGGCGGATCACGCCCCTGGCGCACCACCAACGGTGCGATGTCCTGGGAGGTCGCCGGATCCGATCTCGACGGTCCCGACCAAATATCCGCGATCGCCATCGCCCCATCTGACAGCAACGTAGTCTACTTCGGCTTCACCAATGGCTACATCGCTCGAACCACCAACGCCCTCGACCCTTCTCCCTCGTGGACGATCTTCGTCAATGGACTGGCGGGCGCGTGGGTCAGCAGCACGGCGGTTGATCCCGACGATCCGGACACCGCTGCACCTACTCGAACTACGGTGTTCCCCATGTCCTCCGCTCGGTCGACGGCGGCTCAAACTGGACCTCTATTGACGGCATCGAGGCCACGGGCGTACCCGATATTCCCGCCCACTGGATCGCCGTCCGTCCCTGCGATTCCCAGCAACTCTACGTCGGCACCGAACTCGGCGTCTTCGTCTCTGACAACGGAGGATCGACCTGGCAACCCGCCAACAACGGCCTGGCCCACACCGTCGTTGAGACCCTTGACCTTAAGGACGACAACACGTTGGTCGCCTTCACCCATGGCCGCGGCGCATACATCACCGGCCTCCTTCCTTGCGGATGCGCGCCGGGTGACGTTAACGGCGACGCCGAATTCGACATCGCGGATATCGGGCCATTCATCGGCGTCCTACTCGATCCGACCGGCGCAGCCCCCCGTGAGTCTTGCGCCGCCGACATCAACGCCGACTCTGACGTGGATGGCTTGGATATCCAAGCATTCACGGCTGCTTTGCTACCGTAGATCTCTCTCCAAGGGATTCATCGTGGTGGCCTTCCCAGTGATGCCGCCCGTTCGTACCGGCAGTCCGAATGTGCCGAAACGGACGAATAAGGACCTACAGTAGGCTACTGGATTCAAACCGCCACGAAGCCCTTGCTTCCCGAGTCGTATCACCTCTCGACGAAGTTGCCACCGCTTGCCGGACTTCTTCGGCCCCGCGTGCAAGTCGGGGCCGAGAAAAACCGGCAGTGCCATTCACTCCCGCCCCCTTTTTTCAGACGGCTGGTTCTTGCCGTTGAGAAGCCGAGGTCCGATTCGGCAAGTCCGCGAACGGACGAAAAAACACTCACAAATCGCCCAGTTTACTTTGCGGGAAATGTATAGTTGTAGCTGGGAGAACTGAGTCAGGTAGACAATCAAGAACGCATACATAAAAGCGTGGACGCAGCCAACCCGATATACATCCCGGGAGCACGAGGAAAGCGGTTGTGGACGATACACCGAGTGTGATCTTGCCGGCCGAAGACGAAGCGGTGGCCAGCGCGCTAGCGGAGCTGACGACGAAGCTCGCGGCGTGGACCACCGCTGTCGGCGGGGTCCAGAAAAAACTCGCCCAGAGCGCGGGGGATCTCGCCCAAACGGAATCGGTGGCAAAGCGCGAGGAGGAACTCGAAACGCCCGCCGTGAATGGAACGGGGGATTCCACCGAGGCCGCGTCTGAAGGCGAGTTCTCGGACGAGGATGAATCGCTGCTGAATTCACAGAAGCCGGAGATGGCTCAGTTGATCCTCCTTCGTTATCGCCTGTTTCGAGGTCGAAAGAGCATTCAAGATCTCATTGCTGACGAGGAAGGAGCGCTCCTGAATTCCTTGACGCCGGAAGCGGCGAAGGCGGTTCGAGTGGAACACCGCCTTTTCAATGGGCGCAAAAGCGCTCTGGAACTCATT
>JAUVGW010000109.1 GCA_030593565.1 Phycisphaerae bacterium | reverse complement strand
CGACGGAGGTTGTCCGCATCGCGCCGACGGACGAGCAGTTCGAACTGCACCGGACGAACCTGCGCATCGTAAGCTCGATCGTCAGGAAGCCGTACATCAACGAGATGGACCTGCTCCGCCTGCGAAAGGCGCTGCTGATGTGTCGCATGTCGGCGGACAGCACGTTCCTGGTCGACAAGCAGGTCCCGGCGTATTCGAGCAAGCTCGAAGCGATTGACGACTTGTTCGCATCCTTGTTTGCCGAGGAAGACCGCAAGATCATTCTGTTCTCCGAGTGGACGACGATGTTGGGGCTGATCGAGCCGTTGATCGAGAAACGCGGTGCAAGCTACGTTCGGCTCGACGGCTCGGTCCCGCAGAAGAAGCGCCAGCAGCTTGTGCAACGGTTCCAGAAAGACCCGGACTGTCGGCTGTTCGTCGCCACCAACGCCGGCGCGATCGGTCTGAACCTCCAGGCTGCCAACACGGTGGTGAATGTCGACCTGCCGTGGAATCCGGCGGTGCTGGAACAACGCATCGCCCGCGCGCACCGCATGGGCCAGAAGCGCCCGGTCCAGGTGTACGTCCTCATCACGGAGGGCACGATCGAGGAAAACCTGCTGGCGACGCTGTCGGCCAAGCACGAACTGGCCCTGGCGGCCCTCGACGCCGAGTCCGACATCGACCGGGTGGACCTCGCCAGCGGCATGGAAGAACTCAAAAACCGCCTGGAGGTCCTGCTGGGCGCCAAACCGGAAGCGCCCGTGGATGAAAGCGAGAAGGCGCGCCAGGCGTCGGAGGCCGAACGGCTGGCCCGGCGGGAGAAAGTTGCCTTGGCGGGCGGCCAACTCCTCGGTGCGGCGTTTTCGTTCCTCGATGAACTGCTGCCGGCCCGAGACGAGAGCGCGGCATCGCGCGAAGTGGCGGAGGCCGTCAAGAAACGCTTTTCCGAGTGCATGGAGAAAGATGACGAAGGCCGCTTGAAGCTGACGGTAACCCTGCCAGACGCCTCGGCCCTCGACAACCTCGCCGGCTCGCTCGCACGCTTGTTGGACATGCGCCCTTGAATCAGTGGTCAGTTGATTGTCCTGCAAAACGTACCTCGCTCGAGACACGATTGTGGTCCGCGCCTCGACCACCCCCTGCGCGACAGCTTGTAGGGTGCGTCCCGGACGCACCATCACATCTTCGGGAAAAAAGTTTGAGAATAATATCGGCCGGGTGGCCCAGGTCCTGTGGACCTGGGGGGACGATTGCCTCCGGGAGAGAGGTCTTGCCGATTGCTTGGCGTGATACCTCCAGCGAATCGAGACCCCAGGTCGAAACGACCTGGGCCACCCAGCCTGCGCGACATCGGGAAAAAAAGTTTGAGAATAACATCGCGGCGTTGCCGTCGTCATTGACGATCCCGCTGAAATCCTCTCCGTTTGCAGCAAAATTCTGCAAACCGCCGCAAACTGCCGCAAACTTTTCGCCGCGGTGGAGGCGACGGTGCGGTCGGCACTCATTCGGTTCTTGTCATGTAGTCTTGATCATTGTTCCGCTTCAGGAAGGGGAAAGGGGATGGGGAAGAAGGATGAAGGATGAAGGATGAAGAGTGGAGGGTGAAGGATCGAGGGTGGAGACGGATTGCGGATTGGATCAGAGCCCGGAGCGTGAGCGACGGGTTTCCCACGCCGCCGATCTTCATAAGATGCCTTTACAAATCGCGTGGCGGAGGCCAACCTACAGAAGCCACAAGACCAATCGTGATTCCGGCAGACGACCCGGAAGCGCGTCATGCGGGCAGACATCATGCTCACCCTTCGGGTTGAGCATGGCACCCGGCCCGAGTACGCCGCCTGCGCGGTCCCGACCCAACTTGAGCGCGAATCCAACCCCAAGCGGGTACAGCGTTATCGGACGCCGGGTGGGTCGCCCGGATAGGCTTGAGGACTCGGGCGTTTTCGAGTATGATAGTCGCCTGCAAAAGGCAATGGGCCGCGCGCTGAAGGCGGACTCTTTTTGTGGAGGTACGCGACTGGGATAGTGACGTAGACGCTCGAAGATTGGCGTCAAGACAATACGATCGCGGCTTCGGCCGCCGTCTTGTGGTGAAAACGCGCAATTTGAAGGACTCAAGATGTGTGACCGGTGCCGCGCCCCGAAAGGGGCGCGGGCCGGACCGTCTTTGAGTCCGGGTATGCGAGTACCTCAGCACAGGGGCGCGTTTCGGTTTCGCGCCCTCTGTTATTGCCCTCGGCCGGCCGTTTTGACGCACGTGTATATGAGGCTGGCATCAATGGACCGGGGGGCCGGCCACCATGGGAAGGAGGTGATCCTCGCGGTGGGGATCCATGAGAGAGAGGCAGAGCGTCGCGCGCAGAGACGCCCTCTGCCGACAGTCGTTGCAGACCTTCCAGGCAGAGGAGGGCCAACACACATGTAGCCTTCGAAGGTGCGAGGAGCGATACTGGTCTCTTCCAGTCTAACGTGCTCCGTCGCAGCAGCACGGCTACAAGCCAGATGGTATTTGGATGATTGACGCATGAGCATTGGCGATTCAGGGGAATCGAGGTCTACCTACACGAAAGGAGTTTTCACGATGGCAGGAAGAAGTTTCTTAGTAGGAGCGGCAGCCGTTGTTTTGGCTGCTGGCGCGAGTCTGGCCCTGGCGCAGCCCGTCACTCTGGACTGGTCTCAGACCTACAGTGGCATTGGAGAAGCGGAGGGAAAGGGCGTTGCCGTAAACGATGGCGGCGTCTACGTGACGGGGAAGACCTTGCCGAGCGGGGGGACTTATAACGACATGTTTCTCCTTAAGTACACGCTTTCTGGCGACTCGGCCTGGGATCGTACTTGGGGGGGGGCGATCTGGGACGGAGGCATAAGAGTAGCCGCGGACAGCAGCCATGTGTACGTGGCCGGTTATAGCTATAGCTACGCTTACGATCCGAGCGGCGACGTGGAGGCGGATGCGGTGACCGTCAAATACAATACCAATGGGGTCCTCGATACGACCAACAGCCCAGACGGCTGGTGGACGCGATTCTCCGGTGACGCCGGCTACTGGGGATCTGATGTCGCAAACGATCTGGCAATCGGTGGGCTCGGAAACCTCTATGTAACGGGCGCTTCCCAGCAAAGTTGGGATGGCCATCGGGCCTACGTGGAGCAGTACGACCCCGCGGGGGTGAAGCAGTGGCACCAGCACTACACCGAGGGCTCTTCGAGCGGCGCCGTTTGTCGCGGACTGGTCCTCTCCGGCAGCGACGTCTACACCACAGGTTATTCCCGTGCATCAGAACGCCAGGTGATGGCTTTGAAGCACGGTACCGATGGGACACTCGTGTGGGATTATCTTTGGGGTTCTGGAAGCACCCACGAACACGGGTTCGATCTGGCGATCTCGGGTAGTGATATTTACATAACAGGACAAGTAGAGACTGGGGCTGGTACCAATGTGTACGATCTTCTTGTGCTCAAGCTGCACGACAATGGCACATCGGTGAGCTACGTCGACAGCACTGTCTTTTCGAGCCCAGGCAGCGACAACGGCTGGGGAATCGTAGAGGTTGACGGACTGATCTACATCGTGGGGACGACCGACGTTGGCGGCAGTACTGATGCGCTGTTGCTCGCCTATGACAGCGATCTCAATCTTCTGTGGGACTACTCCTGGGGCGGGGTCGATGATGACAGCGCCTACGACGTCACGTTCCAGAACGGGATGCTCTATGTTGCGGCGACGGTGGATAGCGAAGCGTTCGTCGGCGCCTTTGACATAGACGACGACGACGACGGGGTGCCCAATTGGATCGACAACTGTCCAATTGTGCCAAACCCGGATCAAACCAACAGCGACGGCGACAGCCACGGCGACGCGTGCGACAACTGCCCATACGATGATAATGAAGACCAGGCCGACTCAGATGAGGATGGTGTCGGGAATGTCTGCGACAACTGCCCAGACCACGACAACCCCGATCAAAAGGATTGTGACGGCGATGGGATGGGCGACGTGTGCGATGACGACGATGACAACGACGGCGTGCTCGATGGTGACGACGTGTGTCCTCTCACGCCGGGTTGCGAAACCCTTGCTGACGGTCGCCCCAGGCTGGACCTGAACAACGACTGCGAGGTCACCGGCCTCGATATCCAGTTGATCGTCGAACGCCTGCTGGAAGGCTGTAGCGAATGCGAGTAGCGCCGGTTCCGTCAAGTTCTCGCTGCTCCTCTTCGGAGGCATTGTGGCGTTGAAGCGGAGACGGTAGCCGAGACATCATCGCGGCCGGCGACGCGCCGCGAACCGAATGCAACAGGCGTGGCCTTCCACCCGGATTGCCACGCCTTTTGCACGCGCGAATGTCCTCCCCGCGCGGGTCGCGGCTAAACGGAGCAGGGTGCCATGTTTTCATGCGACGAAGTCGCGGGTAAGCATGTTGGCAGTAGGGTGAACATCGATTGGAATGGGGATGGTCCATCGTGCAATAGAGTGATCCCCCTGCCATTTGCTGTCGCAAAGGATGGGGCGCCCATGCCGCGATGTGAACACGGTGCACCGCCTTCACAGAAGGCGGCTCGGATATGTTGTGTCGTCGTGCTCCACAAGACCGAGCCGTGCTCTGTACGACTGGCGATTGTTATCTTCGCCGGGTGCCATGCTCAACCCGAAGGGTGAGCACGGATTGGAATGGGGGTGGTCCATCGTGCAATAGAGTGATCCCCCCTGCCATTTGGCGTCGCAAAGGATGGAGCACTCATGCCGCGATGTGAACATGGTGCACCGCCTTCACAGAAGGCGGCTCGGATATGTTGTGTCGTCGTGCTCCACAAGACCGAGCCGTGCTCTGTACGACTGGCGATTGTTATCTTCGCCGGGTGCCATGCTCAACCCGAGAAAGTCGACACCGCCGAGACGGCGGTGCCACAGTGGCGCGGGTGCCGCGGTGATTATCTATCGACCTCGCCCATGACCATGTCGATGCTGCCGATGATGGCCGTGATGTCGGCGATGAGGCAGTCTTTGCATAGGTGGTTCGTGATGCAGAGGTTGCTGAAGCTCGGGCCGCGGACCTTGACGCGGGTGGGGACCTGGGTGCCGCCACCCTGTACGTAGAAGCCGAGCTGGCCGCGGGGGTTTTCGATTTCGTAATAGACGTCGTCCTTCGGCAGCTTGACGTTGCGATTCTTCTTGTGGAGCACGTCGCCGGGCTCGGTGCCGCGGATCTTCTCGATGGCCTGACGGATGATCCGATTCGACTGCTTCATTTCCTGCATCCGAACCCAATAACGGTCCCAGCAGTCGCCGGCCGTGCCCTTGAGCCCTTCGCCGATCGGGATGTCGAAATCGAATTCCTCGTAGGAGCAATCGGGCTGTGCCTTGCGGAGGTCCCACTTGACGCCGCTGGCCCGCAAACACGGACCGGTCAGGCCGTACGCGATGGCATCGGCGGCGGAGACAACGCCGACGTTTCCGGTGCGCTTGATGAATATCTGGTTGAACGAGAGCAGGTTGTTGTATTCGTCGATCTTGGGCTCGAAGTAGTCGAGGAATTCTTCGCAACGATCGAGGAAGCCGTCCGGAAGGTCCTGCGTGACGCCGCCGATCGTGATGTAGCTATACGTCAGCCTGGCGCCACAGACGGACTCGATCATGTCGATGATCATCTCCCGCTCGCGAAATCCGTACAGGAAGACGGTGAACGCGCCCATGTCCAGGCCGTAGCAGGCGAAGGAGACGAGGTGCGACGCGACCCGGTTGAGTTCCGCCATGATGACGCGGATGTACTGCGCCCGTTTGGAGACTTCCAGCCCCGCCAGCTTCTCGATCGCCAGGGCATACGCCAGGTTGTTGTTCATGCCCGACAGATAGTCCAGGCGGTCGGTATAGGGGATGTACTGATACGGCGCGACGGCCTCGCCGATCTTCTCCGCGCAACGATGCAGATAGCCAATATGCGGAACGGCCTCGAGGACCATTTCGCCATCGGTCCTCAGCACGACGCGCAACACGCCGTGCGTCGAGGGGTGCTGAGGCCCCATGTTGATCAGCATCTCCTCGGTCGGGAAGTCTTCGAGGTTCACCCCGTCTCGGGCGGAGTCGAAGTCGATGTCCGGTCGGGTTTCTAGTACAACGTCTGCCACGGTTTAGGTCTCGCTTAGTGCGTCGGTCGCGTTTGCTCGTATTCCGTCACGGCGGGAATGCCGTGATACTCCATGGGAAAGACATAGTCTTTCCGTAGGGGGTATCCTACCCAGTCGTCCGGGCACAGGATCCGCCTCGGGTGCGGTCCTTCCGGCCCGTCGACCGAATCGGGATGCCCGTCGAAGATGATGCCCAGCATGTCGTAGCCTTCGCGTTCGTGCCAGTCGGCGGTGGGCCAGATGTCGGCCACAGTAGGAATGTGCGGATCGCCCCGGGGGACCTTGATCTTGACGCAGAACTCGTGCCGCTTGGTCCACAGGTCTTGCGAAATCGCCGTGCCATCGGCGGCATAAAAGTCGTAGACGGCAACCAATTCGTCATCGTCCGGCGCGTCGACGGCCGAGATGCAGCGGAGCGTATTGAAGTTCAGGCGATCGTCGGTCTTGAGGAACTCGGCGACATCGTGCCAGGCGTCGGCGGCGACGGTGACGTGCGGGTGCGCGCCCTCGAAGTTCGCGGCCGTGATCTTGTCTCCGAACTTGTCTTTCAGGATTTTTGCGATTTCTTCCGGTGCCATGCTTGTTCCATCGTTCGTGTGTTAGCGATCAGCTTTCGACTTTCGCCTTTCGATTTTCGACGTTTTGACGTTTCGACGTTTCTAGGCTCCCACCTTGGCGATGGTCGAGTTTCGGATGATATCCTGGATGCGCATCAGGCCTTCCATCAAGGTTTCCGGCCGCGGCGGGCAGCCGGGCACATACACGTCCACGGGAACGACCAGGTCCACGCCCTTGACGACGTGGTAGCCGTGCTTGTAGTAGGGCCCGCCGCCGATCGTGCAGGCGCCCATCGCCATGACGAACTTGGGCTCGGGCATCTGGTTGTAAAGCCGCTTTAGGCGCGTGGCCATCTTGTACGTCACCGTGCCGGCGACGATCATGAGGTCGGCCTGTCGCGGCGATGCTCTGAACGCCCCGGCGCCGAAGCGGTCGAAGTCGTACCGGCCTGCTCCGGTGGCCATCATCTCGATCGCACAGCAGGCGATGCCGAACGTCATTGGCCAAATGCTGCTGCGACGGCCGAAGTTCATCGCCCAGTCGAGCGACGTGATGATCACGCCGTCTTCAAAACGATTCTCGATCCAACTCATCACAGTTCCCCGGGAATCCGTGAAATCCGCATTCAAGGGCCGACAGTTGTGCGAGCTGCAAATGGGACTCGGCACACGGGCGCGGCCGGTTGTCTAGTCTTTCGGCGTTGCCCGGACCCAGTTCAGGTAGCCGAACCGCCACAGGTACAGGAATCCGACGACGATGACGCTGAAGAAGAACAGCATATCCCACAAAGCCGCCACGCCGCCCTCCTTGTAGACCACCGCCCAGGGATAGAACAGGGCGATCTCAATGTCGAAAATCAGGAAAACGAGGGCGACGACATAGAAACGCAGGTCGAACTGCGGAAAACAGGTGCCGATCGTCGGCTCGCCGCACTCGTACGTCGCGTCTTTCTCCGGATGCGGCAGCCGGCGTCGGACGACGCGGCCGAGGATCAACGCTCCGAGCGCGATCGCCACACCGGCGACCATGAACAGCAACAGACCTATGACGAGGCTTCCACCATCAGGCATGACTCATCAGGCTCCATCTTACCTGCCGGGCGGCCGAGCCTACCGAGGCAGGAATACGCATTGGCGGCGACACAATGCCGTCAAAATGCACCCTTACTCCTTGCCCTTGTCGGGCTTGTCCGCCGCATCCTTCTCGGGTGCGTCCTTCTCGGCGGGCGGCGGTTTCTTCTTCGGTATCTCCGACGGCTCCAGTGCCGCGAGCATCGCTGCGCGGACGGGCTCGGCACGCCGAGCCCAACGTTCTTTCATCTCGGCCGCCCAATCCGGCAGGCGATCCTTGCTCATCCAATACGGCTCGGGCGTTTGCTTCCCCTCCCGCGCCAACTCCGTGAACTCGACGATCATGTCCTTCCGCGTGAAGGCGCTCAGGTCGTGGTTGTCGCCCATGTGGATGCAGTCTGTCGGGCAGGGGCTCGTGCACAGGCCGCAAAGCAGACACTTGGCGTAGTCGATGGCATACCGCTCGATCGCGCCGCCCGCGGCCATGCCCGTCTCCTTGACTATCTTGCGAACAGCAGACTTCTCGATGTATATGCAGTCGATAGGACAGGCGCGCGCACAGGCGTCACAGGCAATGCAGCGCTCGGCCTCCCACCAATGAAAGCCGCGGTATCGCGGTTGGCTTCTGGGCGCCATGTCCGGGTACTGCACCGTGATCGTCCGCGCGAAGCAGTAGCGAATCGTGATTCGCAGGCCGATCAGGATGGTCCGAACAGAATCGTAGATGTCTCGGAAGTAACGTCGGTTGAGCCGTGCAGCTTCCATATTCCGATGGTCCCTCATTCTCGCGGTCGGCATGGAAAGACGACCGCCGGCTCGGTGACATCGATGCATTTTCGATGCCATCAGACCGTATGCGCCAGCAGGCTAATATAGAATCACGGGACATGCAACGCTATCGCCGGATTTCGGTACTGGTACAGTTTGAATTGGGGAGCATCGGCCTCTGGCCGGTACGTAGGTCGAAAACGAGGATTTCGTACCGGCGGGACGCCGATGCTCCCCAAACTTTACCAGTACCGGGAACGGCCGGGCGGGAAGGTTACTTTCGCTTCTGCTTCTTCTTGTCCGCTGGCGGGGGTTCTTCCTCGGGTAGCACGAACTTCGCCCTGCGCGGGCTGACGAGCGGCATCCTGGTGTGGACAAACCACAAGCACAGGACGCCAACGAGGAAGGTGACAGCGCTGATCCCCTGCGAAATCGTGAGCCCGAGCGTATCGAGCGGATTATCCTGACGAATCAATTCCAGAAAGACACGGGAAATCGAATACAGGATCAGGAACCATCCCACCAGGATCCCATGCCGCCGGCGATAATAGAAAATGAGCGTCAGGACCCAGCACAGGATCAAACCGTTGATCGTCGCGTAGAGCTGGGCCGGGTGGACGGGCTTCGACCGATAACTGCCGGCCAGTTGGATGAATTCGTCCGGCGTCATGTCGTATTGGCGGCTCTGTTTGCTCAGGAGATCGACAGCCCGGCCTTTTGTCGAGTTCTTGGTGAACTCGTCGAAGGTCGTCTTCGCGTGTTCGAGTTCCGCTTTGTGGCGCTTGAGCGTGGCGGCGTCGGCCCCCGTCTGATTCGCCTCGGCGTAGGCGGCAGACGCCTGCTTGCGGTCCTGATCCAACTGTCGATATGTCTCGCCTGCGTCACCCTCCCAGGCGTCGAGGTAGTCTCGCGGAAACGGCCTGCTTTCACCGGTTTGGATTATCTGGATCAGTTCTTTCGGCAATACCCGTTGCCCGAATCGGTATTGCTGGTGCATGGCGGCGCTGCCGTAGGGAAACGTCACCGCCCAGGGGATCGACGCCTGGTCGTGTGCATGGTCATGCGCCGCATCGTGCTCCTGCAAGCAGACTGCCCCCCAACAGCACCCGTTTAGAAAGCAGCCGATCCTGGTGATCGCCAGCCCCCAGGCCAGCGACGGGATGGTGATGTCGAGGTACCACCTTGCGGATACCTTCGCGATGTATCGCAGGTAGATCGCCACCGCCGGGATGACCAAGAGCGGCCCGCCCCAGAACTCGAGGCCACCGGCGCGGATGTCGAACACTGCCCACAGTGGATCGGCCTGGTTCGCGAACCGAGTCTCCCAGTAGTGGATCACAAACATGGCCCTGGCGCCCACGACGCCGAGGATCAGGGCGATGAAGCCGATGTTGATGACAACATCGGGATCGGCCTGTGACTTGTATGCCCGGCGGCAGGCCAGCCAGATGCCGGTCAGGAAGGCGAGCATCATCATCACGCCGTAGCTTTTGATGTCCGCGAGCCAGTCAGGCAGGAACGGCAACCTGAACATCGTGGGATACATAGGCGACTCCCGGTGGTTGATTGACGATTAACGATTGACGATTATAGGTTGCCGATCAAGCGGCACTCGCCGGTAAGCCATCACTATAGCGTTTTAAGAAACTCCGTAGCGTCCGACCCCGTGTCGGAAGGCGACTACCAACCACTCTTCACGGCCGACAGGGGCGTCGGCCGCCACACCATTTCTTATGCTGCTCTAATCGTCAATCGTCAATCGTTAATCGTCAATCCCTAATCGTCTCCACCAACATGTTGTCGATTAACCGTGTTTCGCCGATCCGGATCGCCCCGGCGACCATAACGAGACCGGCGGGTTTGCGAGCGGGCTCCAGCGTCTCGGGGTCGACGATACTGAGGTAGTCGATCTCGGCCGGACCGCTTTCCATGATCGTATCCCGCATCGCGGCGATGATGCCTCCAATGGTCTGCTCGCCGGCCATCAGCCGGTCGCGGGCGGTGCACAACGCCTTATATAAGCACAGGGCTTGCTTCCGTTGCGCGGCCGTCAGCTTGGCGTTGCGGCTCGACATGGCGAGGCCGTCTTCCTCCCGGACCAGCGGGCACACCTCGATCTGGATCGGCATGCACAAGTCTCGCACCATCCGGCGAAGCACCACGGCCTGCTGCGCGTCCTTCTGGCCGAAGTAAGCCACGTCCGGATGCACGATGTTGAACAGCTTGGCCACGACCGTGCATACGCCCTCGAAATGATCAGGCCGGAACGCGCCGCACATCGGTTCGCTGAGCGGTCCGGGACGTACGCGCGTCTGGTCGCCCGGCGGGTACATCTCGTCGTGGGCAGGCGCGAAGATCAAATCCGCGCCGGCGCGGGCGCTGGCTTCGCGGTCGGCATCGAGCGTCCGTGGATACTCGTTGAAATCCTCCATCGGCCCGAACTGCGTCGGGTTGACATAGATGCTCACCACGACGAATGCGCCGCCCTTGTCGGCCGCTTCGATCAGACTTGTATGCCCAGCGTGCAACGCTCCCATGGTCGGCACAAACGCGATCGAGCGGCCGGCCTTGCGCGCCTCGGCGACGGCGCTGCGCGCCTCGCCCTCTCGCGTCGCCACCGGCGGGGCCGTCGGTTCCTCCTTCGTCATCGCAGCCATGATCGCCTCCACGCCACTCAGGTGAGGCCGCACCGTCTTCCCCCCGTCGCCATCCACTCATACGGGACTGCGGAGGTCACGACGAGGGACTGGGTGCGGCCCGGGTATTCTAACGGAACCGCCCCCGGGCGGCATGGGCACGAACTGGAAACGGAATCTCCCGCGTGGTAATATGATGACGGTAAGCCGGTCCAGAAAGGCCTGATATCATCTCATCACACCAGGAGGGCGAGAAAATGGCACTTCGTATCGCCGTCATCATTGCACTTGTCTCGGCGGCCGGCGTGACTGCCGCCCCGGTGACATTGCAGGTCAATACGGCCCAGTCTTCGGTCAACGTGCAAATGTGCGCATCGTTCGGGGGCATCGGTGACTGCGACAGCGACAGCTCGCCCGTCACGGGTGATGCCACGATCTCGCTGGACTGCCTCGATGGCCCGGCCACCTTCGCGTTGCACGATTTCGATTTTCTGCTCACAGAGAACATCGATCTGTACCTCGAGTTCCGCATCCTCTTCGTCGTTCTCGGCACCTTCAGCGCGACCGGGACGGACATGGAACTCATGTACGCGACACCGGGCACGCCCATGCCGCAGACGCCCCTGAGCGGAAGTCCGCCGGCCTTCGGCTACCCGGCGGTGCCGGTGGACGCCGCGGGCATGCTGGACTACAACGCAACAGGCGTCGTCTGCGTTGCCATGGGGCAAATGGTCCCGCCGATGCCGTGCAACGACGTGATGGATCTGAGCACGCTCTCCCTGGACCCGGCAGAAATGAACGGCACGGTCGCCGTCAGCGGCCGCGACATCACGCTGACGATCGACATCGACACAACCGCCCTGCTCAACCCCGACGATCCGAGCATGGGAGAGATCACAATCACCGGCACGATCGTCGCCGAAGGCACCGTCCCGCCCCCCGACATCGCGACCTTCGTGGGCATCCTCCTGGGCGACATCACCGGCGACGCCAACACCTGGGACGCCGACATGAACGGCGACTGCACGGTGAACGGGTTGGATATCCAGTGGTACCTCGACGATCTGCTGGGGTAGTTCACATCCTGCTTCACCCGAGCCGCGCCAATGAGGCGGCTGCGATTCGACCGAACAGGCTTCAAGGGCGATCCTTGTCTGTGCCTCCCCGCTGAATTCGGTTCTTCACAGCTTATTTGGGAATGCACACTGCCCAGCCAGCCACGGAGTGGCGTAAGAACATAGCCCACGGCGCAAGCCGTGGGATCGAATCGGCACGCGCTTTATACAGCCCCAGCGGGGCGAAAGATACCACCCGGTTTCCTCTTTCGCCCCTCTGGGGCTTGAGGGTTCACACCCGCCAGAGCCCCACGGCTTGCGCCGTGGGCTATGTTCTTACGCCCCTGCCGGGGCTTCGACACTCACCGCTCATCCGTGAAGAATGCCGAATTCTGCGCCGCATCGCCCTCTTTCGGACTCTCTTCTCGGTCGTCCTTGCTACGTCGTACCACATCATCTATCAGGCTGAAGGCAACGCCGCCAGGATGTCCTTGATGGTCCGCTCGAACGCCGGGTGGATGACGTCGGGGGCGATCTCGGCCAGCGGCTCGAGCACGAAGCGACGTTCGTGCATCAACGCGTGCGGCAGCGTCAGTTCCGGCGTTGAATGGATGACCTGTCCGTACAGCAGGATGTCGATGTCGATCGTTCTGGCGCCCCAGCGGATTTCGCGTTTGCGGCCGAGGGATTCCTCGATATTGAGGCAAACGCGCAGCAGTCGTTCCGGTGGCAATGTCGTCCGCAGGTGGGCGGCGGCGTTGATGTATTTGGGCTGATCCTCGGGACCGCCGACGGCATCGGTCTCGTACAGGCCGGAGACACGGGCCACCTCGATCGCGCTCGTCGTCTCCAGCGAGCTGAGCGCGGCTGCGATGTTCTTCTTCCGCCTGCCCATGTTCGAGCCGAGGCTGATATAGGCATCGTGCGGTTCGTCGTTCACCATATCAACTCCACCAGCCGCCCGATCGCTTCGGACATGCGGTCAAGCTCGACCGTCAGCGAGAAACGCACGAACCGCCGGCCCGGCTTGCCGAAGCCTTCGCCGGGGATCGCCACGACGGCAGCCTCGTCCAGCATCCTGGCCGCGCAGGTCATCGAGTCGTAGCCGTCGGGGCATCGCGCCCAAACGTAGAACGTGGCTCGCGGCGGGTCAACGTGGAAGCCCATCTTGTTGAGGGCCGGCACGAGCACGTCGCGGCGCTCCTTGTAGAGCCTGCGAATGCCGACGATGTCCGGGTGGTCGCAGCCTCGCAGGGCGGCAACGCCGGCATGTTGAATCGCGGCGAATTGTCCCGAGTCCATATTGCCCTTGACCTTGCCGAGTGCGGCGAGGACGTCGGAGTTGCCGGCGGCAAACGCGAGCCGCCAGCCCGTCATGTTGTAGGTCTTGCTGAGCGAGTGCAGTTCGATGCAGACGTCGTGCGCGCCGGGCACTTCGAGAATCGAGTGCGGCCGATCGTCGTCGTCGAAGAACAACTCCGTGTAGGGCGCATCGGAGCAGATGATGAAATCGTGCCTGGCGGCGAGGGCGACGCACTTCTCGTAAAAGTCCATCGGGGCGACTGCGCCGGTGGGGTTGTTTGGATAGTTGAGGAACATCAGCTTCGTCTTGTCGAGCACGCCCGTGGGAATCGCGTCGAGGTCCGGCAGGAAGGCGTTTTCCTCGGTTAGCGGCATCATGTACGGCTCGCCACCGGCGAAGATCGTGGCGGAGTTGTAGACGGGATAGCCGGGTGTCGGGACCAGGGCGACATCGCCCGGATTAATCACGGCGACGGGCAGGTGCCCGAGACCTTCCTTGCTTCCGATCAAAGTGAGGAGCCCGGCCCTCGGGTCGACCGTGACGCCGAACCGATGGGCGAGCCAGTCGGCGGCGGCCTCGCGAAACGCCATCACGCCGACATCGAACGGATACGAATGGTTCTTGGGGTCGTAGATCGCCTCGGCCATACGATCGATGATGAACGTGGGCGTGGGCTTGTCGGGATCGCCGACGCCGAAGTCGATCACGTCCTTTCCCGAGGCAATGGCCGCCCGCTTCTTGTGATCGATCTCGATGAACATGTACGGCGGCAGCTTGTCGAGCCGGTCGGCACGCTTGAAGGGCATAGGGGGCGACTCCTGTATGGCGGAGGGTAAATGTCGCAGACGGCAACGACACTACGTCGCGGTCTTCTCACCCGAGCAGGGCATCTATGGATTGAGATTGTAGGAATACAGCGGGGTTGGCGTCAATGCCGGACCCGGGCGTGGAGGCTGTTCGTTTCATGACGCCTGTGGATTCTCGAGCCCCTCGTCGCCGATTCATGACATATTCAGGAATAGGGGCGAGCGGAGGCTTCCGGAGGTCCCGTGCGAAACAGGCGTCGCGTCCGAATTGGTTTGAGATTCGAGGTCAGCGGGCATATGCTATGCTATGTCGTGCGGCCTTTCAGCTGAGGGCGCTCTTTAATTGGTTGAATGATATGGTAACGGCATCCGACAAGGAACTAATGAATGTTGGTCTCTACACACCTGCTGAGGCTGCTTTCTATGCGCGCGTTCACACTTCAACGATGACTCGCTGGGTCCATGGCAACCGCATCGGTAAACCTGTCCTTCGAGCCCAACGCAAGGACGATCCCGACAAGACTGTGACTTTCCTCGATTTCGTTCAGGCTTTGGCAATCCGGGCAATCCGACGGGACTACAAGATGCCGTTGGAGAAGATCCGGAAAGCTGTCACACACATGCGGGATCGGTATGGCATCCCATATCCCTTCGCGATGCGGGGGCATAAGACCTATTTTTTCGGGAATGAAATACACATCGAGCTGGCCGGCGCTCCGGACACGAAGCGGCGATTGGTCCAAGTATCCGGGAGCGGCAAGGATCAACTCGCCTTTCGGGAAATCGCGGAATTGTACATGGAACAGTTGGAGTTTACGGCGAAGGGCCTAGCCGCTTCGTATCGAGCGTACGAACATGGCGGCCTCGAAATCATAATGGATCCAACACGTCGCCTTGGGCAACCGTTCATTAAGTCGTGTCACTACGGTGTCCAGGTCTTGATGGATGCCTATCGAGCCGAAGGGGGTGTCAATGCTGCTGCCCTCGCGTATGGCGTACAGCCGAAAGAAATCGAGCTTGCAATTCGCTGGAGTGATTATCTGGCCGGGTCAACTGCTGCGTGAGCAATCAAGTTAAACTTCTTTTCGACGAGAACTTCGGTAAGCCATTGGTGGATGCCATTGCGAAGTTACTCACATTCTATGAGGTGCCCCCTCGGGTGATACACCTCGTGGATTACTTTGGCGAGATGGGGCTCAAGGACGAGGAGTGGATTCCGGCACTCGCGGAGGACGACTGGCTTGTGATCACGGCAGATCGAGGAAAGACAGGAGGGGCAAAGCTGCCCTTAATCTGCATGAAAAAAAAGGTCCGACACGTTCTCATCAGCGGTACGTTGCACAGCCGCAGGCAGTTTGAAAAAGCGCGC